>CAMDRB010000001.1 GCA_945906455.1 Caenispirillum bisanense
CGCCAGATGGCCTATAAGCCGGGTTCTGTCCCTGAGTCGAAACTCAATGGATGGCCATTCCTCTGGGATGCGCATTGCTGCGCACCTCGACGCGACCGACCCGGACGACGGTGCGGAAACCCACCTTTCGGCGTGTGGATCGCCGGAACCTCCCAGCAACGGCCCGCGGACTACGCGGATCGCGTAGTGGCGCTATTGCAAGAACTACGCGGTTAGCGTAGTATCCACTATGGACTTCGCGTGGGATTCGGCAAAGAGCCAGCGCAATTTTGAAGAACGCGGGTTCGGGTTCGACGCGGCGGCGTTGATCTTCGACGGCCCTGTGATTGAGTGGTGCGACGTACGCGATACCTGGGGCGAAGCGCGCGTCGTTGCTGTAGGTGCGGTCGAAGGCGTACTGTTGGCGGTGGTCTATACGGATCGCGGCGACGTGCGCCGCATCATTTCCGCCCGCCGCGCCCGGAAAAAGGAAATCGAGTTATGGCAATGGCGCGTAAGTCTCTAAAGGCGATCAAAGCCGCAAAGCCCAAGATGGACCGGGCGAAAATCGCCGCGACCACTGAAAGCGACATTCGCCGTCACATGCGCGAGGACGGCGAAACCACGGCGCGCGCGCCTCGGGTCGAGGATGTGTTCACGCCGCAGGTCATTCGCAAACGGCTGGACATGACCCAGGAAGCGTTTGCGGCAGCGTTGCGCATCCCTGTCGCAACCCTGCGCAATTGGGAACAGGGGCGCAACGCCATCGACCCGGCGGCACGCTCGCTGTTGCTGGTCGTCGCACGCAATCCCAAGGCAGCGCTCGCCGCGCTGGCGTCGGCCGCGGCCGCGTAGAAAATTGCGCCAGATGGCCTATAAGCCGGGTTCTGTCCCTGAGTCGAAACTCAATGGATGGCCATTCCTCTGGGATGCGCATTGCTGCGCACCTCGACGCGACCGACCCGGACGACGGTGCGGAAACCCACCTTTCGGCGTAGCAAGCTACCCGAACGGCCGTCCCTATTTGGTCTTGCTCCAGGTGGGGTTTACCTTGCCGCCGCTGTTACCAGCCGCGCGGTGCGCTCTTACCGCACCATTTCACCCTTACCGGCACACCCTTTTACGGGCGGGTCGGCGGTTTGTTTTCTGTGGCACTTTCCCTGGGGTTGCCCCCGCCGGACGTTATCCGGCACCTTGCTTCCGTGGAGCCCGGACTTTCCTCCCTTTGCGTGAGCAAAGAGCGGCCATCCAGCCATCTGGCGCGACCGTACAATGAGCGGCGGCTTACCCGGCGTCAAGTATTGGCCCGGCGTCAAGTATTGGCCCGGGATGATGCGAAGCGTACGGCCACGGCGGCGATGCGCGCGGCGGTGGCGCTATCAAGCAGCCCGTCGACCCGGTCCTGGCGATAGCGCGATTGAAAGGCGGCAATAACGTCGGTGACCGCGGACTCCGGGCGCAGGATGTCGCTGCCGAGTTCCGGGGTCATCGGCACCGCGTAGCCGATTTCCGAGAGCCTGCGCAAAGCTCGGTTCAAGTCCGGATGACCGGGAACCGTGACCGTGTCCTCGGGCCAAAGGCCGATGCCGTGGGTGGCGAGCTCCCGCCACGGAAACAGCTCGCCGGGATCGGTTTTACGTCCCGGAGCCACGTCGGAGTGGCCCAACACATCGCAAGCAGCGATGCCGTGACGGAGCATGGTGCCCTGCGCAAGTGTGATCAACGCCTCGATCTGCGGTGTGGGAAATGGGCGATAACCGTATTCATGACCGGGATTGACGATCTCGATTCCGACCGACGTGCTGTTGATGTCATGAACGCCGCGCCAGAACGAAGCGCCGGCGTGCCAGGCGCGTTTATCCTCGGCCACCAGGCAGTAAACCGCGCCATCTTCGTCGACGACATAGTGCGCGCTAACCTCGGCCTTGGCATCGCATAGGCGATCAAGGGCTTCCTGGCAGGATTTCATGCCGGTGTAGTGCACGACCAAGTGGCGCACGCGGACGCTGCCGTCGATGGCGAGGCGGGGTCCGAAGTTGGGCGATGCGAGCGTTTTGATGACAAGAGTCATGAACAAAGAAACGAAGATCGGGACCAGCCACGCTGGAGCAAGCCTGATTATATACCGGTGCGTTCGCCGATGCTCCGAATTTGTCTAAATCCGCGACATATGCTAACTGATAGGCAGTGAAATCGGCGGCTTTACGGTCCCTTGGACGGGAAGCCAAAAGGGAGAACTCGATGACGACCTACTCCGTTCCTTTGCGCGAAATGCGCTTTGTGCTGCACGACGTTTTTGGCGCCGCCGACACGTTGACGGCATTGCCCGGGTTTGCCGACGCCACCGCCGATGTCATGGATGCGGTCCTCGATGAGTGCGCCAAGTTGTGCGAAGGCGTGCTCTTCCCGATCAACCAGAGCGGCGACCAGGAAGGCTGCACCATCAAGGACGGCAAGGTCACGACCCCCAAGGGTTTCAGGGAGGCCTACAAACAATATGCCGAGGGCGGCTGGTGCGGCCTGACGGCCGATCCTGAATTTGGCGGTCAGGGTTTGCCCGAAACCATCGACTACCTGGTGGGCGAGATGGTCGGTTCGGCCAACCTCTCGCTCGGCCTCTATCCCGGCTTGACGCAAGGTACGATTCTCGCGCTCACGGCCTTCGGTACACCCGAGCAGAAGAAAGTCTATTTGCCCAAGCTGATCAGCGGCGCATGGCAAGGCACCATGTGCCTGACCGAGTCCCATGCCGGCTCGGACCTCGGCCTTTTGCGCACCAAGGCGGTACCGAACAGTGACGGCAGCTACAGCGTCACCGGCACCAAGATTTTCATTTCCGCCGGCGAGCACGACATGACCGAGAATCACGTCCACCTGGTCCTCGCGCGCCTGCCCGATGCGCCCGAAGGCAGCCGGGGCATTTCGATGTTCCTGGTGCCAAAGTTCCTGCCCAACGCCGACGGCTCGCCGGGCAAGCCCAACGCCGCCGCCGCCGGATCGATCGAGCATAAGATGGGGATGAAGGGTTCGGTCACCTGCGTCATGAACTTCGACGGCGCCAAGGGCTGGCTGGTGGGTCAGCCGCACAAGGGCCTCGCGGGTATGTTCGTGATGATGAATAAGGAGCGCCTGTTCGTCGGCAGCCAGGGCATCAGCGTCGGCGAGGTCGCCTATCAAAGTGCTGTCACCTACGCCAAGGACCGCCTGCAGGGCCGCGCCGCGGCGACGCCTTCGCGTCCCGACCAGGCCGCCGATCCGATCATCGTTCATCCCGACATTCGCAACCGCTTGCTGGCGTCCCGCGCGATTGTCGAAGCCTTGCGCGCGCTCTCGGTTTGGACTCACATCCAGGTGGATATTTCCCACAAACATCCCGACGCCGAGGTCCGCCAACGCGCCGACGACATGGTTGGCCTGATGACGCCGATTGTTAAGGCCGGTGGCACGGACTACGGCTCGGAAATCGCCAATGCTTGTTTGCAAGTTCTGGGTGGCCACGGCTACATCCGCGAACACGGCATGGAGCAGCTGGTGCGCGATGTTCGCATCACGCAAATATACGAAGGCACCAACACCATCCAGGCGCTGGACCTGGTGGGGCGCAAACTCGGCATCGACGGCGGACGCCTGTTCACCGGCTGGCTGAAGGAAGTCGATGATACCTTGAGCCGCGTCTCCGGTCGCAACGACATGGCCGAGTTCGCGGCACCTTTGAAGGATTCGTTGGAACGGCTGAAGGCCGCAACCGCCTGGCTGCTTGAAGAATCTAAGCACGACCCGAACGCGCGCGCCGCCGCCGCCAACGACTATTTGCGCCTGTTCGGGTTGACGGCGTTTGCCTGGATGTGGGTGTCGATGATCGAAGCAGCCCTGGCCAAGAAGGACAGCGACGCCGAATTCACAGCCACCAAGCTGCATGTCGGTCGCTATTTCATGCAACGACTGCTGCCGCAGGTCGGTGGGCTGGATGCGGTTATGCGCGCCGGCAGCAAATCGCTGATGGCCCTCGCGGAAGGCGCATTCTGATCTCGCTGCGTTCACCGGTTTTCGTCAAGGCGCTGCTCGCGGCGGCGGGCGTATTGATAACTCTTGGCGGGCTTCTGGTTGCGCCGAACCTGATCGACTGGACGCCCTACCGCGCGGCCTTCGCCGAACGCTTATTCGCCGCCACCGGTCGCAAAGTTTCGATCGACGGCGACGTGGACTTTGTATTGTTGCCGCGCCCGGCCTTCAACGCCAACGAAGTGCGGATCAACGGGGCGGTCGCCGACGATTTTGTCGCGATCGAGCGCCTCAGCGCGCGCCTAGCGGTTTTCCCCCTGCTGAAGGGCGAGTTCGCGTTCCGCGAACTTGTCCTCATGCGCCCCGAGGCCCGCCTAACGCGCGATCTGGAAGGCCGGATCGATTTCTTGCCCGCTTTCCTGGCATCGGAGCGCTCCCAGGCATCGCCGGTGCCTTCGGATTCAGCGACGACACCGTTCGATTGGGACGTGGAACGCGTGGTGATCGAGGGTGGGGTCGCCAGCCTTCGCGACAGCGCCGATGGCGCGATATTTACCGTGCACGGCGTCGATCTGGCCGTAGGCGCACCGCAAGTGGCGCCGGTTACGATTGCCGGGAATTTTGTTGTCGCCGACGTTCCGATGACGCTCAACGCTGTCATCGGCCGCGTCGGTGGTGGGGTGAACACGGTGTCGGCTACTTTGGGTCTTGCCGAGGCCGATACCGCCGCCAAGTTCTCAGGAACGTTTGCGCCCTCTCGTGACTGGGAGGTTCGCGGTGATCTCAATATCGCGAGCGCAACCGCGGCGGCGTTGATGGCGTCCTTGGACCTGGTCGATGCGGCTTCGCTTCTCCCGCAGGCCCTGCAAGGCGCACTTTCCCTCGACGCCAAGATCCGGGGAAACCGTAGCGCTGTTTTCGCCGATCCGCTGGTCGCCGATATCGGCGGCACACCGGCGCGGGGCACGTTGAATTGGCGCGCGGCCGATGGAAATCCCGACGCCTCGCCCATGATCGATCTGACCATCGAGGTCGGTACGGTGCAAGTGGAGGCTTGGCGGTTTGCTGAAGCTAACGCGAGCATTCCGAAATCCTTTGCAACGCGAAATAAATTTGCCGTGGTAAAGACCGCCCACGCCCAGGCGGCGGCCCCGCCGCTGACGAATGTCGGCTTGTTGACGGCCTTCAAAAAAACCAACGCGAAGATCGGCGTACGGATTCCGGTATTGTCCTATCGCGGTCAGACGCTGCGCGGTGGCGCGCTCGCAGCCTCGATCGCCGAGGGCGTGCTGACCGTCTCCGATGCCTCGGTCGAACTTCCCGCCGCAACCTACGTCAAGGCTGCCGGTCTGGTCCGGCTGGAGCAGGCGCCGGTGTTCGAAGGCATTCTCGATATGCAGACCGGAGATCTGCGCGGCATGCTCGCCTGGCTCGGCTTCGATATCGATCCCGCGCGGCGTCTGCCCGGCCGGCTGAGCAATGCGACGCTGCGCGCGGGGCTGCAAGGCACGCCGGCACGCATCGCGCTCGGAGACATTTCCGCAACCATCGACACCAGCGCTATCACCGGGAGCATGTCCTGGGCGCGCGAAGGCGGCGCGCGTTCAACAATGGGCCTCGACCTCGCGGTCAACGCGCTCAATATCGATATCTATGCGCCGTTGTTCAAGGAGCCGACTCCCGAGGCAGCGGTCGCCTCCGGCGGCAGCCCGCCGGATAAGCCCACGACTTACGGGGTCACGCCGACATTCACGGCGTTTTCCGCTTTGGCCGATTTTGATGCCGAGATGCGTCTGCGAATCGATTCAGTTACGGCGGGCGGCATCGCCAACGGCAAGGTCGGGCTTGATCTTGCGCTCAAGGACGCGACACTGACCGTGCGGAGCGCATCCTTTGAAAATGTCGGCGGCGCCACGGCATGGTTCAGCGGCGGCATTGGCGGCTTCGGCGTGAGCCCAAACTTCGACAATCTAAAGTTTGACCTGAGCACGCCCGATTTGGTCAGGGTTGGTCGCGCCTTCGGATTTGAGGTGCCAACGCCGCTCCGGTCACTCTCGCCGGTTTCGCTCACGGGAGTCGTCAAGGGCGGCCTCGCCCAGGCCGACCTTACCGCGACCCTCAAGGCCGCCAACCTTTCGATTCGCGCCGACGGTCAGGCTTTGACACTGGACCATCAGCCCCATCTGACGCTGAAGGTCGAAGCCTCGGAGCCCAGTTACGCCGCGCTCCTGAAGGCCGCCGGCGCGCCGTGGCCGCTCAATCTGGCTGATCCCGGCGCGGTCAAGTTTACCGCCCAGGTGACCCACCAGCGGTCCGAGACGAAAATCGAAGCCCTTGAATTTCGCATCGGCGAGCATGCTATTACCGGATCGTTGAACATCGCGCGCGGGCAAGGTCTCCCGGAGGTCACGGGATCATTGAGCGGCGTCGCACTGGCGGTCGACAAGCTCTGGCC
Organism: Caenispirillum bisanense; assembly: GCA_945906455.1. Lineage (GTDB taxonomy): Bacteria > Pseudomonadota > Alphaproteobacteria > Rhodospirillales > Rhodospirillaceae > SHVO01. Next base: position 6,437 of record CAMDRB010000001.1, read on the forward strand.
GCGCGAGTCCCCCGCGCGCCAGATCACCCCGCGCCAGATCACCCCGCGCCCGGTCGCGACACGTCCTGTCCAGGGCAATGCGCGCGGTGCCGCGATCGCATCGGCCTGGTCCGATGAGTCCTTCGACTGGCGATTTTTGAGCGGATGGCGTGGGACAATCGAACTCTCAGGCCGCTCTCTCAGTCTGCGGGGGATCGCCGTGCGCGATTTTTCCTGCCGGATTGTCGTCGCCGACGATGCCGCGGAGATCGTCGACTGGAACGGCAAGGTGTTCGGCGCGCCGGGGCAAATTTATTTGCGCGCATCGGCATTGCCCGTGCCGTCGCTTCAAGGTGAATTGGCATTTCTCGGCGGCGACCTCGGCGCTGTCGCGGCATCGGTGAATGGTGGAACGGGGGGCGAAACCGGCGGCCTCAAGTCGGGAGGCAAGGCCGATTTCGCTGGGAGTTTCCGCACGCAGGGGGCGAGCCCGGCGGCCTTGGTGGCCGGCCTCGCCGGCTCGGGCACCGTCAAGATCACGACGGCCGATGCCGGCAGCGGCGTCATCTCGGGGCTCCTGGGCGCGGTTGCTGCCGCCAACCAGCTCGAGGGATTGGCGTCCGGTTCGCAAGGCGGGGGACCGGTGACGCTCGAATCGCGGGTTTCCGCCACGGCGGGGCGGATCAAGATCGAGGACGCCACCGTGGCGTCGAAATCCTACGGCGGCGCCTTTACCGGCATGATCGATCTGCCAGGCTGGCAGGTGGATCTCGCGGGCAAACTCAGATTGGAATCGCGGACCCCGGGAGCGGCCGCGCGTCCCGAGACCGTGGCCATCACGATCAAAGGCGCGCTCGATCTTCCGAACATCATGCTGCTGCCGGTCTCGCCCTAGATTCGGTTTTGCTTCTGCAGCTCGCGCAGCACAAAGACGCGGATGGCGCTGGAAAGGTTGCCGTTACGTGCGCCGTCGACGTTGGCAATCAGCGTGTTGATAGAGGTTTTTTTGCGCAGGGCGATGTCGCGCAGCGCGTCCCAAAACGGCGCCTCGATCGATACGCTGGTGCGATGACCGGCGATGTCCACCGAGCGCTTCTTCACTTCAGACATACAGTCTCAATCATGCGGACCAGTCATCTCGGCGGGTTTGATCCACGCGTCAAACTGCGCCGAGGTAACGTGGCCCGATTTCAACGCCGCCTGCTTCAACGTCAAGCTTTCGGCGTGGGCGGACTTGGCGATCTGGGCGGATTTGTCATAGCCGATATGCGGCGCCAGCGCCGTCACCAGCATCAGTGAATTCTCGACATGGTGGGCAATCGCCGCTTTGTCGGGTTTCAAGCCGCTTACGCAATGGGTGACAAAGCTGACGATGGCGTCACTGAGCAGGCGGATCGACTGCAGGATGTTGTAGGCGATCACCGGTTTGAAGACATTGAGTTCCAAATGACCGTGGGACCCGGCGACCGAGATCGTCATGTGGTTGCCCATGACTTGGGCGCAAACCATGGTCAGGGCCTCGGCCTGTGTTGGGTTAACTTTTCCGGGCATGATCGAAGAGCCGGGCTCGTTGGCGGGCAGGATCAATTCGCCAAGGCCCGAGCGCGGGCCCGACGCCAGCAGGCGGATATCGTTGGCGATTTTCATGAGCGATACGGCGATGGTGTTCAAAGCGCCGGAGACTTCGACCATGGCATCGTGCGTCGCCAGGGATTCGAAAAAGTTCGTCGATGGCCAGAACGCGATATCGGTCTGTTTGCGCAGCTCGCCGCAGAACTTGTCAGCGAAGCCCTTCTTGGAATTGAGGCCGGTGCCGACAGCCGTACCGCCCTGGGCAAGGCGCGTGAGGCGGGGCATGGTGGCTTTCAAACGCTCGACGCCGTAGCCGGCCTGGGCGGCGTAGCCCGAGAATTCCTGGCCGAGCGTCAAGGGCGTTGCGTCCTGCAAGTGAGTCCGGCCGATCTTGACGATCTCGGCGAAGGCCTCGGCCTTGTTGTCGAGGCTGCCATGGAGTCTTTCCAATGCCGGCATCAGCCGCAAGGTCACTTCCTGGGCAACGGCGATGTGCATGACCGCCGGGAAACTATCGTTGGACGACTGGCCGAGGTTGACGTGGTCGTTGGGATGAACCGGGCTTTTGCCGCCCCTCTTGCCGGTGAGGATTTCGTTGGCACGCCCGGCGATGACTTCGTTGGCGTTCATGTTGGTCTGGGTGCCGGAACCGGTCTGCCAGACCACCAGCGGAAACTCGTCGTCGAGCTTGCCGTCGGCGACTTCCTGGGCGGCTTGGGCGATGACGTCGGCGATCTCCGCCGGCAGTTCGCCGAGAATCTTATTGGCCAGGGCCGCTGCGCGCTTCTGGGTGCCGAAGGCGCGGACCAAGGCGAGCGGCATGCGCTCGCCGCCGATCTTGAAGTTCTCAATACTGCGTTGGGTCTGGGCCCCCCAATAGCGGTCGGCGGGAACCCCGACAGGCCCCATGGTGTCGGTTTCGGTGCGGGTGGACATCATTGCCTCGCTTTCAACCCAAAACTGCAAGGAATGTGGCGGCGGCGTCAAGGGCGGCCGTCAGATTTTGGTCCTGCGTCAGTCCGGAGGCCTTACGCGGCTTGAGGTCGTGGTCGCCGTCTTCCGCCCAGTGGACGTGGATGGCGGGCGAAAGCGCCAAGGCCGAGACTGCCTCACAGTCGCCTAAGGGATCGCGCGTGCCCTGACATATAAGTGTAGGAGTCTTGAGGGCGACGAGGTGGGATGTGCGCGGCTTGTCCTTACGGCCGGCACCGTAAAACGGATAGCCGAGGCAAATGAGGCCCTTAACTTTCTTTTCGTCGGCGATCAGGCTGGCCATGCGCCCACCCATGGACTTGCCGCCGATGACAAGGCGCGAAGCGCCGAGGTCGGCGATCACGGCCCGCCACGTCTCCAACAAAACCGGCTGGCGGTCGGGCGGTCGGCGTTTGCCGTTCTCGCGGCGCGTGGCCATGTAAGGAAACTCAAACCGGGCGACGCGGTGACCTCGCGCGGCCAGTCCTTCGGCGAAGAAATTCATGAAGGGCGTGTCCATGGGCGCGCCCGCGCCGTGCGCCAGAACAATGGTGAGGGGCGCGGAGGATGGGCCGTTGTGGATGAAATCAGGCATGGCCGACTCCCAACTCAATTGTCATCCTTGGGCGCGCGAAGCGCGTCCCGAGGATCCAGAGCAGTAGCGATGAACGGCTGCCGCAATCACTGGTGTTTGCTGGAAGGACGGTTCGTTCAATATGCCGACAGCGCTTCATTTACCCTGGATCCCCGGGTCAAGCCCGGGGATGACGGCGGAGTGTGATGCGCCACCGGCGCCAAAGCACGAGGGTGGAGTATGGAGCGCCGTCGGCGCTCTAAAGCTGCGAGAAAAAATCGTTGCCTTTGTCGTCGACGACGATGAACGCCGGGAAGTCCTCGACCTCGATTTTCCACACGGCTTCCATGCCCAGTTCGCCGTATTCCAGGACTTCGACCTTCTTGATGGAGTTTTCCGCGAGCAGGGCGGCGGCGCCGCCGATCGAGCCCAAGTAGAATCCGCCGTGTTTCTTGCAGGCCTCGGTTACGACCTTCGAGCGATTGCCCTTGGCCAGCATGACCATCGAGCCGCCGTGGGCCTGGAACTCGTCAACGTAGGAATCCATGCGCCCCGCCGTGGTCGGACCGAAGGCGCCTGAGGCGTAGCCTTTGGGAGTCTTGGCCGGCCCGGCGTAATAGATCGGATGCTGCTTGATGTAATCGGGAAGCCCTTCGCCACGGTCGAGGCGCTCTTTCAGCTTGGCGTGGGCGATGTCGCGCGCGACCACCATAGGCCCGGTCAACGAGACGCGGGTCTTGGTGGGGTAGCGGCTGAGGATCTTGCGGATCTCGCTCATGGGCTGGTTGAGGTCGATCTTAATGACGTCGCCGGAAAGTTTCTCACTCTTGATATCAGGCATGAACTGGACGGGATTGGTCTCCAGCTGTTCAAGGTAGATGCCGTCGCGGCTGATCTTGCCGAGAATCTGACGGTCGGCGGAACAGGAAACACCGATGCCGACCGGCACCGAAGCGCCGTGGCGGGGCAGGCGGATCACGCGCACATCGTGGCAAAAATACTTGCCGCCGAACTGCGCGCCGATGCCGATCTTGCGCGTCATCTCTAGGACTTCGGCTTCCATGGCGAGGTCGCGGAAGGCCTGGCCGTGCACACCGCCCGTGGTCGGTAGGCCGTCGAGATAACGCGCCGAGGCGAGCTTCACGGTCTTCAAGGTCATTTCGGCCGAGGTGCCGCCGATGACAATGGCGAGGTGATAGGGTGGGCAGGCCGAGGTGCCGATGTTTTTGACTTCTTCTTCGAGGAACTTTTTCAGGCCCGCCGGATTAAGCAAGGCTTTGGTTTTTTGGAAAAGATAACTCTTGTTGGCCGAGCCGCCGCCCTTGGCCATGAACATGAATTTGTAGGTATCGCCCGGCACGGCAAATAGGTCGATCTGCGCCGGCAGATTGTTGCCGGTGTTCTTTTCCTCGAACAGCGAGGTTGGCGACATCTGCGAATAGCGCAGATTGAGCTTGTTATAGGCCTCACACACGCCCTCGGTGATCGCCTGGGAGTCGCTCCCGTCCACCCAGATCTGTTGGCCTTTCTTACCCATGACGATGGCTGTGCCGGTGTCCTGGCACATGGGCAGCACAAAGCCGGCCGAGATATTGGCGTTCTTCATTAATTCCAGGGCGACGAAGCGGTCGTTGGGCGAAGCCTCGGGATCGTCGAGGATGGCACGCAGCTGCTTGAGATGTCCGGGCCTGAGGAGATGCGAAAGATCGCGAAAGGCCTCGGCGGTCAGCCGCGTAATCGCCGACGGTGCAACCGTGATGATCTCCTGGCCGCGAAACTTCTCGACCGCCACGCCGTCCGTGGAAACCTTGCGGTAGGGTGTATCGTCGCGGCCGAGAGGGAAGATTTCGGCGAAGGCTGCGTCCAACATAAGCGGCATCCGTGTGTGGGAGGGGCTTGCAGGTGGGGGCGGGATCGCGGGGGCTAAAGGCCGGCGCGTCTACTTCTTACGAAAAGCGTCCAGCGTCACGACCTTGCTCGCGGTGTTTTCCTCGGGTTCGGCCCGCATAGCGGCAAGCGAGGCGCCCTTGCTCGGTGATGACGTAGCCATGCGTCCGCTTTTCAGGCGTTGGGAAACCTTGGCCGAATCCACCGGCAGTATCTCGTCGATGGGTGGATCGCCGGCGTCGTCGTTTTCGGCATCGGCATCCTCGTCGGCGCCCGTACGTTCCTCGAATTCAACATGAAACTGCAGGCCGAACTTGGCGTGGGGATCGGCGAAGGCCGTCACGGCGGCGAACGGAATGACCAGTCGCTGGTTGACGCCGTTGAAACTGAGGACAATCTCGAAGAATTCCTCGTGCACCGCCAGGTCCCAGAATTGGTGCTGGAGAACGATGGTCATTTCACTGGGGTGCAGGGCCCTCATACTGGCGGCGATTTGCACGCCAGGGGCGGTGGTATCGAAGGTGATGTAAAAGTGGTGGGCGCCCGGCAATCCTTGCGCCGCGGTGATTTTGAGGGCCTGGCGCAACACGCCGCGTAGCGCGTCTTCGACCATGCGCTCATAGCTGAGTGACGTGATATCCATATTTCGGAAATGCCCGCCTTCAAGAAGCCAAATTCGGCATGATGCTCAAGTTGGAGTATTCTCCCCGGGACAGGCGTCGGGTTCAATCGATTTTAACTCAAGGATATCAGCTGGGCCGCAGCCATTCCTCCCGACGGTCAGATGCAATTTGAATCCGACGGCTGATGAAAGTGGGGGGGCTTCTGTTGCCCGGTGCCCCCCCGAACCGCGCTTTGGACGTATATTACCTAGCGGCCGTTAGGCAGCGAGGCGAACGTCCTCAACGAGTGCAACGTTGTCGTTGGCACTTTTAGATATGGCCCGATAACGGCGGAACCATGCCGGGAACAACTACTGTCTTTACTGCGCACGTCGAGCCTGATTCGCCCCCATAACGCCCCGGCTGAAACTTGCGTTCCAGGTCCGGGGCTAAAATGGTGGAGGCGCCGGGTACTGCCCCCGGGTCCGCTACGCCTATGCCACAGCAGGTTTAGCGCCATAGCCGCTTGCGCGGCACAGCCAATATAGAGCGGTTCGCCGATTTTTGCCACCTTCGTCCACCCTTCCACCCCGAAACGAGCGTATGCAAGGTGTTACAGGCGCTTGGGCGAGGCCCGAGTTTGGCGCTATAAGACGTATATGCAGCAGTATCTTGATTTGCTCGACCTCGTTCTCCGGTCGGGCGTAAAGAAGTCCGACCGTACGGGAACCGGCACGCTCAGTGTGTTCGGTCACCAGATGCGCTTCGACCTGGCGGCCGGATTTCCGCTGCTGACGACCAAGAAGCTGCACGTCAAATCAATCATCGTCGAACTGCTTTGGTTCCTGAAGGGCGATACCAATGTCGCTTACCTCAAGGAGAACGGCGTATCGATCTGGAACGAATGGGCGGATGACAAAGGCGATTTGGGGCCGGTCTACGGATACCAGTGGCGGTCGTGGCCGACGCCCGACGGGGGAAAGATCGATCAAATTGCCACGGTGATCGCCGGCCTTAAGAAAAACCCCGACAGCCGCCGGCATATTGTTACCGCCTGGAACCCGGCCGATGTTGACCGGATGGCGTTGCCGCCTTGCCATTGCCTGTTTCAGTTCTATGTCGCCGACGGCAAGCTTTCGTGCCAGCTCTATCAACGCAGCGCCGATATTTTCCTGGGCGTGCCGTTCAATATCGCGTCGTATGCGCTGCTTACGCAAATGGTGGCGCACGTGACCGGGTTAAAGCCCGGCGAGTTCATCCATACCCTCGGAGATGCTCACATCTACGCCAATCATATGGAGCAGGCGCATACCCAACTCGCGCGGGCGCCACGAGCGTTACCGCGGCTGCAGATCAATCCAGCGGTCAGCGATATTTCTGGGTTCGCCTATGACGACTTCAAGCTGGAAAACTACGATCCGCATCCGCACATCGCGGCTAAAGTCGCGGTGTAAAAAAATGAGCGGATCGCAAGATCCGCTCATTTGTTTCGGGCCTTGGACGCGTGACCTTATTTCTTCTTGCCCTTGGCGGCGTAGGCCGCAATTAGGTCTTCGAATTTCTTCTGAACCTCGTTGAACTCGTTGATCGAGCATTTATTGAACTCGGCGAACTTTGCCTGGTACGCGTCGAAATTGTCTGCGATCACGTCCATCTCTTTGCTGACGACGGTGGCGCCGTCGGCCGGAAGCTCAGGAGCAACGGGTTTCGTGCCGCAATCGGCGGCAGCCCAAGCGCCGCTTGTTCCCAGCATTGTCAGAGCTAAGGCGGCCCCGAAAATCATTGTCGTCCGATTCATGAATTTTTCCTCTCTGCAAACCTTGTTCTGAAACACTCGTTCTGGAACTTTCACCCGGCATTGCGACCCCGGGCCGATCGGGCGGGAAACGTTCCCGCCTCAAGCTGACGCAACCTTCAGCGACCTCGTAAGTCTAACACGTGATTTTCCGGGAAGTCTAATTCCCTTCTCGCTGATATGTCATGTATCCCCCGTGAATGTGGTATTTTCACGCAGACTTTAAGGCGCCCCCGCGGCAAGGGAAAAAGCAGTCATGGCGGTGGAAAATGCCCTCGTCCAGCCCATCCGGATAGCCTTGGTGGTGGCCCGGGCCGAGAATGGGGTCATCGGCAAGGACGGTAAGCTGCCCTGGCATATCTCGACCGAGCTGCAATATTTCAAGCGCCTGACGCTGGGCAAGCCGGTGATCATGGGCCGCAAGACATATGAATCGATCGGGAAGCCATTGCCGCGCCGCACAAATATAGTGGTCACGCGGGACCAGAACTGGCAGGCCGCGGGCCTCACCGTCGCCCCGGATCTGCCGACGGCCTTTGCACTGGCGTACGAAGACGCTCACCGAACCGGCGCCGATGAGATCATGGTCATTGGCGGAGCCGACATATACCGCCAGGCCTTGGACCGTGCCAGCCGGGTTTATTTGACCGAGATCCACGGCGCCTTCGACGGCGACACGGTCCTCGATCTCGACGTGTCGTCAAATTGGCGGGAGGGTTCGCGTGAGCGCCATCCAGCGGATTCGGTGGGCGGACCGGAGTTCAGTTTCGTGATCCTGGACCGCGTGTCCTGAGCCCCTTCCCAGCCGGGCTAAATTTCGGGCGATTACGGCGCTAGGCGGCAGGCCGCGGTCATGTCGGCGACAACGCGGGCGGCACTGTTGGTCATGAGATTCTGGAGATAGCCGGTAAAGACAGCATCGGCCCGGACGTTGTAGTGGTAGACGCCATTCGCCGAAAAACCGGCAGCAGCTTCAAGGGCGGGCATGGCCACCACCTTTTGGCTGTTAGCGGCGATCGTACCTGTCGGGTAGGTTCCGATCCGCTGGCCGCTCAAGGCATTGTAAATGCCGAGAGCCGGCGAAATATTGGCCGATCCGGTATTGTGAATCACAATCGTAGAAGGATATCCGCTATCCATCAGCGAGGAGTGCACATTGGTGAGTGTGGTCTGGCCGCTCGACTGCGAATCACAGGTGCTGAGATTGGAGAGGATGCCACCGGTTTTTTGCCAGAGGACGTTCTGGAACGTGCCGGTAAAGGTCGGCTGCACCGAAATCGAATAGGTCGCCGACTTGGTGAAAGTCGCGCTGGCGTTGTTTTCAATTTCCTCGATTGAAAACTGACGCGAGCTGCCGCCGGGCAAGCTTGGGCTTCTCCAAGTGCCAAGCGTCGTGCCGGTGGCATAATCCGCGAGCACGACGTCGACTGTGCCTGCGGCGGTCCCGGCGTTGTAGAAGCGCAGGAACGATACCATGCTGGCTTGCGTCGAGCCGAAGATGCTGGCGACGCGCAGGCCTGCAACCGACGCCGCGGCAGCGCCGCTCCCCGGCGTCCAGCTGACCCAGCCGCTGACAAGTGTCTGATTCCAAGAATCGTACCAGGGTCCGCCGGCCTGGTCGTCGAGGTCCTCGGCATAGGAGAGCGAGCCGACGAGATAGCGTTGGTTCGTACCCGGATCTGTATAGAAGAACGCGCCGCCCGAATTGCCACCGGACGCGTCGACAAGAAATTCGCGGACGTGCAACGAACGATAGCTGAAAAAGGACGTCGACGTCTCGCCACCCGAGTCGGAATAGAGACCGTAGGCGTCTTTGTTCTGGATTTCCGCCGGATAGCCAGCGCTGGTTATGGGTGACGACGTACTGTTATACATGACCGGCATAAAAGTCGCGGTGTGCGTGAAGGGCGTTTTGAATTCCAGTGCGCCGAGGTCATGTCGATAGTCGGTGATGATGTAGGAATTCTCGCCTGATATCTGCGCCCACTGCGCGGTGGTCTGCACCGAAGAGATGTCCGACTTAAGTCCATAAGGACGTATGGGTATGTCGTCGCCCAGCGTGGCTTGGTTTTGGCCGGGATAAACCCGGGCCGAAGCGATATAGCCGCCACGACCTTTGTTGTGGACACAGTGCCCGGCGGTCAAAGCGACGTAAGGGCTGACGAGTGTGGCACTGCAGCGGAAGTTGGTGCCGTTCGGATAGGTCGCCGACAAATAGGCCATCGTATTCCACGGATAGACTTGTGCATTCAGAACTGGCTCGCGGTCGTCGACGCCGGCCGTTGCCGGCGCCGCATGGTCCCGGAGAATCATGCCCGACGGCAGGTCGCGCCCGCGTTCCCGCTCGGGTCCGGGCGACGTAGCGGAGCCGATGTCGGCAAAGTCCTTGCCGGCGGGCAGCGGCGGCAGGTCCCCAAAGCCCAATGGTTTTTCCGTGCTGGTAGTGGTATCGGCCGGAGGCGGCGGTTTGCGAAGGCGTTTGAGTGGCTCGGGTTGCACGTTGGCCGGTTCGATATCTTCGGGTCGGCCAGGGGCGGCTTGGTCCCGGGCAGCTTGGGCCGCGGCCGATGCGCGCTCCGCGGTATCCATGGCCGGCGCGCCAACGGCAAATGAGTTGGTGAGAAACGTTGCCGCCTCGTCGCGAGCGAGCTGGCGCGTCGTCGGGCGAACGAGGCTGATGCAGGCAAGCCGCGGCTGCCCACCCGCGATGATAAAGCTCTCGTACCATTCGCTGTAGCCGCCGTTGATCACCTGGCCGATGTGGCGCGTGTCTGCCGGCGCGGCTTGCGATACGGCGGCGCAGTCGTATGCCGACATGTCCGGCAAGTGGGGAGGGGCCTGGGAGGGGCTCTGTGCAGCAGCGCTGAGAGCGAAGAAACCCGGATTACCGATCGCGACGGCACCGAGCAGGAGCGCCACGGCTGAGCGGCCAAGCCAAATAGATTCGGCGCGGTTGCGGGTCTGGTCGCGGGATAGATTCATGGATTCCAAGCTACTCCGTCGGCGCAATCTACCCCGTCCCTAAATTAGTATGTTTTGCCGCCGAAGGCGATATGGAACTAAGGCTCGGCAGGACTTGGAGAAAGCCCATATTCTCAGCCGATCTCAAGAGCGAAACTAGAGCACGTCCCGGAAAAGTGGGTACCGGTTTTCCGCCGGCGAAGGCCGGCAACTATTAGATGCGCGCCTTCGCGCGCCGGCGGGACGTGCTCAAGATATTGATTTAGAGGCCTTCTCATCCGGCGCGGTGAGTCATCCGCGCCGGGAAGGACTCTAAGGCGCGGGTGGCCGCATTGCGCCCATGGATATCGTCGGTGCTTTTTTTCCACCGGCATTGAGTTTGTCCCAGATGCTCTCTGCAATCCTGATATAGGCCTTTGCGTGTACGCCGTCAGGCTCAGCGGCGACGATCGGCGTGCCGCCGTCCGAGGTCATGCGAATTTTCAAATCGAGCGGAACCTCACCAAGAAAATCGGCACCCAATTCTTCGGCGGTGCGCCGAGCGCCGCCATGATCGAAAATGTGGTCACGATTGCCGCACTTAGGGCAAACGTAATAGCTCATATTTTCGATGACACCGAGGATCGGAACCTCGACCTTGCGAAACATATTGAGGCCCTTGCGAGCATCCAGCAGCGCGATGTCCTGCGGGGTGGATACGATCACGGCGCCGGCCAGGGGCACGCGCTGCGACATGGTGAGCTGGGTATCGCCAGTGCCCGGCGGCATGTCCACGACCATGACGTCGAGATCGCCCCATGCCACGTCGCGCAGCATTTGTTCCAAGGCTCCCATCACCATCGGGCCGCGCCAAACGATCGGATTGTCTTCGGCGATCATGAAGCCCATCGACATCACTTTGACGCCGTGATTTTCGAGGGGATATACTTTTTTCCCGTCGGACGCCGGCTTCTTGCCGGCGAGGCCCATCATCCGTGGCATGGATGGTCCGAAAATGTCGGCATCAAACATCGCCACCCTGCGGCCCAGGCGCGCGAAGGCGACCGCTAGATTGGCGGCGGTCGTGGATTTTCCAACCCCGCCCTTACCCGAGGCGACGGCGACTATAAATCTAACGCCGGGAAGTTCTATGTGCTCACGTCCGCCTTTCGGAGCCGGCTTTTCCTTTTCGGCTTCGGCGGTCAGAACAGCGGTCACCGAACGGACACCCGGCAAGCTATGCACGGTCTTCTCGGCCGAGGCGCGCACCGGCTCGAGCTGCTGTCCAAGCTTCGCGGGCACCTCTAGCGTAAACGTGACATGGCCGTCCTTGATCAAAATGTCCTTTAGCCAGCCCCGGGCAACGACGTCGATGCCGCCCGTGCCTGAATCCACGGTCCGAAGCGCCGCGACAATCCGCTCCTGGGTCACATCGGCCATGGGCGGATTTCCTTCCTTGTTCGTGCGGCACCGCTCGTTCTTTCGCCGCACCTTGAAAATGGTGTAGCCCCAACCCCATATGAGCGATGGGCGTAAGCTGAGCCCGAGGGCTGCTTACCCGCTGTTGTTACAGGCCTGGGAGGTGTCGCCCAATGGCTCTTGAGGCTACATTGCAGCACAAGCACGGTTGTCCTATAACTTGGTTAGGCAATCTCAGCAGATTTTGGTCAGGTTTCCGGCACGCACTATGGCCGGCGCAGGTGAAGGATTAATCCATTGTTTTATAAACAACAAGGCGGAGGCCCCTGGGGCGGCGGCGGCGGCGGCAATAACCCCTGGGGCGGACGCGACCGCAGCGGCAGCAATCCGGCGCCGGATCTCGAGGAAATTCTTAAGCGCAGCCAGGAGCGGCTCCGGCGCATGATGCCGGGCGGCTTCGGCAATCTGCGCGGGCTTTGGCTCATTGCCGCAGTCGTACTCGTGTTTTGGGGCGTCAGCGGGTTCTACCGCGTGCAGCCCGATGAGCAGGGCGTCGAACTGCTCTTTGGAAAGTACGTCAAGACCACGCAGCCCGGCTTGAATTACTGGTTTCCGATCCCGATCGGCGAAGTCATTCGCCCAAAAGTGACTCAGACGAACCAGGTCACGGTAGGATTTCGTGGAACCGGGCCCAATATCCGCGAGGTCCCGCAGGAGAGCCATATCCTCGCCGGTGACCAGAATATCGCCGACATTCAGTTCGTTGTGCAGTGGCGTATCCGCGAAGCCGGTAATTTCCTCTTCAACATGCGTGACCCCGAACTGACGGTGAAGGCGGCCGCGGAGAGCGCATTGCGCGAGGTGGTGGGGCGCAATCCGTTGCAGTCCGTGATGACCAATCAGCGTGATCTCATCGCCCAGCAATCGCGCGACCTGCTGCAGACGATCATGGATGGCTATAACTCCGGCGTCACAATCCTCGATCTGCGCATTCAAAAGGCCGATCCGCCCAAGGAAGTGATCGACGCCTTCAATGACGTCCAGCGCGCTAAGCAGGACGAAGAACGCCTACGCAACGAAGCGCTGGCCTATCGCAATGACATTGTTCCGCGCGCGAAGGGTGAAGCGGCTCGGATGGTCCAGAACGCGACCGCCGAAAAAGAAAAGTTAGTGAAGGAGGCGGAAGGTCAGGCCGCGCGATTCACCGCGTTCTACCAGACCTACGTCGCCAATAAGGACATCACCACGCGCCGCATGTATCTCGAGACCATGCAGGAGGTGTTGAGCAAGTCTGAAAAGATCATCATCGACGAAAACGGCAAGGGATCGGGCGTCGTGCCCTATCTGCCGTTGCCGGCGATCGGCAGGAAACCGCAGCCTCAGCCGGGAGCCGGCCAATGAGCCCACGTATGGTTGCCGGCTTTGTGATCGTTGTCGGAGCGCTTCTGCTGGCCTCCAGCGCGCTGTTCACGGTCCACCAAACCCAACAGGCCTTGGTCTTGCAGTTCGGCGAGCCCAAGAGCGTCATCGCCGAACCCGGCTTGCACTTCAAACTGCCCTTCATTCAGGACGTGTACTACTACGACTCGCGCGTCCTCGACCTCGATCCCCCGGGCCAGGACATGTCGCTGATCGACCAGCGGCGCATCAATGTCGACTCCTTCGCCCGGTATCGCATTGTCGATCCGCTGAAGTTCTACCAGACCGTGTTGACCGAAACCGCCTTCCGCGATCGTTTCGGGAATATCCTGAACGGCAGCGTCCGCGACGCTCTTGGCCGCACGGATCTTGCCGATGTGCTTGGCTCCAAGCGCCAGGACGTTATGCATGAGATCACGCTAGCGGTGAGCCGGCGCGCCGAGGAGTTCGGGATCAAGGTGGTGGAAGTCCGTATCGGTCGCACCGAATTGACGGCGGATACCACGCAGGCGACCTACAATCGGATGCGATCGGACCGCATGGCCGAGGCCGCCGATTTTCGTGGCCGGGGCCAGGAACAAAAATCGCGCATCGAGGCCGACGCCGACCGTGAGCGGACGATCATTATTGCCGAGGCGCAAAAAGAGTCGCAGACCCTCCTGGGCACGGGCGAAGCCGAGAGCCGGCGTATCCTGAATACAGCTCAGGGCAAGGACGCCGAGTTTTACGGCTTCTTCCGGGCCATGGAAGCCTACCGCGGCGCCTTCGGCGAAGGCACGACCATGGTGCTGTCGCCCAATGCGGAATTCTTTAAGTATTTCAATAATATGACTGGAAAGTAACGGCGGTTTCCGCGGTCGCGCGCGGTCAGCGGCCGCGATTTATCGGCGGCCCTTTGCCGCGAAAAGGCCCGTTCGACCGGCGGCCGAGAAGCCCCGCTTGCCCGGCCCCTGGCTTTCGGAGAGACTCGCCGCCACTGCAATGCCTTATGGCAAAGGAGAATCTGCCCGTGAAATCCATCCTCGGTTTCGCCGCCGCCGCGGCGGTTGCCGTTTGCGTCATGCCGGCCGCGGCGCGCAATGCGCCCGATAGTTTCGCCGATCTTGCCGCGCGACTTAGCCCGGCGGTTGTCAATATTTCCACCAGCCAGAACGTCGAGCGCAAGAAGGGCGGCGATGAAATTCCATGGGATGAATTCTTCCCGGATCAATTCCAGAACCGAAGAGGCGGTGAAGCCCCAGACGGAAAAGCGCCGCCGCGCCGCCAAACGTCGCTTGGTTCCGGTTTCATCATCGACAAGGCCGGTTATATCGTTACCAACAACCACGTCGTTGAAGATGCCGACCAGATTTCAGTGATCTTAGAGGACGATACGGTTCTGGAAGCCAAGCTCGTCGGCCGCGATGCCAAGGTTGACGTCGCGCTTTTGAAGGTCGAGGCCAAGTCCGACTTACCGGTCGTGAACTGGGGAAATTCCAACGGCGCCCGTGTCGGTGACTGGGTCCTTGCCATCGGTAATCCCTTCGGGCTTTCGGGCACCGTGACCACGGGCATCATCTCGGCGCGCTCGCGCGATATCAAGGCCGGGCAATACGACGATTTCATTCAGACCGACGCCTCGATCAATCGCGGCAATTCGGGTGGTCCGCTCTTCAACATGGACGGCCAAGTCATCGGTGTCAACACGGCAATCTACTCGCCGTCGGGCGGCAGCGTCGGAATCGGATTTGCGGCTTCGGCTAATCTCGTGCGCCCCGTGCTCGACGACTTGCGCAAATACGGCCGCACCCGCCGCGGCTGGATCGGTGTCCAGATTCAGAGTGTCACCGAGGAAATCGCACAGAGCCTTGGTCTTGATAAGGCGCGCGGCGCTTTGGTGTCGAGGGTCACCGAAAACGGCCCGGCCGTCGCCTCCGGGATTGAGTCCAGCGACATCATCTTGAACTTCGACGGCAAACCAATCGATAAAATGTCCGAATTGCCGCGCGTCGTCGCGGAGTCCGGCATCGACAAGACCGTCAACGTCCAATTGTGGCGCAAAGGCACGCAGAAAACCGTCAAACTGAAGGTCGGCGAATTGCGCGACGAAAATGAAAAAGTCGTGGCGAGCTTGGGAGCCCCCGACACGACCAAGCAGGAGGTCAAGAAGACCGAGATCAAGGAGCTCGGCGTAACTGTCGTCGAAATTAGCGACGAGACACGCGCGAAGTACACGATTCCGGCAAGTGTACGCGGACTGGTGATTGTCGAAATCGACGAATCCAGCGATGCGGCGCTGAAGGGCCTGCGCCCGGGCGACGTAATCGATGAGATCCAGCAGATCTATATCGCCAACCCCGCCGACGCCGCCGCGGCGATCCGCCGCGCCAAGGAAGGCTCGCGCTCAGTTGTGTTGGTCCGGGTGATGAACGGCGGCGGTATCCGCCTCATTCCTATCAAGCTGGCCGGCTGACAACGCCCGTCAGGGCCGTGTGATTTCGAGCTTAGGTCGGCAATGCGGGTTGATTTTTACCATCTCCAAGCCTCGCCGGTTGAAGTGGCGCTGCCGCAACTTTTAGAGCGGGTACTCCAGGCCGGACACCGCGCCGTGGTCATGGCCGGTTCGGAAGACCGGGTTGAAGTGCTCGCGAATCATCTGTGGACATATGATCCCGACGCCTGGCTTCCTCACGGCACGCTCAAGGATGGATTTGCCGAAGACCAGCCGATCTGGCTGACCGATCGGGACGAAAATCCCAACGCGGCGCGGATGCTGATTCTGACCGACGGCATGACGTCCACTCGCCTGGCCGACTTCGATCGCTGCCTGGACGTGTTCGACGGCAATAACCCCCAGGCGACGGCGGCGGCGAGGGACCGCTGGTCCGTGGCCAAGGCGGCCGGCCACGAGCTCCATTACTGGCAGCAGACCGACACCGGCTGGAAGGAAAAGGCGACCTGAGGACCGGGTCTGGTGCCGGTTGCATGGGCCGCCCGGCTTGTCTATAACCCCGCCACCTTCAGCAATTCCTTCACGCTTTACATAGGTTGACCATGGCTCTCGAACGCACATTCTCCATCATCAAGCCCGATGCCACCCGCCGTAACTTGACCGGTAAGGTCAATGCTTTGCTGGAAGCCGGTGGTTTGCGGATCGTCGCCCAGAAGCGCCTACGCTTGAGCACAGCCCAGGCCGAAGCCTTTTACGGGGTTCACAAGGACCGACCGTTTTTCAGAAGCCTCGTGGATTTCATGACCTCGGGCCCAATCGTCGCCCAGGTGCTCGAGGGCGAAAATGCTGTGGCGCGCAACCGTGAAATTATGGGAGCCACCAATCCCGCCAACGCCGCCGAAGGCACGATCCGCAAGGTGTTCGCCGAGTCTATTGAAGCTAACTCCGCCCACGGATCGGACTCGGCCGAAAACGCCGCCATTGAGATCGCGTTTTTCTTCTCGGGCATCGATATCGTCGGCTGAGCGGCGGCGGCGGGACGCACGCGCAAGTCAACAGGAGGGACAGTCATGGCGGCGCTTGCGGCTCGCCCGACCATTGCATTCCTCGCCTCCCACTATGGCACGAATATGCGTACCATCGTTGCCGCCTGTCGTGACGGCCGCTTGCGCGCGACACCGGTGGTATTGATCAGCAACAACGGCGACAGCGCCGCCATCGCCTGGGCGAAGCAGAATCGCCTGCCCGCGGTCCACATAAGCGCAAGGACCGCCGGCTCCGAGGCTGCGGCCGATGCCGCCATCGCCGCCACGCTTGCGCAACACGGTGCCGACCTGGTCGTGCTGGCGGGCTATATGCGCAAGCTGGGGCGCGAGACTCTCGGCGCATTTGCCAAACGCATTCTCAATGTCCACCCGTCGCTCTTGCCGAAATTCGGCGGGACCGGCATGTATGGGCATCACGTCCATGAAGCCGTCCTCAAGGCCGGTGAGGCCGAGACCGGCGCCACCATCCACTTGGTCGACGACGAATACGATCACGGACCGGTTGTCGCCCAGGCGCGGGTCGTTGTGGTGGCCGGTGATACGCCGGATACTCTGGCCGCGCGCGTCCAGGCCAAGGAGCAGGAACTGTTTCCGGATACCTTAAAGCGGATCATTGCGCGCGAGATTAATCTCGATCGTCTGTGATCGGCCAAGACCTTCGGTGCCTAGACCGCAATCCGAGCATATTGAATCGCGATTGCGGTCTAGATTCTTGATGTGGTCGCATTATTTGCGGCGAACCGGTACCCACTTCGCCGGATAATGCTCTATGCCCTCAAATGCATGTCGGCATCGGTAAAGGTGACGTCCAGGGGCTCGATGACGACGCGCTTGGCCCCGGCTTCGACGACCCCGGCGGACCAAGCGGCGACGCCTGAGGCCTTGGCAGCGGCAACGGTTTTTTCAACATCTTCGGCCGCGACGAAAAGAGCCAAGCCCGCGCCCATGTTGAAGGTGGCGTAGGCATCGGCGTCACTCAAGCCCGCCGCCTCCCGAATAAACGTGAGCACGGGCGGTACCGGCGGCACGGTATGGAATCGATAAGTTAGCGGTGAGTCATAGCGCATGATCTTGCGCCAGCCGTGGCCGGTGATGTTGGCGATGTAATGCGGGATCACGCCCGCCGCGAACACCGCTTCGGTCACGGGCGAGTAGAGAACGGTGGGATCGAGCAGGGCATCGCCGTAGAGGCGACCGTCGCTCAGGGTCGTCCGGTAGCCTGCAGGAAGCGAGCCCGCGAGTTTGCGCGCTAGCGAAACGCCGTTGGCGTGAATGCCGCTGGAGGCCAGGAGGACAATGACGTCACCCGGCCTCATTCTGTTGAGCAGCGTCAAGCGATCGCGCGGCTTGACGATGCCGATGCACGACGCCGCGAGATCGATGGTACCGGCTTCGACGACCCCGGCGAGGCTGGGTGTTTCGCCGCCGCCCCAAGAGACGCCGCAGTGGTCGCAAGCCGCTTTCCATCCGCGCACGAGATCCCGGGCGCGTTCTTTATCGTCGAACCATGCGCTGCTGCCGGCCGCCCAATAGGCCTGAACCGAAATCGGGGTCGCGCCCACGGTAATAATGTCGTTGATCGCCATGGCCAGAGTGTCTTGGGCGAGGGCGTCGAAATAGGTCCGGCCGGTGATCCCACGCATGGCGTCGGCAATCAATACCTTGGTGCCCAAGCATTCGGTAATTGACGCCAAAAGAAATTCGCCGACGTCCACTACGTAAGCGGATTCGCCCCGCGAAGCGGCGACCTCGCGGAAGCCAGAATGCGCCAAATTCGCCGCGGTCTCGCGAGCGGCGCGCTGGGCGTCGATTTTGAGCGGGTCAATCTTGGAATAGTCGACCCCGGCGTCTTTGTAGGCTAAACCGATGGGACGCGTGGGTTGTTGAGCCATGTGGGTGGATCAGGCGTCTGCTGGCCGTGCTAAAATGCCGCTGGATTTGAGGCGAATATGAAGGCGAACATACTGGATCGACGGCGCTTTGCAATGGGCCTGGCCGGAATTGCCCTATGGTCAATCGGCGCGGCTGTCGGCCTTGCCGAGGGGTCGTTTTTCAACCCGGCGGCGGCGCAATCGATTCAGGCAACCATGGGCCCCGGTCCGGTTACCGGCCCCGACCTGTTTGTGGCCAATGCCGTTGCCGTCGATGTTACAGCCGCCAGCGTCACCGAAGCACGCGAACGCGGGCTAACCCAAGGCCGGGTCGTCGGGTTCCGAACGGTATTAGGTCGGCTTGTCGCCCGTGATGATCTCGCCAACGTGCCCGAGCTCACGGCTGTCCAAATTATCGACATGGTACGCGATTTCTCCATCGCCAATGAACGCAGTTCGGCGGTGCGTTATCTGGCCGATCTGACCGTGCGATTCGATCCCGTCAGCGTTAGGCGCCTCCTGCGTAATGCCAACATTCCCCTCACGGAAACACTGAGTAAGCCGTTGGTCGTGGTTCCCTTGATGCGCGAGGACGCGAACGCGAACTGGAAGTTGTGGGAAGATGCCAATATATGGCGCGGCGCGTGGTCGCTGGTGCCTGCCGATCTTGGACTCGTTTCCCTCATCGTACCTGCCGGTAACGCCGAGGATGCCGCGCTTCTCAACGCCGAGCAGGCGGCAGGGAAGGACCTGACGGCGCTCAATCGACTTGCCGAGCGTTACGGCGCCGGCGGCACCGTGATCGCCTTGGCAACGGGTACACCTGAAGGCATACAGATCACGCTGGGCGAACTGCGGAATGACCTGCCATCGGCAGAACTGAGCCTGATCCACCCCGCCGAGCCCGGCCGGGCGCGCGACCTGTTATTGGCGGCGGCGGCGACCGCCGCGGCCGAAGCCGTCCAGGAAAATTGGAAGCAACGCAACCGCGTAACCTTCGGCGGCACGACACAGATAACCGCCCTGGTGCCGGTGGTCGACCTTAGGGAGTGGCTGACGGTCAAAAACCGGCTCAGTGAAGTTCCGCTGATCGATCGCCTTGAACTGCAGGCCATTACCCGGGACCGTGCACAAATCACGCTGCATTACGCGGGCGCGCAACGCCAGTTGGAACTGGCGATGTCGCAGCACGATCTCGCCTTGACGCAGCAGGACGGTGTTTGGATCATTCAGGTGCGGGGCGGCGTCTCGGCAACTCGCGTCCCCGGCAATTCCGAGCTCGAAACTCCGCCTTTGGGCGAACCCTCGCTCTGGGAGCCAGGTTTGCCGCCGCCAGGCGCGGATCCACCTCAGTAAATCATGTCGGACGATCGCCAGCTCGTACTCGACCTTGGGCACCGCCCAGCCTTCGGCCGCGATGATTTTTTGGTGGCGCCGGGCAACCGCGAGGCGGTTGATTGGATTGACCGCTGGCCGGCGTGGCCAGGCCACGCACTGGCGATTTTCGGACCCGCGGGTTGCGGCAAGTCGCATTTGGCCCAGGTCTTTGCCTTACGGGCAGAGGCCCCGGTGTTGGCGGCGACGGACGTGCGCGTCGAGACGGTTCCTCATCTGATCGAAGGCCGCAGCGCACTGGCGTTGGAAATTGGCGAGACAGCGATCGATCCGCGCGGACTATTGCATCTCTTCAATGCGCTAAAAGAGCAGGGCGGCCATCTACTCCTGACGTCGCGTGAACCGCCCGCGCGCTGGCCTGTCGTGCTCTTGGATCTAAAGTCGCGATTGGCGGCAATTCAGGCGGTGCGAATCTCCGCCCCCGACGACGCCATGATCGAGGCCGTGCTGGTAAAATTGTTTGCTGATCGCCAGATTGCCGTCGGCCCGGGCGCGATTGCCTATTTGCTCCGCCGCATCGATCGCAGCTTTGCGGCCGCCAGGGCGGTTGTCGCCCAGGCCGACAGCGCGGCGCTGACGGATAAGCGTGCGGTTACGATTCCGCTGTTGAAGCAGGTTCTTGGCGAGGCCACGGAATAGTCGGGCCGAAATTATTTCTTTAGTCGTCGGCAAGATCGCTGGGTTGGATGAAGCCGGCCAAGATGCCGCCACCGGCCTTTACCTCGCGCCAGTAGGCGACGTTGAATTGCAAGCTGCACAAGGCGCCGGTTGGAAACTTCACCTTGAGAGCCGCAAGTTCCTTCGCGTGGCCAGAGGCCGCGTTGCGCGCGAGCGAGCGAGCGGTTGTGTGGAACGCGGGATTGTGCCCGATGATCATGACGCCATCGGCAGCGTCCGGCAGGCCCCTGATGAATTCCATGAGGTTGCCCTGGTCCACGAGGTATAGCTGATCGCAAAAGCCGATCGACACGCTGGGCAAGGCCGGCGCAACAAGTTGCCAGGTGTCGCGGGTGCGCTGGGCGGTCGAGCAGAAAACCTGCTTAAGCTGAAAATTGCTCTCGGCCAAGTAGCCGGCAAGGGCCTTCGCGGACCGTATTCCGCGCGCGGCGAGAGGCCGGGCGTGGTCGGTACCGTCGGCGGCTTTACCGGCCGCTTTGGCGTGGCGGAGGAGGTGAAGGGTTCTCAAGGCCTAAATCCGTGGTTACGCGAGAAACTTTCCATAGGGGCGGACGGTATGATACTCTGTAAGGCGCGGAAATCATTGCAATTTGGTGTTTTTTCCGTGGCGGGTATTGCGTCCAGCGCCGGGCCGGGGTGGAATCATACGACGATGCTCTAAGGGGATACGCCAATGGTGCCGTCCGAGCCACTGTCGAAAGGCGCTGCAAAGGGGCCTGGCCGAGTCCAGGGCCAATCCCAGGCCATGCAACCGTTCGACGTAGCGTCATTCCCGCCGCGGGAACGCTTTATCAACCGCGAGCTCTCGTGGCTGGCATTCAACAGCCGCGTCCTCGAGGAGGCGCGCAACCCGCGCCATCCAGTGCTGGAACGCGTCCGCTTCCTGTCGATCTCGGCGTCGAACCTAGACGAGTTTTACATGGTGCGCGTTGCCGGCCTCAAGGGTCAGGTGAACGCGGGCGTGACGCTGCCTTCGGCTGATGGGCTGACGCCGCAGGAGCAGCTTGATCTCATCAACGAGGCCGTCCGCGGCTTGTTTAAGGAACAGGACGAGACGTGGATCACATTGAAGGCGATATTGGCCAAGGAAGGCATCCATGTCGTCGGCCCCCAGGATCTTACCGGCGACGACCGCCAGGTGCTCGAAAAGCGGTTCATGGACCACATGTTCCCGATTTTCACGCCCCTGGCCGTCGATCCCGCCCATCCGTTCCCATTCATCCCCAATCTGGGCCACGCGCTCGTGCTGCAGCTTGTGCGCATCGCCGACGGCGAATTGATGCGTGCATTGGTGCCGATTCCACAGCAAGTGCAGCGCTTCGTCAGGCTCAAGGGGCCGGTCATCCGCTTCATTCTTGTCGAGGACCTGGTGCTGATGTTCTCGGGGGCCCTGTTCCCGGGTTTCAAAGTGCTGCAGGCCGGCCACTTTCGTGTCATCCGCGATACTGAAATGGAAATCGACGAGGAAGCCGAGGATCTGGTCGGTAGTTTCGAAAGCGCCTTGAAACGCCGCCGCCGCGGCACCTGCATCCGGCTCGCCCTCGCGGGGGACATGCCGCCCGGCCAGATCAAAGTGATCTGCGACGAGTTGGAGGTGTCGCTTGACGACTCTTTCAAGATCGACGGCATGATCGGCCAGACCGATCTGAAACAGCTGATTACCGACGACCGGTCCGACTTGCTTTTCCCGCCCTACAATGCCCGTTTCCCCGAACGCATCCGCGATTTCGGCGGCGACTGCTTCGCTTCCATCCGCCAAAAGGACATCGTCGTTCACCACCCCTACGAGTCCTTTGATGTGGTGGTGCAGTTTCTGCGTCAGGCAGCGCGTGATCCCAACGTGCTCTCGATTAAACAGACGCTCTACCGCACCAGCAAAGACAGCCCAATCGTCAAGGCCTTGGTGGAAGCCGCCGAAGCCGGCAAGTCAGTCACGGCCATGGTCGAGTTGAAAGCCCGCTTTGACGAGGAAGCCAATATACGCTGGGCTAGAGACTTAGAGCGAGCCGGCGCGAGTGTCGTGTTCGGGTTCGTCAATTTGAAAACCCACGCCAAGATTTCACTCGTCGTGCGCCGCGAAGGATCGGAGACCCGCTCCTATGTCCACTTCGGGACTGGAAATTACCACTCGGTCACCGCCAAGATTTATACCGACTTGTCGTTCTTCACGTGCGACCCGATCTTGTGCCGCGATGCCACGCGCGTATTCAATTACATGACCGGCTACGCCCAGCCGGATTCCCTCGAAAAATTGGCCATCGCGCCCATCGGCTTGCGCCGGAAGTTGATGGCGCTGATCGAGGATGAAATCGCATTTGTGGCGGAGGGGAGGCCCGGGACGATCTGGGCGAAAATGAATTCCATCGTCGATCCGGGAATCATCGACGCGCTCTACCGTGCCTCGCAGGCTGGCGTAAAGATCGACATGGTGATCCGCGGCATTTGTGGCCTCAGGCCAGGCGTGCCGGGCCTGTCGGAGAATACTCGCGTGAAGAGTATCGTCGGGCGATTTCTTGAGCATTCGCGCATCGTCTGCTTTGGAAACGGCCACGAAATGCCCTCACGCAAGGCGAAGATTTTCATTTCATCGGCCGACTTGATGCCGCGCAACCTGGATGCTCGGGTCGAAACGTTTGTGCCGGTCGAGAATGCGACCGTTCACCAGCAGATCCTTGACCAGATCATGGTCGTCAATTTCAACGACAACCTGCAAAGTTGGGATCTAGGCGCCGATGGCTCCTACGTCCGCGAATCCGTCGGCGAGCAGCCGTTCTCGGCTCACGAATACTTCATGACCAATCCCAGCCTTTCAGGCCAAGGCAGCGCCGTAGAACGGGCAAAAAAACGCGTACCCAAGCTGGTTCCCAGCCGTCGCTAAAGCTGTTATCAAGCGCCTCTGATTTAATGCGAATCTGAGCGAGCGGACGCCGGGGATATGGGCAATAAGGAGTCGACCGTACCGTCGGTGCTTGAGGCCGGGACACGTCTCCGGCCGGTGGCGGTGATCGATGTCGGCTCGAATTCCGTGCGCCTGGTGGTCTACAGCGGCTTGACCCGCACGCCGATTCCCCTGCACAACGAAAAGGTCATTTGCGCCTTAGGCAAGGGCCTGGAGAAGACCGGCCAGCTCAATTCCGAGGGCGTCGGCATGGCCTTCGACACTGTCGCGCGGTTCGTCAGGATCGCGCGATCTCTAGGCGTGGAGCATATCGACACGCTGGCGACCGCGGCCGTGCGCGACGCCGAAGACGGCGCGGCATTCGCCCGCGCCCTTGAGAAGCGCTGCGACATCAAAGTGCAGATTTTGACCGGCAAGCAAGAGGCGCGGCGTTCGGCGCTCGGCGTCCTGTGCGGCATTCCAGACGCCGACGGCGTTGTCGCCGACCTCGGCGGGGGAAGTCTGGAATTGGTCAAGATCGGCGGCGGGGAGATGAGCGAACACACGACCTTGCCGCTCGGTCTCTTGCGCCTGACGGAGGCCGCGGACGGCGACAGCGGCCGGGCGATTTCAATCATCAACAAGGCCGTCGACCAGCATAAATGGGTGTCCAAGACCAAGGACAAGACTCTGTTCGCTGTCGGCGGCGCTTGGCGGTCACTGGCGCGGGTTTGCATCGCGCAAATGAACTATCCGCTCCATGTGCTTGACAACTTCACGCTCGACCGGGCTCAGGCGATTTCGCTATTTGAGGTGATATCGCGCCTCAGCCCGAAGAGCCTGGAGAAGATCAAAGGCGTCTCGCGTAGTCGCCTTGCCACCTTGCCTTTAGCGGCGGCGGTGCTTGAGCGCCTCTTGGAAATCAACAGGCCGCGGGCTCTGGTGTTCTCAATCTACGGTATGCGCGAGGGCCAGTTTTTCAAGTCTTTGCCGGAAAATCTGCGCAAGCAGGATCCGTTGGTCAGCCTGGCCGAAGAAATCGCCCGCAGCGCCGGCCGCTCAACGGCGGCGGGTCACGAAACCTTCGAATGGATGATGCCGCTTTTCAAGGATGAGTCGGCAGGCCAAAAAAAATTGCGCCTGGCCGCATGCCTCTTGCGCGACGTCTGGTGGACGGAACATTCCGACTACCGCGCCGAACAGGCCTTCCTGCGCGTACTGCGCTTGCCGTACCTGGGCCTGGGTCACGAGGATCGCGCCGGCCTGGCCTTGGCGCTTTATTACCGCTACGCCAGCGACCCGTCGGAACCGATCATAAAGCAGGCCCATGCCTTACTGCCGGATTCCCGCGTACACCGTGTCCAAACCATCGGGCTCGCGTTGCGCCTGGCCTATGCTTTGTCCGCGGGCGCGCCGAGCGTGGTGAAACGGACCAGTCTGAAAATCAGTGCAGCAACCTTGATATTATCGGTTCCGGACAGCGACGCTCTGTTCAAATCGGGCCCCTACTTGCGGCGTGTGAAACGCATCGCCGATCACCTGGGGCTTGATGGGCGCGTCGACCGGGTGTGACAACGCCCGTCTTTCTACCTCTCAAACACCTCAACGTGTTTGCCGTCGGCTGAGAGTCCAATCGCGAGCTTGCCGTGTTTTAATCGCAGGGCGTCCTCGCCGAACAACTCGCGCCGCCAGCCGTGTAGTGCTGGAACGTCGGCGGTGTCCGACACGGCGATGGCGTCGACATCGTCGCTCGATGCGATCAGTTTCTGGGCGACGTCGTGGGTTTCGCTGCGCGCCTTGAGCAGAAGTTTCAAGAGCTCGGTGACCGCACGTGGCGCGGGGTTGTCCCAACTGTCATCGCGGTCGAGTCGCGGGCACTCCGAATCGGGCACGGCCCGGCCCTTGACGACGGCGGCGAGCACGCCTTCGACGTATCGGCCGCTGGCGAGTGGCTTGGCCAGCCGCGAACGCTTGATGTCGTCAACCGTCGCCGGCATGTTCGCGGCGAGCTCCAAGATCGCATCGTCCTTGGCCACGCGCTGCCGGGGCAGGTCGAGGCTTTGCGCCGTGATCTCGCGCCAGGCCGCCAGCTCGCGCAAGACCGCGAGCATGCGCGGCGCGCGGGTGCGAGCGCGCAAGCGCCGCCACATCTCAAGGGGCTCAATCGTATAGGTCTTCGGGCTTGTCAAGACGGCGTCCTCTTCATCCAGCCAGGACGCCCGCCCAGATTTTTCCAGGCGCTGGCGCAGGGCGCGGTAAACCTTGCGCAGGTGAGTTACATCACCCAGTGCATAAGTAACCTGACGTTCGGTGAGGGGGCGTTGGGACCAGTCCGTGAACCGCTGGGACTTATCAAGGTTGGCGCCGGCAAGCTTCGAGACCAGGGCCTCGTAGCCGATCTGGTCGCCGAAGCCGCAGACCATGGCGGCGATCTGGGTATCGAAAACCGGGGCCGGTACTTCACCCGTGGCATTGAAGAAGATTTCAAGGTCCTGGCGTCCCGCGTGAAACACCTTGAGTACGGCTCGATCGGCCAGCAGGTCGTAGAGCGGCTTCAAATTCATGTTCGGGGCGAGCGGGTCGATGCAATAGGCTTCGTCGGGCCCGGCCACCTGAACCAGGCAAAGCTTTGCCCAATACGTGGTCTCGCGCATGAACTCGGTATCGACCGTGATGAAATCGGCTCCCTTGAGACGGTCGCAGAACGCCGCGAGGGCCGCAGTATCGGTAAGGAGGCTCATGGGCCAGTCTTAATAGGTCGCGAACACGGTCGCAACCACCGAGCGGGCGCAACCGCCGAACGGGCGGAAAAACCCCGGGCCGCCGCCACGTTCGGCCTAGTTTAGCGCGGAAGTCTTGACAAAAGGCTGTGTTCGGTGTGGTTTCACGCCGCTCCCGGAGACCCGACGCCCAAAGGGATCGCCGGGAATTTTACGAGGACCTGGCGATGCACCGCTATCGAACACATACCTGCGGCGCCCTCCGGCCGGAGGACGCTGGAAAAGAGGTGCGGATTTCAGGATGGGTTCATCGCAAACGCGATCACGGCAATCTGCTATTTGTCGATCTGCGCGATCAGTATGGCCTGACGCAATGCGTCTCCGACACCTCCAGCGCGGTGTTCAAGGTTTTGGAAGCGGCGCGACCTGAGACTGTGCTCTGTGTGTCGGGCAAGGTCGTGCCGCGTTCGCCCGAAACCGTCAACGATAAGCTACCCACCGGCCGCATCGAACTCGTGGCGAGCGGTGTCGAGGTGCTGTCCGAAGCCGCCGTGCTGCCCATGCAAGTTGCCGGCGAACAGGAATATCCGGAAGAGATGCGCCTTTCCTACCGGTTCCTCGACCTGCGCCGGGAAAAGATGCGCGACAATATCCTGCTGCGCTCTAACATCATCGCCAGCATCCGCAAGCGCATGTGGGCGGCCGGTTTCGTCGAATACCAAACCCCGATCCTGACGGCGTCGTCACCTGAGGGCGCTCGGGATTTTCTCGTGCCCTCGCGTCTGCATCCGGGAAAATTTTATGCGCTGCCCCAGGCGCCGCAGCAATTCAAGCAACTGCTCATGACGTCGGGCTTTGACCGCTATTTCCAGATCGCGCCGTGCTTTCGCGACGAGGACAGCCGTGCCGACCGGTCACCCGGAGAGTTCTATCAACTCGACTTCGAAATGGCGTTTGTCACCCAGGATGACGTGTTCGATACCATCGCGCCGGTACTCGCCGGCGTTTTCGAAGAATTCGCCAACGGCCGCCCCGTCACCAAGGTCCCCTTCCCACGGATTACTTACAGCGATGCCCTGCTCAAGTACGGCAGCGACAAGCCGGATTTGCGCAATCCGCTTTTGGTCGGCGATGTGACCGAAGCTTTCAGGGGCTCAAGCTTTGGCCTGTTCGCGCGCAACATTGACAAGGGCGCAATCGTGCGCGCGGTCCCGGCGCCACAATCCGCCGACCAGCCGCGCAGCTGGTTCGACAAACTCAACGCATGGGCGCGGGAGAACGGCGCCGGTGGTCTCGGCTATATTCAGTACAAAGACGGCGAGGCGCGGGGGCCGATCGCCAAGAACCTCGATGCCGATCGTGTCGCCGCGATCAAGGCCGCAACCGGCGTGAGCGACGGCGACTCGGTGTTTTTCGCCTGCGATCAACCCGAAGTGGCCGCCAAATTCTCTGGTCTTGTGCGCACCAAGATTTGCGATGAATTGGGCCTGCTGGACCGCGACAAGTTCATGTTCTGCTGGATCGTCGACTTCCCGATGTTTGAGCGCAACAAGGACACGGGCCAGATCGAGTTCAGCCACAATCCGTTCTCCATGCCCCAGGGCGGCATGGAGGCGCTCTTGAATCAGGACCCGCTGACCATCAAGGCCTTTCAATACGACATTGTCTGCAACGGCGTCGAGCTATCGTCGGGCGCTATCCGCAATCACCGCCCCGACATCATGTACAAAGCCTTCGAGATCGCAGGCTACAAGAAAGAAGAAGTCGAAGCGCGCTTCGGCGGCATGTTGAATGCCTTCAAGTACGGCGCGCCGCCTCACGGCGGCTCGGCGCCGGGCATCGACCGCATTGTCATGCTGCTGGCGGACGAACCCAACCTCCGCGAGGTCATTCTCTTTCCGATGACTGGCCGGGCCGAGGATCTGCTGATGCAAGCGCCGAATAGCGTGTCGGCGAAGCAGCTCAAGGAGCTGCACATCAAGTTGGACTTGCCAAAAGACGCAGGGCCGAAGGATTCGGCGAAATCAGCACCGGCCGCCGAATAAATTGCGCGGACTTACCGCGCCTTCAGGCCGTATTTTTCACGGCATTCCTGTTTGATCTTGTACATGGCTACATCGGCGGCTTCGAGCAGCTCCTTCAATTCGGCCTTGGCTGAATACATGTGGACGCCACAGCTCGCCTTAATCGGAATCTGTTTCTTGTTCCAGGCCGCATGGGCGTTGTTGAGTTTGCGATCCAGTTCTTCAGCGCGGCGGACGCCATTGCGCTTGTTGGATCGCGGCAAGAGCACGGCGAATTCGTCACCGCCCAGGCGACCAACGTAGTCGGTATCGCGGATATGGCCGCGTAGGAGTTCCGACACGGCGCGCAACACCTCGTCGCCGGCGGCGTGGCCAAGCGTGTCGTTGATCGGCTTGAACTCGTCGAGATCGACCATAATCAATACGCCGCCGACGCCATGGCGGCGTGCCACCGATAGTTTGTGGGTCAGACAATCTTAAAATCCGCGGCGATTGAGTACGCGGGTGAGGGCGTCGGTCGTCGCCAGGCCCTCGAGGTCCGCGATACGCTTTTCCTGCAGTCGCAGATGATCGGAGATTTCCGCCACCAGCGAATGGGTAAGCGCTGCGATTTCCTTGATCGCTTTCGCACCGTCGTTAGGCTTCTCGATCTTCACTTGTTCGGTGAAACGAACAAGCTGGGACAGTTTTGTTACAATCGTATCCGGCGCAAGTTCGTGCGAAGGCGCGCGTTTCAGTTCCGGCAGCCCTGGCATCACGGCGTCTCCTGGACGGCAAATGTGCGGCACCCTGGCGACCGATTCCCATCGCTACGGGTCTCGATTCTCCTCGCGTCGGCAGGCTCGCCCTGTCCTCGATTTCCGCGATTTGGACAGACCGCAAGCCCCAGCCTTGCACCAATTATGGGCCGTTTGCCGAATCCGAAGCTAGGACTGAATCGCAAGCCAATTATTATGCGCCATCGGCGGCCGTGAATCCTCTATCCCATTATAACTACAGAGTTTTAAATAGTTTTTTTACACGGATACACGATCCTCGTTGGTCGAAACATCCGGCAATCGCTCGTGGACCGCCTGTTCTAGTGCCCAACCCGGATCGCCCAGTGATAGTCTGACCGCCTTACCGTTTCCACTGGGGAGGCTACCCGCACATGAAGGCCTTGGGTTCTTGCGCACGCTCCGTTCCGGCTTTTGGCCTGGCCGCCTGGCTGATGGCGGCGAGCGGGGCCTGGGCCGCTAGCCCGGCGCTGTCCGCCTCCCGGCCCGCGTCCGACAAGGCCGCCGTTGATCTCCTCTCACACCGTGCGATCTATGACATGTCGCTGATCAAAGTCAGCCAGAGTGACGGCGTGCGGGCTGCCTCGGGCACGATGATCTACACGCTGACCGACCGCTGCGACGGCTATACCATCGAAACCGATCTCTCACTGAATCTCGCATTCGCCAACGGCAACGAGAATCAAATCGAGCAAAAGTATGTCGCCTGGGAGGCGAAGGACGGACGTTCGTCGACATTTCGCTTCCAAGTTCTCGAGAACGGTAAGCTCTCGAAAGCCTATCATGGCACCGTGAAGTTTCGGGAAGATGGCACTGGCACGGCCACTTATGATGCAGAAAACGTCTCGGTGTTTGATCTGCCGCGCGGCACGCTGCTGTCCACGGGTCACACCCTCGCGTTGCTCAAGAGCGCCACGGCCAACGAGCAATTCATGAGCAAGCTGGTGATCGACGGATCCTTCGACGCGGGTCCGTTCTGGATCACGGCCGCCATTGCGCCCGCGCAGAAAGGCGGCGTTCTATCGGTCAAGGGGGCGCCCGGACGCTTGAGCGAAGGACGGTATTGGCCGATCGGTATGGCCTATTTCCCGGCGACCTCGGCCCAACCAATACCCGAATACGAAATATCGCAGAATTTACTGGGGACCGGAATTACGCTTTCCATGGTGCAAGATTTCGGCGGTTTCACGCTGGCTTTCAATCCGGTCAGGATGGAGCCCGTGACCGCGCCACCGTGCTAGCCCGGATCAGCGTGATCGAGGGTTCGGCAGCAACGGGGGAAGGGACAAGATGCGCGGACACGTGAGTGTATTCGCGGCGGCGATGTTCATTGCGGCCCCTTTAGCCTTTCACGGGAATGCGCGCGCGGCCGATCTCATTCCCTATGAAGCGATTTACGCGCTGCGCCTCACGCATGCCAGCTCATCCGGCGGGCCGCGGGCGGCGGTTGGTACTTTCGAATCACGATTTATTGAAACCTGCCAGGGCTGGGACACGAAGTCGCACACGACTTTAAGCCTGACATTCAGCGATGGCGGCGTATTCACGAACGAGCGATTCTTTTCGTCTTTGGAAGCCAAGAGCGGCCGAGATTATTCCTTCGCGGCGTTGACGCTCAAGAACGGTAAGACGGTCGAAGCCTACAAGGGTACGGCAACTTTGGCGAGCCGTGGCGGACGAGCCAGATATGAATTGCCGGCGCGAGAGGGCGAGAAGCGGAGCCACATCATTTCCCTGGTGCTGCCGCAAGGTACGCTATTTCCGGCGGCATACTCTCTGGCCCTGTTGGGTTCGGCCGAGCAAGGCACGCCGTTGTTCCGCAGAGTTGTCTTGAGCGGGTCCTCGTCTGTCGGGCCGCGCGTTTTGTCGACCGCCATCGGTCCGCGCCTCGCGGCAGGAGAGGTCGAGGCCGCGGGCATCGATCGTATGCTGGTCGAAATGCCGTCATGGCGGATGAGTTCGGCTTATTTCAACTTCTTTGAGAAACGCGATATCCCCAATTTTGAGATGTTCTTAAGGCTCTCAAAATCGGGAGTGACGGAGTCGTTCGAACAAACCTTCCGTGACTTCACGGTGTCGGCCACCTTACAGCGGTTGCGCCGGCTCGATCGTCCGGTGTGCCCGACGCCCTAAAATGCTCTAAGGCCACAGCCACGCAGCCCCGCGAACGCCCCCGGCATCCCCGTGATGCGGCCGCGCAAGTTTTGTGACCACAGTGTCGGAAAACACGTAGGCCGGCCACAGCTTTGGCACGTCGGTGTAGAGCCGCGCGATATGCGACAGTCCACCGCCAAGCACGATCACGTGCGGATCAATTATATTTATAATTGTGGCGGACGCGCGCGCGAAGCGGTCGAGATAGCGCTCGATCGCTGCGCCGGCCTTGGCATCCCCAGTGTCGCTGCGGCTGGCAATTTCGGCAGCAGTCGCGGTCTCGCCGGTAGCCGCGGCAAAATCCCTGCTGAGCCCGGTGCCTGAAATGTAGGTCTCGTTGCACCCCTGGAGGCCGCAATAGCAGTCGGGCCCTGGAATTTCATCGGCCCGCGGCCAGGGCAATGGGTTGTGTCCCCACTCACCGCTTATGGCGTTGGGGCCGCGGACCAGGTGTTTGTCGATGACAAGTCCGCCGCCGGCGCCGGTTCCAAGGATGGCGCCAAAGACAATTGCATCATCCGCGCCGGCACCGTCCACGGCTTCAGACAAAGCAAAACAATCGGCGTCGTTCGCCAGCCGCACAGGTCGACTCAGCGCGTCGGCCAGGTCGCGGTCGAGCGCATGACCAATAAGGCAAAGGGAGTTGGCATTCTTGATTAGCCCCGTGGCCGGAGAGATCGTCCCAGGAATGCCCACGCCGACGGAGGCCTGTAGCCGACCCGCAAGACTTTGCGTTGCCGAATCGGCGGTCGCGACCAGAGCCGCGATCGTTCGCACCGTCGCCTGGTAGTCGCCCGCGGGTGTGGCCGCCCGGTGGCGGAATCGCTCTACGCCCTCGCGATCGAAGGCCGCGACCTCGATCTTGGTTCCACCGAGATCTACCCCGACTCGAATGTTCGCGCTCACGCTTGTGGCCTCTCGACTGGGCAAAATATCGGCCTCGGCGAAGAATATATTGTTCTCGGCGCCGACAACACACTATATGAGCTTCGGATTCACTCCATGAGACCCACGACGCCATGACCGAGCAGCCTCGACGCCCCCTTAACAAGGATAACGACGCGCTGCGCTTTCCCCTGGCGGAGGCGCCCGC
Source organism: Caenispirillum bisanense (assembly GCA_945906455.1). Classification (GTDB taxonomy): domain Bacteria; phylum Pseudomonadota; class Alphaproteobacteria; order Rhodospirillales; family Rhodospirillaceae; genus SHVO01. The sequence goes on from CAMDRB010000001.1 coordinate 38,662, forward strand.
ACCGGGAACCGTCATCGATGTGGCGCCCGGCGTGAAATGGCTGCGCATGCCGCTGCCTTTTGCTCTCAATCACATAAACCTGTGGGTACTCGACGACGGCGATGGCTGGACACTCATTGACACCGGCATCAATTCCTCGGACACCCGTGGACTTTGGGCGGCGCTCTTCGCCGGGCCCCTCAAAGCCAAGCCGGTCAAACGAATCCTCTGCACCCATTATCATCCCGACCACTTTGGCCTCGCCGGATGGCTGACCGAGGCGCACGGCGTACCCCTCTGGGTCACGCGCGAAGAAATTGAGACGGCGCGCTACATCCTCGCACAGACCCCTGATGTGTCGGTGTCGTTAGCTTCGCGGCTCTATACGCGGGCGGGCCTTGGAAGCGCGCTGCCGGCGATGTTGGCGGTGCGCGGCGAGGGCTACAAGGGCAGGGTGTCGGCCTTGCCCGAGAAGTATATTGCCCTCGATCCGACTAGACCTGTCGAGGCGGCCGGCGCCACCTGGCGCATTGTCATAGGCGAGGGGCACTCGCCGCAACTCGCTGCACTGTATGCCGCGTCGCTCGGTGTCCTGATTTCCGGCGACCAGGTATTGCCGGGCATTTCGCCCAATGTCAGCGTTCGCGATTCCCAACCCGACAGCAATCCGTTGAAGGCCTTTCTCGAAAGCCTCATGCGCTTCCGCGCGTTACCCAACGACACGCTGGTGCTGCCGTCCCACAAAATGCCGTTCTACGGATTGCACGAACGAGTCGATCAACTCATAGCTCACCACCTTGACCGCCTCGGCGTTGCGCGCACGGCCTGCGCGAACGGCGCCACCGCAGGCGAGGTTATGCAGGCAATGTTCAGGCGCGATTTTGACCCTCATCAACTCGCCTTTGCCTTGGGCGAAACGCTCGCGCATCTCAATTATCTCATTGTCAACGGCGATATCGTACGCGAAGAGACGCCCGCTGGCGTTGATCGCTACCGAGCGATCTCGTCCGCGGCGGCGGCCTGAGCTTCTAGTCCGGTACCGCCCGCCCGCGCGGCCTGGTAGAGTTAGCCATGACAACCCTGGTCCTTAGCCACGAAAGTTACCTCGCCCACGACACGGGCTCCCATCACCCGGAATGTCCTGACCGCCTGCGCAGCGTTTTGAAGGCGCTCGATCAATCGGCGCTCACAGGACTGATCCGTGAAAATGCCCCGGAGGCCACGGCCGCGGAGATCGCGCGCGCGCATCCCGGCAGCTATGTCAGTGACATTCTCGCCGCCATGCCGGGCCAGGGCTTGCATTACCTGGACGGCGACACCGTGGTTTCGCCGGGCTCGGCCGAAGCTATGATGCGCGCTGCCGGGGCGGCGGTGCGCGCGGTCAACGCCGTGGTCGCCGGCGAGGCCGACAACGCCTTCTGCGCCGTGCGCCCGCCGGGCCACCACGCCGAGTCGGCCCGGCCGATGGGATTTTGCCTGGTCAACAATGCCGCCGTCGCCGCATTACATGCACGCTCCGTCCACGGATGCCAGCGCGTCGCGGTGATTGATTTCGATGTCCATCACGGCAACGGCACCCAGGAAATGTTCTGGGACGACGCCGAGGCCTTCTATGCCTCCACCCACCAGTTCCCGTTTTACCCGGGAACGGGGTCGCGCCGGGAACGGGGCGAGCACAACAACGTGGTCAACGTCCCGCTTGCGGCGGGCGATCGGGGTGATGTCTTCCGCAGCGGACTTCAGGACGATATCCTGCCCGCGCTGGCCGCCTTTATGCCGGATTTTGTGATAATTTCCGCCGGCTTCGACGCCCATAAGGATGACCCCTTAGGACAGCTCAGATTGACGGAAACCGACTTTGCCTGGGCGACCGCGGCGATCATGGACATGGCCCGCAAAGCCTGCGGCGGACGGGTGGTATCGGTACTCGAAGGCGGTTACAACCTGGGCGCTCTGGCGGACTGCGTGACGGCACATGTGGAGACCTTGAAGGATCACTGATATGGCTAAGACCCCAAATGATGCAGGTGCGGAGATTGCCGCCCTCGGCTTCGAGGACGCCATGAAGGAGTTGGAACGGATCGTGCGCGATCTGGAAAGCGGTCAGGTCAAACTCGACGACGCCGTCAAGGCTTACGAACGGGGGGCGGCGTTGAAGCGCCATTGCGAAGCCAAGCTGGCCGAGGCCCGCGCTAAGGTTGAAAAGATTACTGGCGTCGGCAAGAGCCTTGGATTGGAGCCGGTCGATCGTGAGTAGCGCCGCCACACTCGCGAATTCCACAACCGGTGTCACGAGCGCTTTTCAGGCCGAACTGATCGCCGTCGCCGCTGCCGCCAACTCCGAATTGGATCGGCTCTTGCCGACGGTACCCGGCCCTGAAGGCCGGGTCGTCGAAGCCATGCGCTACGCCGCCCTCGATGGCGGAAAACGCCTGCGGCCGTTTCTCGCCGTCGCCGCCGCCGATTTGTTCGATGTGCCGCGCGCGCGGTCGATGCGCGCCGCGGCGGCGGTGGAAATGGTGCATTGTTACTCGCTGGTCCACGACGACCTTCCGGCCATGGACGACGACGATCTGCGCCGCGGCCGTCCCACTGTCCATAAAAAATTCGACGAAGCCACGGCGATTCTCGCGGGCGATGCGCTTTTGACCGAAGCTTTCGCCGTGCTCGCCGATCCCGAAACGCATCCTGACGGCGCGGTGCGCGCCGACCTCGTGGCTGAACTGGCGCGCGCTTCAGGCTCATCGGGCATGGTCGGCGGCCAGATGATCGACCTCATGTCGGCGTCGCTGACCATGGATGAAGCGGGGCTAAAGCGGCTGCAGAATCTCAAGACCGGCTGCATCATTGCCGCCGCCTGCCGCATGGGCGCGGTGCTGGCAGGGGCGCCAGCGTCAACGGTCGATATTCTTGGCAGCTACGGCATGGACCTGGGCCTGGCCTTTCAAATCGCCGACGATGTCCTTGACGTCGAATCCACGGCCGCCGAAACCGGCAAGGCCACCGGCAAGGACGCGGCCGCCGGCAAGGCCACATTCGTCTCCCGCGTCGGCCTTGAGGCCGCGAAAAACCTCGCCAAAACGCTCGCAAATCAGGCCAGTAACCATCTGATTATATTTGGAAATAAGGCCGATTTTCTCCGCGAGGCCGCAGGGTTCGCGGTGACACGGCGCACCTGATACAGTCTCGGCTGGTTTGCTAGTTTTCTATCCAGGGGTGCTTGCTTTGACTTCACCGAGTGATCCGTCCGCGCCGCATACGCCGCTTCTTGACCGGGTCTCGCGACCTGCGGACTTGCGCAATCTCAGCCTTGAGCAGCTGACCCAGTTAGCCGCCGAGCTGCGCGCGGAAACGATTCACAGCGTCTCACGGACCGGCGGGCATTTGGGCGCGGGACTCGGCGTGGTTGAACTGACCGTTGCCATCCACCACGTTTTTGACACACCGGGCGACCGCCTGATCTGGGATGTCGGCCATCAATGTTACCCGCACAAGATTCTCACTGGCCGGCGTGATCGTATGGCGACGATTCGTCAGAAGGATGGATTGTCGGGTTTTACCATGCGCACGGAGAGCGAATACGATCCATTTGGCGCCGGTCATAGCTCAACGTCGATCTCCGCCGGGTTGGGCATGGCGGTGGCGCGCGACTACGCTGGCGACGACACCCACGTGATCGCCGTCATCGGCGATGGCAGCATGAGCGCGGGCATGGCCTACGAAGCCATGAACAACGCCGGGGCGCTCAAGAGCCGCCTGATTGTTATCCTCAATGACAACGATATGTCGATCGCACCGCCTGTCGGCGCCATGAGCGCGTATCTTTCGCGCCTGTTGTCGTCGAAGTCCTACCTGAACATCCGCCAGGCGCTGAAGCAGATTGCTTCGTATTTTCCCAAGCCCATCGAGTTAGCCGCCAAGCGCGCCGAGGAATTCACCCGCGGCATGGTGACGGGCGGCACGCTGTTCGAGGAAATGGGGTTGTACTATGTCGGGCCGATCGACGGCCACCGCCTCGAACATCTGATTCCGGTCTTGCGCAACATTCGGGACAGCGAAGCCAAGGGACCCTTCCTGATTCACGTTGTGACTCAGAAGGGCCGCGGCTACGCACCCGCCGAAGCCTCCGCCGACAAGTACCATGGCGTCACCAAGTTCGACGTGGTTTCGGGCACGCAAGCCAAGGCCGCCGCCAAAGCACCGTCCTATACTGGCGTTTTCGCCAAGGCACTGATGGCCGAGGCCGAGGCCGACGATAAAATTATCGCCATCACCGCCGCGATGCCGAGCGGGACCGGCCTCGACAAGTTCGGTGAAAAATTTCCCACGCGCTGTTTCGATGTCGGCATTGCCGAGCAACATGCCGTGACTTTCGCGGGCGGCTTGGCGACCGAAGGGTATAAGCCGTTCTGCGCGATCTACTCCACTTTCCTGCAACGCGCCTACGACCAGGTGGTGCACGACATCGCCGTCCAGAATCTGCCGGTGCGCTTCGCCCTCGATCGCGCCGGCTATGTCGGGGCGGACGGCGCCACCCATCAGGGCTCCTTCGATCTCGCCTACCTTGGCTGCCTGCCCAACTTCACCATTATGGCCCCGGCCGACGAAGTTGAGTTGATGCATATGGTGGCAACCGCCGCGGCCCACAATACCGGCCCCATCGCGTTGCGTTATCCGCGCGGCGAAGGCGTGGGCCTGGAGTTGCCCGCGCGCGGCACACCCTTGACCATCGGCAAGGGCCGCATTGTGCGCGAGGGCACAACCATCGCCTTGCTCAGTTTGGGAACGCGCCTGGCCGAGTGTCTCAAGGCGGCCGACGAGCTGGCCGCCCGCGGGCTTTCCACTACCGTCGCCGATGCGCGCTTCGTCAAACCGCTGGATACCGAGTTGATCAACCGCCTGGCCGACAATCACGAGGTTGTGATCACGGTGGAAGAGGGCGCAGCCGGCGGGTTCGGCGCCGCCGTCCTCCATCACCTCGCCGGCAGTGGACGTTTGGACAAGGGTTTGCGCATTCGCGCTTTGACCATGCCCGATGCGTTTTTTGAACACATGAAGCCCGAAGACCAACTTCTGGCGGCAGGCCTTACGGCGCCGAGCATCGTCGCGGCCGCCCTCAGGGCCTTGGGCGTTGAGGACGTCGAGCGCGCCAGCGAGAAGCCCGTTCGGGCCTGAACGGCTCTCGATTGAAGACGCCAAAAATCCGACTGGACGAGCTATTGGTGGCGCGCAGCCTCGCCGAAAATCCGGCCAAGGCGCAAGCGTTCGTGATGGCGGGGTTAGTCTATAGCGGCGAGCAAAAACTGACCTCGCCGGGCGCCAGGGTCAGCGCCGACTTACCGCTGCTCGTCCGGGGCGCGGAACATCCCTGGGTATCGCGCGGCGGCCTGAAACTGGCCCACGGCCTCGCGCATTTTGCCTTCGATGCCAAAGACCGGATCTGTCTCGATCTCGGTGCCTCGACCGGCGGGTTCAGCGATGTGTTGCTGCAATCCGGCGCCGCCAGGGTTTATGCCGTCGACGTCGGTTATGGGCAGCTCGCGCACAAATTGCGCATCGATCCGCGCGTGGTCGTGCTGGAACGCACCAATGCGCGTGCGCTTGATCGCGAGCTGGTGCCCGATCCGCTCGCCGCCATTGTCTGCGATGCCAGCTTCATCGGTTTGCGGACGATCCTGCCGGCCGCTCTGGCGCTGGCTGCGCCGGGCGCGTGGCTGGTCGCGCTGATCAAACCGCAGTTTGAAGTCGGCAAGGACAAGGTCGGCGAGGGCGGCATCGTCCGCGATCCGGCGCTTCACGCCGAAGTCTGCGATGCGATCACGGTATGGATGAACGATCAGCCCGGCTGGCGCGTGACCGGCGTAACGCAAAGCCCGATCACGGGAGCTGAAGGAAACATCGAATTTCTAATAGGTGCTGTCCGCGCGTAGGGCCGCTTACCTCACCGCCACCGGCGCCATTAGGAGTTGCGGAACGCGCTATTGATGTTCAGTATATTTCTATTATACTGGAAATATGGAATCGAATCTTGCCGTCACAGCGCTTGGGGCGTTGGCTAACGATGCTCGCCTCGCGATCTACCGTCACTTAGTGGCCGCCGGCCCGGAGGGTTTGCCCGTTGGGCAGATTGGCGGCAAGCTGAAAATGCCCGGGGCCACCTTGTCTTTTCACCTGTCGCAGCTCCAAAACGCGGGCTTGATCGCATCGCGCCGTGACGGCCGCCGATTGATACAAACAGCTAATTTTGAATGCATGAACGAACTCGTGGCGTATCTGACTGAGAACTGCTGCGGGGGCAAGTCCTGCGATCCGATCTGCAAGCCCAACATAGCTCGCCGAACCGCAAGGGCTCGCCGGGGGACGACTGTGAATGCCTGAGCGGATGCGAAATGTGTTGTTCCTTTGCACTGGGAACTCGGCGAGAAGCATTCTCGCCGAGGCGCTCCTTAATCATTGGGGAAAGGATAACTTCAAGGGCTACAGCGCCGGAAGTTTTCCGAAGGGGGACGTCCATCCCCTCGCATTGGAGACTCTTACTCGCTTGGGCCTGTCAACGACGGGATACCGTTCTAAGAGCTGGAGTGAATTTGCCGAGCCCGGCGCACCGCATATGGACTACATTTTGACCGTCTGCGATCAGGCGGCGGGTGAGCTATGCCCGGTATGGCCTGGACACCCCATAACGGCACATTGGGGCGTTCCCGATCCCGCAGCGGTTCACGGCACGCGCGAAGAGCAGCTGGCCGCCTTCCGCGAAACTGCTCATATCCTGCAACTGCGCATCCAATATTTTCTCACGTTCCGCTTCAAGGAAATGCGCCGGGCGGACCTACAAAAACAGCTGGCCGAAGCCGGCAAGCTGACATCAAATACGCTCGTATGAACACCAATCGCGACTCAACCCCGCTCCGTAAACAATGCGGCGCGGAGTTCATTGCCACGGCATTCCTGTTGATCGCCATTGTTGGATCGGGAATTGCCGCAGACCGACTTTCCGGCGGTAACCAGGGCCTGGCGCTGCTCGCCAACGCGGCGGCGACGAGTGGGGCGCTGTTTGCCATCATTTTGACCTTTGCCCCGACTTCTGGCGCGCACATGAATCCGGCGGTCACGCTCGTCGCAGCCTGGTCGGGAAATTTCGCGTGGAAAAACGTCTTCCCCTACGCTCTGGCGCAGGTGCTCGGGGCCGTGTTGGGCACGTGGATTGCCCACGGCATGTTCGATCTGGAGATTCTTGAAATCAGCTCGCACACGCGCACGGGAGCGGGACAGTGGCTGGCTGAATTTATCGCAACGGTTGGACTTCTGGGCGTCATACGAGGCTGCGCCGCATACTCTGTGCCGACTGCCGCCGCGGCAGTCGCAGCTTATATCGGCGGCGCATACTGGTTCACTGCCTCTACGTCGTTTGCCAATCCTGCCGTGACGATCGCACGCTCACTCACCGACACGTTTTCGGGGATTCGTCCGGCTGATGTGCCGGCGTTCATTGGGGCACAATTAATGGCCGCGGCGGCGATTGGGCTCATGCTCCGCGCTAAAGCCCCGAAAGACCGGCCATAAGGCAGCCGTCGTTTTTAAGAGATTTCGATTTCGCCGCCGCCGGCATGTGGGGCAATCAATTTTCGCTGCCAGCCCCCGGCGCCGTCTGCCGCAAGGTCTTGGCGCGATTGCAAAAAGGCCGTCGGCACGAGCCATCGTTATTCGCAGGCGACCAGGCCGCCCACCGGAAGGATGTATTCCCAGCCGTCGTCTTGTTGAAGGCGCAGAGTGCCTTGCGAAACGACCACGCCCCGGTCCATGCCGGCGCGCGTTTCAAAGCCAACGTTGATTTGAATGCGGTGACCTGGATAGGTAAAAGTCTGGTTTTCGTATTGTCCGAAGGCCTCACGGCCGTCGATCACGATGCGTTTCATCCCCACTTCCTCGCCGTCGATCACCGCCCGTCCCGTACCCTCCCTGGCGCCGAAGAAGATCAGTTTACGTTCGGCGTTCCGCAGCCAGAGGAACATCGCGCATTCGCCGGCTGCCAACTTGCGGGGCGGCAAAGTCCCAATATGCGATTCCCCGCCGGAGGCCTGCGGCACCGACCCGGCGGCGCCTTGAAGCAAGGTCGGACGCGGTAGGGTTGAGCAAGCCGTAAGGCCAGCGGCAATCGAGATAGCCAGCACCCTTTGTAAGAGGCCCGTCACGAATCCTTGCCCACTCATGTCAATTCCACCTTCAACTCCAACGGCCGTGCTGCGTCAACGACATGGCGCCGTCGACATAAATAAATCCAATGCTGGAAAGCACGCTCTTGACGGTTTCGTCCATCGTACGCGCATCCACTTGAATGTTGAAGGTGCCGTCGTTGATCAGGCGCAAGGTCACGGCGACGGCTTCGGCGCGGTCACCGCCGGTCAGCGGCACGACCAACACGCCGTCGCGGCAGGCGACGGCGCCCGTAAGCAGCGGTCCGTGCCAATCCAGTCCGGCGGGGCGCTCGACCAAGGCGTCGGTGCGCATGTCCGCATCGACCGAGCGGCATCCTGCCCTCGAGAAATCGGCGTGCCGAAGAACCATACTCACGGCGCCGTTTAGGGGCAATAAGACCGGCAGCAAAGCCATATCCGACGAGAACGTAAAGTCCTTCACGACCACACTTGAATTGGCCCAGAGCGTAATCGAGCCGCCGCCGGACATTCCCGGCCCTGCCAACGCCACTTCGAGGTCGAGCCGCGCGAGCAGCAATGAGAGGGGGCTGACTGTCACCGCAACATCGCCGATCGCTCGACCGCGCCATGTTAGGCCACTGATTCGGCCGCTCCACAGCAAGCCATCCGCTCGATTGAAGCTAAGCCCGCGATCGGCGAGATCGAACGCGGCCACGGTCACGCCAAGCGGCAGCGAAGCCAGCGCGAAGAGGGTAAAGCAGACGCCGAATAGCGCGAACAAAGTCCGGTTCCTCACTTCGCGCCTCCGCCGGCAAAGGTAATCTGAGCCCTGACGGATCCGCCTTCACTCTTCTGGATCGAAGCTCTAGCCACAGAAATTCCGTAGCGTTCCTGGAGGGCGGTTATCCATTTGTACAACGCCGGCGAACCAACGTCGTCAAGCCACACGTCCAGGTCGTTGTTTTCGTGGGGTTGAAGGCGGGTAATGGCAAGCCCTTGTTCGGATGCCACCAGGCCGACGGCCGTGCGTGCCTCAACATGCGCCCGCGCGACAGCTCCCGACCGAAGCCCCTCAATTTCGCTCGCGTCGGCTTCAACCTGGGCCAAAAGGGCGACGGCGTTTTCAAAGTCGGTCTTGGCCCCCAGGCGATAGGCGACCAGCGGCTTCATGCCGAACTGGACGGCGCACAAGACGAGCAGTAGGCCGCCGAGGCCGACGAGCGCTGCTTTTTCCCGCTGCGTACGTTCATGCCACCACTGCATCACGGCACCCGCACCACGATATCGGTAACGATGCGGTCACCGTCCTGTCGCGCACCGCCTTCCTGGACGGTCCCGCCGTTCTTTCTTATGGCAGTGTTAATACGTTCGATGACGTCATAAGAAGGCAGCGACATCGTTACCGAAGTTTCGCCGCCCTTAGCGTCAAATCTCAACACCTGAATTTCACTACCGTCAGTTTCCGAAACCACAGCAAACAGCATCGTGCTCGTCTGCAAGAATCCGGTCGACCCGCGGGCCTTGAGCTCCTGCAAATGAGCGCGGATTTGCGCACGCGGGTTTACGACCCGCTTGACGTCCGGGAAAACCCGGCGAAAAACCGCCTCGGTGCGCGCCGTCGCAAATTCCGCCTGTCGATGCAGACGCATACTGTCGACGACCAGGTAGGTCAGAGCAAGCACCGCCGTTGCGCCCACCAGGATGGCGGTCCGGCGCCAGTCCCGACCAACGGCGGCCCAATCCCGCCGTGGGGCGTAATCCCCCTGGAGCAGATTGATATGCGCGCCACCACGCACGGCCGCATGGGCCATTTGCAAAAGGCCAGGGTCGGAGAGCGATTCTAGTTTGGCAATGCCGCGATAAGCCTTCAAAGGCCCTCTCAACAGGGCCTCGGCGTCGCCCGTGATGAGACGCAGGCTGCGAATATTCTTAAACGAATCACCAAGGACCCAGTCGAGGACAGTGGGTTCGATAGTGAAGGCCGCAGCCCCCGGACCGAGGCGGACCGAAACCATGCCGGCACGGCCGAGCACGACAGCCTCATGGGGCGCTGCCGTTACCGCCAAGAAATCGGGCACGAGAATGTCAGCCTTCAGCGCCATGCTCTCAAGTCGCGCTAGCCATGATCTCATAGTGTCGCGAGATACCGCCAAGATAGCCCGGCCTTCGTTTGCCGATTCTGGCGCCAGAGCAAAATGCATTTCAGCGCTGTCGACGGCAAGGTCGTCTTCAAGCATGAACGCTGCCGCCTTGCGCAACTGGACTTCAGTCTGGGCCGGCAGCGCTACGGTCCGCGCGAGGACGGATGCTCCGGATACGACAACCCAAGTTTCGGCTGGCCATGTCGCGGCCGGAGCTTCACCTTCGGCGAATTCTAATTTTCGGCCGGGTTCGATGATTCCCGAGCGCACGATGGCAGCAGAGTCTTTACCAAATATACCCCACACCGAAGGCGCATCAGGAGACTCTGCCAAGATGACGATGAGGACTGTCATCAGTCGAAGGTCCCGTATCTGCGGGCATGGGTCGTGAGACGTCCACCGTCGTCCACTTCAACCAGAGAATTCATGGTGAATTCAGCCTCGTGAAATTGCACCGTGCTTGCCACGTCGAAATAATGGGTCTTGAGAACGAACTGCCGGCGGGTGGGTTCATCGATCGCTAGCCCCGAAAACGCATCCAGGGAGAAGAATCGATCGGTGCTGGAAAACCCGTCTAAGGGCCGAGCGGCGATGAGACGCTGCGCTTCGGTGAGTCGCAGCTCAGGCCCAGCCAGCATGACCAAGAGCGCGGCCTGGCTCTCGCGCACGGTATTGATGTTGATCCGGCTAAGGTCATTGGTCGGCAAAGCGCAGACGAGAGGCCGTAGCCGCTGATAAATCTCCTCGGTGTAGCCGGAAATGGCGCGCAGTTCGCTGGGCTCGGCGAGGAGTGTGCCGGCGGTGCGGTAAGGCACTAGACGAGCGCCGTAGTATTCGTCTTCGGCTCCGTAGGCCGCCGATTCCCCGTCGCTATCAACCCAATCGACCAAAGACGCCGCCAGCGCCGCGCTCAGCCGCCGGTCGAACTCCAAGGCCGTTAGCAATGCGATATATTGTTCCTGACCGGTAGCCCGGACGATGGTGAGGCCCGTCGGTCCGCGTTCGGCGACGCTGTTAAGGTTGAAACAAGTTCCCCCGTCCGTGATCCGGCCGGAAATCGAACCGCCGTCAATCGCGAACGCGACGCCGTCCTTCGCCCAGGGATCGCGCAATGTCGAACGCGAGGAGCTCACCTTCCAGCTTCGCCAGAGCACCTGACGAGCCATGGCTTCGGCTCCGAGCGCGTACCATGACATCTGATCGGAGATGCGGATATTGGCAGTTCGCCGAACCGCGAAGCGAATGTCATCGGTAACGGCGATGGCAACCGAGGACATGACGGTGACCAAAAGCAGGACGATGAGCAAGGCCACGCCTCGCTCATGGTGCGCGCCCCGATAGCCCCTCCCGGACATCCTTTCAAACACCATGACCCACCTTCCTCAATTCGCAGGCGTAAGAAAAGCTTGGCGAATCTCGCCCAGCCCAGCGACAGTTACAGTAACCGCAATCGCTTTCGGCAGTTCGGCGTTTTCCGACACCGCACGCCATCTGTCGATCCAATTTCCGGCGGAGAAAAACGAAACCCGCGCACTGCTCACATTCGCAAGGAGTCTGGTGGTTATCGTCGCCGTACCGGGCGCGGGATCGAGATAGGGACGCGTGCGGCGGAGGAGTTCGGCCCCATCGAGAATGTATTCCACGTATTGTAGCGAGCTGCGCGCTTCCTCGCCCGCAGGGTTGTTCCAACCCCGGCGGACAAATGACACCAAGACATTCTTGTCCTGTGCCGACGATGTCGCGAAGCTGCTTCGAGATTGTCCGCCATAAGCGTTGCGCACGGCGCGCGGCGCGAGCTGGCCGAGATCGGCCTTCATCACGGCACGAGCGACCTGGATATCTTGGATGGCCGCTGAAGAGCGGTGGAAGGCCTCTTTGTTGCGCAGTGTCAGATTGAGAATGCCGACCGAGGCGGCGGTCAGCAGCGAAAAGGCCAGCAATGCCGCCAGCATTTCCACCAAGGTAAACCCGCGCGCTACGGCCGTCATCGCAAACCCCGAAAGGCGCTAACCGCGATCAAGGCCGACTCTCCCGGCGCGATACGTACCGCGACGTCGACGCGCTTGATATCTCGATCGCTGGTCGCGCTCACGGCCCGAGACCATACCCAAGCCTGGCCGGCAATTTCGGTTTCACCGTTGGTCTCACCGAGCGGAAGTTCAACCGGCGCGGCAACGGCCTCAACCAGCAGATTTTCGGCAATAATCTCGGCAAACAAGCGGTCGCGGACAGCGGAAGACAGGCTTGCGCTAACGCCCTGCACATTCAGCAGCGCGAGCACGGCAATGCTCAGGACGCCTAGTGCGACTAAGACTTCCACCAGGGTAAATCCGCGGTCGCGGCGTTGATCAGGGTTTGTCGAATACGACAACTTCGCCTCTTTCATTACTCGAAACAACATATTGATCGGAGCCTTCGGCGAGCGACATAGAGAAAGGTGTGACCACACCCGTTGGATCAAACACCACACTCGGCATGACGCCCTTCGCTTCGACGCGTGTCGGGGAGCGCAGCCCGGCGTTGGCCGCCCGGTTCATGTCGGCGACGACGCCGGGTCTCCAGGACTTGCGTTCAAAGGCCCGCTCGCCTGACCATTCCCGCCACTTACCAGCGTCAAGATAGTAAAAGGCGTAGCCCTCGGACGTGACCAGTAGCCCGGTAGATACGCCTTTGATAATGCTCTCTTGGGCAAGAAGCTTGGCGCGCGCCGCGAGCGCACGCGCGTCATTGCGCAGCGAACCGGTTTTCCCATGCAGGGTGAAGACAGCCACGCTGGTGAGAAGGCCAATGATCACGAGCACGACCAACGTCTCAACCAGCGTGAAGCCGCGCGGCTTCCGCTCTCGGCGCTTAATTCCAGTTGCCGATGTCACCGTCGAGCCCTTCTCCGCCAAGTTTGCGATTGGCGCCAAGTGAATAGATATCGAACGGCCCCCGCTCGCCGGGAAAAACATACTGATAGGGTACTCCCCAAGGATCGCTGGGCAACCGTCGGATATAGGCGTCTTTGCGGTAGCGGTCAGGCTGCGCGAGTTCATCGGGGGCCCTGACCAACGCGTCAAGCCCTTGTTCCATGGTTGGGTAAGCAAGAGTGTCGAGCCGGTACATTTCAATCGCCTGGGAAATGAGCATGACATCGGCCTTGGCCTTCTCAACCATGGCCTTATCCTGGCTCGGCAGGACATTGAGCACGACGAAGGTCGAGAGCAGGCCAATGATTACGATCACGACCATCAGTTCGACTAGCGTAAAACCCGCCTCGGCGTGGCGCTTAGCTGTAAGCCGGAACGGCATTTTCAATAGTGCGGTCATCGGGAGGTGTTCCAGATCTACAAGAGGGCAAGCGAATTGAGTTGCAGGATCGGCATGAGGATGGCGAGCATGATCAAGGCGACCACGCCGCCCATGGCCACCACGATCAATGGCTCCAGCAACCCGATGGCGATTGACGTAAAGGACTCGAATTCGCTTTCGAGATGATCGGCAGCCTTGGTCAACATGACATCAAGCTTTCCGGTATTTTCCCCGACTGCGGACATATAGATGACCATGGGGGGAAAGAGATTCGCCCGGCGCAGGCTGTTGGAGAGGCTGGTCCCCTCCTTGATCGAGTTTATTACGCGTCCAACCGCTTCGATCAGGACGAGATTCGACAGCGTGGTTTTCGCCGCGGCGAGACCCTCGATCAGGGGCGAACCGCTCGCGATCAAGGTGCTGAGGGTGCGGGCCAACCGCGCGGCATAAAGCCCCCGCAAAAGCTTTCCGAGTACCGGCAAGTCAAGCACAAGACGGTCCACGCGGCGGCGGAAGGATTCACGCTTGAGGGCGTGCCCGAATCCAATAAGGCCCAGAATTATGATGAATAGTCCGGCGAGGCCGAAGCGGCTCAATCCATCGGAAAGCGCAATTAGCATGCGCGTTAAGAAAGGGAGTTCCTGGCCCATCCCGTCAAATTGCGACACGACCTTCGGGACAACGAACACCATCAATATCGCGACAACGACCACGGCTACGGCTGACAAGACCAACGGATAGATCAGCGCCGCAGTCACTTTCGCACGCAACCGCGCGGTTTTCTCCAAATGGTCCGCGAGTCGATCCAAGACCGACCCGAGGTTGCCGGAGATCTCGCCGGCGCCTATCAGGGCGCGGTAAAGCGGCGAAAAGACGCGCCCATGCTGTGCCATGGCGTCCGCCAGACGAAAGCCTTCCAAGACACCCGCCCGCACCGCCAAAAGCGTGGCTCGCATTGCCTTATTGTCGGATTGCAGGGCAATGGTCTGCAGGGACTCTTCCAACGGCGCGGCGGCGCTCACCATCGTTGCGAGTTGGCGCGTCATGACCATCACGGCAGACGGCCCCGGCGGCCGGCGGTGCAGCCACGACCTAAACGAGAGGGGGATTCCGCCTTTGCGATCCTCGGATACCGAGGACAGTTTGATCGGCATCAGGCGGCTTTCCCGAAGCTGGCGACGGGCGAGCCGGGCCGTATCGGCCGACACGACGCCGGTCCTGACGCCGCCTCTGTGGTCCAATGCTTCGTATTCAAATGCCGGCATGACTAAGAATCCTGCCTAACGACACGGAAGACTTCCTCGACCGACGTCATGCCGTTCATCACGTGACGGAAGCCGCACTGCGCCAAAGTTTCCGTATCGCGGAATGCAACGGCGGTCAGTTCCTGTTCCGAGGCATTGTCATGAATTTTGGCGCGCAGGTCGTCGTGGACCGTGACGACTTCGTAAATGCCAAGGCGCCCGCGATAACCTGCGTTCTTGCACGCGGGGCAGCCGGTCGGCTTCCATAGGGTCACCGGGCCAGGACCTTCGAGGCCCAGCGCCGCGCATTCGGCCTGGCTGGCTGGAGCCGGCTTCTTACACGTCTCGCATAACCGGCGAACGAGTCGCTGCGCCACTACGGCCTTGATTGTGGACGCCAGGAGAAACGACTCAATTCCCATGTCACGTAGGCGCGTAACCGCGCTGATCGCGCTATTGGTGTGGACAGTCGAGAGTACAAGATGACCGGTCAAACTGCCTTGGACGGCAATCTGCGCGGTTTCGGCGTCGCGGATTTCTCCGACCATGACGACGTCCGGATCCTGGCGAAGAATTGCGCGCAAGCCCGCGGCAAAGGTCATACCCACGCGAGGGTTGACCTGGGTCTGCCCAACGCCGTCGAGGGCGTATTCCACGGGATCCTCGACCGTCAGGATATTTGTGGTCTTGTCGTTGAGCATGGATAGCGCCGCATACAGCGTCGTAGTCTTGCCCGAACCCGTCGGGCCGGTGGCAAGGACGATCCCGTTGGGTTCCGCGAGGGCCCTGCGGAATGCCGCCAAAGAACGGGGCTCCATGCCCAGTTGATCTAACTCCATATGACCTTGCGTCTTGTCCAAGAGACGCATGACGACACGTTCGCCGTGTTGCGACGGTAATGTCGAAACGCGCACGTCCAGGGACTTCCCGCCGATCGTCAGGGAGAGGCGCCCGTCTTGTGGCAGCCGCTTCTCGGCGATGTCGAGCCGCGCCATGACCTTGATGCGCGATACAAGAAGCGGCGCAATTCGACCGGCGAGACTGATAACTTCCTGCAATACACCGTCGATGCGCAGACGCACCGAGAGTTTATTTTCATAGGGTTCCACATGGATATCGGAGGCGCGGACCTTGACGGCCTCGGCGATCAGGCCGTTGATCAGGCGGATGACCGGAGCTTCATCGGCAGCCTCGAGAAGATCAGCGACCTTCGGTATGCCCTCGATGAGGTGGCTGAGCGAATGATCACCGCTGAATTGATCGGCGATCTTGTCGGCCTCGATGCCGTCCAAGGCATAACTTTCCGCCAAGTGTCGTTCGAACACCGCCGGCGCGAGTGTTTCCAGCATGATCGGTACGCCCACAGCCCGGCGGGCCTCGAGAATTGCCTCAGCGCGCGGCCTTGCCAGAACACCCAGGCGCGCGATTTGACCGCGATTCAATACGATAATCCCGTGTTCCCGCGCGAAGGTGTAACTCAACGCCGATTCTACGCGATCAGGCAGGGCGTTCATTTGGGTGCCCCACGCCCAGCCGCTTCGCCGCCGGGGGCCGGAATTGGATCGGCGCCGAGGATCTCGTTCGCAAATTCACCAAGCCGTGCGTTGCCATCGCCGCTGCTCCGCATCTGCTCGGACTGCATATAGTTAAATTTTCGCTCGGTGACCGCGCGAAGATCGCGCGCGTTGTTGATGATCGTCGGCCGCAGGAACACCATCAAATTCGTCCGCCGGCGCGATTTTGATTCGTTCTGAAAAAGCCTGCCCAATACTGGAATGTCGCCGAGCAACGGAACCTTGTCCAAAGAGATCTGTTCGTCGTCCTCGATCAAGCCGCCGAGAACGACGATTTGGCCGTTATCCGCCATGACGGTGGTCTCGATCTCGCGCTTATTGGTGACAAGCTCGGAGGATTGAGCGCTGACCGGGCCTAGAACGCTGGAGACTTCCTGGCGGATAGAAAGCTTGATTGATTCGCCCTCATTGATTTGAGGTTTTACTTCGAGCTTGATGCCAACGTCCTTGCGCTCGATGGTGCGAAATGGATTGGTGTTGTTGCTGCCCAAGGCTTCGCCGGTCGTTATCGGTATTTCCCGGCCGACAAGAATTGAAGCCGCTTGATTGTCCATTGTCATGATCGACGGCGTCGACAGGACGTTGGATCCGATATCGCGCTTCAGGGCATTGAGAATAACGCCGAAGATTGTTCCATTGCTTGACTGTCCGGCAAAACCGCCGAGGAAGCCGGCGGTACCAAGCAATGAGTCAACGGCCAGGCCTTGCAGCGCCTTTAGGGCATCGGTGTCTTCACCTTGAGTTTCGCGGTCAAGAACCACCGCGCCTGTGGCCGCCAGTATACTCGGTGAAATATCGCCGGGAAAATTCGTCGCGGAGAAAGGAACTTGACTGCCCCTGCCGCCGGACAGGATGTACTGCACACCAAGCTGCTTTGCCGCCGAGTCCGAGACCTCGACAATGATCGCCTCGACTAGGACCTGAAGCCTCGGTATGTCGATTTGGCGAATAACCTCACTCAATTCCTGCTGAACGTCAGGCGAGGCGTTTATCACCAGGGCATTGGTTCCGCTGTGAACGGCGATGGTTGCCCGGCCCGGCTGGCCGCCAGCGCCATCCTTGGGCGGACTGCCTTTGGTCAAAGCGCTAATGCGCTCGAGTAACGGCAGCAGCTCTTCCGCCGCCACATACTTGAGGTGGACGACTTTCGTGTCCGCCGTCGATGCGCCCTGTGAGTCCAGTTTGTCGATGACCGGCTCAAGCATCTTGAGGAGCTCGGGCGGGCCGCGCAGGACAATACTATTGCTTCCCTCTAGCGGCACGACGGTGAAATTGCTAAGGGCGTTATTGGCATCGCCTTGCGCCTTGGCAAGGTCGGAAACGACGCGCGCCATCTGTTCCGCCGAAGTATTTCGGAGCGTGATAATGCTGACGGTCGAGGGGTCACGGTCGAACGTGGCGACGACTTGGCGGATACGCCGGACGTTCGACGCATAGTCCACGACGATGACCGCATTGGTTCCGCGCGTCGTGACCACGCGACCCTGACGGTTGACCAGCGGCTGGATCATCTGCAGCGCGGTATTGACGTCGACGAAGCGCAGGTGAATCACTTCGGTGATCAATTGATCGCCGCTGGCCGGCTGATCAAGCGGCGCTGCATCCTGCGCCGCGGACTCCTCAGGCACCACCCGGTAAGCACCACCGGAGGTCGGCAGCGCCGTGAAACCATTGGCGCGTAACGTCGAAAGGAAAAGGTCAAAGACATCATCGGGACTTAAGGCTGTCTGAGATATGACCGTGACCTTGCCTTGCACGCGGGGGTCGACGACGAAAGTCTTGCCGGTGAGTATCGAAACATCACCGATAAATGCTCGGATGTCGGCCTCACGCAGATTCAAGACCTGGTTTGGGCTTTGACCTTGGCTCGGGTTTTGGGTGGCGCTTTGCGCCATAGCCCCACCCTCCCGCTCGCAAAAAATAGCGAGAAAGAGCCCCAGGGACGCGGCCAGAACCCGGCCACTCTGCTTGATATATTTATTCATCGTTACCGATCAACCGCGATTCTGTGAACTTTTCGTTGCCCTTTGCGCTCGATATCGAGCGTGAGGCGTTCGGCATCGCCCAAGCTCGGGACAAGGGCCGTCAGGCTTGCGATATCGCTGACGGGCATGCCATTTACGGCCAGCAACACGTCGCCGGACACCAGGCCTGCCTGTTCAAGCAGAGTTGGCGTGGCGGACTGCAACACCACACCAGCAGCGCCCGTATCACCGGTCTGTGCTGTGAAGCGCAGGTTGCTGAACAGAGCCTTCGCCCCGACGTCTATCCGTCGCCACGGTTCAGCCGCTTCGGTCGCGGCCGAAAGCATGGCCGGGGATGATCTGTCCGTCGCTGGTCCTACGCCCGGCATGTCCGCCGGCGAAACCCCGGCAACCACCTTTTCCTTATCGAGACTGAGACTTTCCGTGACGCCATTGCGCCGAATGGTCACACGACCGGGTAAGACCTGCTCGAGCCGCACGCCGGGCATGATGTTCTGGCCGGCGAAGTAGACGTTTTGGGTATTGTCGACACCGGCGATTATCGCGCTGCCGCCGGCGCCGCCTTGGCCCACGCGGATTCCGAACAGCTGCAGGCTGAGCATCGTTTCAGGTGCATGTGCGGCGGCCCCGCCCGAGGTCGCGGCAATCGCGCGGTGGAAGGGATCAAATGTTGTCAGCGCGCCGCTCCGCCAGGTCGAGCGCGATGCGGCCGGCGCCACCGCCTTGCCGACGGTCGCGAGAGCCTCGGACGATTCCGGCGATCCGATCAGAGTCCAGAGCAGCTGCGCAGCAAAGGCGGAAAGGCCGACGACGGCCACACCCTCGATCAATCCCCGCCACCGGGCCGCAGGCTGGGCGCGCAGCAGCCCGAGGCTCTGTGAGCCCCACCGCTCCATTCGCCGCGCCGTAGGCGCCAGCTTGAAATCGGGGAAACTCACCTCAGACATGCCCATTTCCCTTTAGAAACGGCGCTAGACGCCAAATGAGAAGGACTGGCCAAGTTTGTAGGTGTCAACATTGACGGTCGTGCCTTCGTAGGCCTGCAGCGCCCGATACTTAGCGCCCGAAATATTTTCAGCTTTAAAGCTAACCTCGTATTCGCTTTCAAACACCGAGACCGTTCGGTTGTAGGTAAAATCCACACTTAAGGGCGGCCGCTCAAAAATTTCGGGCAACGTCTGCGGCGCGGATGCGCGGATGCGCTTGCTCGAATAGTTCAGCAAAAGGGTCGCCGCCGACCCCGCCTCGGCATCCTCGTAGCCGACCTGAAAATTGGCGAGATACCGTGAGTGGCCTTGCAGCGCCCGGCCGTCCCGGATGATGAACGACGCCGGCAGGACTGTGCCGTTCTGACGGATAACAGTATCACCTGGCTTGATGTCGAGCTTGGATTCGCTCCAGGTGAAGTTTGTGGCCGCGAAGAAATTCTTGGTCGACAACCATTCTTGCTGCCACGGCGATTCCAAAACATATTTAAATTCGGCCTCGACGCCGTAGAGCTCGGCGCGCGGCACGTTCTGAAAAGTGGTCTGCTGGTTGTCGCCGGCTTCGTTGATGGTTTCTTCGACCGGGCTCGAAAGTTTCTTATAGAAACCGCCCAGGGTCACGTACTGTTCGTCGGCGAAATACCATTCCCACCGGCCGTCAATGTTAGTGATTCTGGAGTTGGTCAGGTTTGGATTGCCGACGAATTGCCGATCGGTATCGACGTCGATAAAGTCGGCCGGCGCCAATTCGCGGAACTGCGGGCGCCCGATGGTCTTCGATCCACCGACGCGAACCTGCATGTTTTCAGCAAAGTTCCAGGTAATGGTCGCCGCCGGGAGCCAATAGCTCTCGTTAATCTCGGTTTCTACTCTTGTATTCGACGTGTAGAAGTCAAACGTATCGACCATCTGAGCGCCGGACTCGTATCGGCCGCCCAAGGCAGCGCGAACATAGTCGCCGACCTGCGCGTCCATCCCGACGTAGGCTCCATGCACCTGAAGGGCACCGGTGTAGGCTGGGGGCGCGGAACTGCCCGTGACCTCGGTGAGGACAAAACGGCCGGAATTGATGTTCTGATCGGAGAAAATATAGTCAATGCGCCGTGAAAGAAGCGCCGGCGGCAAGGGCCCCCCGGTCGGCAATAGACGATAGTCGCGTTGCTCGGAATCACGCGCGTTGTCGGTGTAGAGATAGCCCGCCTTCAAGACCATTTCGCGCTCGTTGAAGGTCGTTACTTTCGTCAAGTCGAGCGCGCCGGAGAAGAGCGTGTCATCGATCTTGCTGAATCGCGTCAGGTTTCGGCCTTGCGAGAAATCATAAGTGAGCTGGCCGGAGCCAAAATCGCGATACTGGGCAAAACGCTCATACGGAGCATCGCGCGTCGCGGTTGAGTACGAGCCCTTCCAATTGACGGTGAAGTCATCCTCGAGGTGATGCAGGCCGTCGATCTGATTGGTCCACATCTGGCGCTCGAACCACTCGGTATAGTCCCGGCGCACGATTGTGCCGAAATTCGCCGACAAGCCCTGCAGCGTACGCGCCTCCTTGGAGGTGTTGCGAATCAGGAGGCTGGTGAATTTTATCTCGTTGTTATCCCAGTCGGCGCCGAGGCCGAGCAAGGCATGCCAGCGAATGTCATTCTGCGTGCTGACAAAGTTGAAGTTGTCGGCAACCACCAGCACCCTGGCGCCTGCCGCGTTCGATCCAAACCGACCGTCCTGCTGCTGGCCGCGCTTGGTCCGCCAATTGTTGTCGTAGCCGGCAGAGACAAGAACGCCGTAACTGGTGTCGCCGCGCAGGAGCCGGTCGCCCATGGTCACGTCGAGCCCGAAATTTCCCGGGGTCGTGCCTTCGAAGACTACCCACAGATCCGAGTTGACCAGACTTCGGCCGATCGTCTGGAGCTCCGTATCCGAGAAATTCAAGGTGTTAATGCGCTTCTTGGAATCGATGGCCGCCTGCAGCGGATCCGGAATCGCGCGCGTGCCGCTGTCGAATCCTGCCCAATCGTAAGCTCCGCCCTCGTATAGCAGCCCGTTTTTCCAGGTAGTTTCGGTATTTCCGCTACCCGAGAGACTGACTTCAACGAACGACTCATCCGGGACGGTCTTGGTCTTGATTTCGAGCAAGCCTCCACCGAATTCACCGGAATATTGCGGCGAGTAGGTCTTCTGCGCCGACGCGCTCGCCAGAACCGCCGTGGGAAAAAGGTCGAGTGGGACAACGCGGCGGAGCGGTTCGGGGCTCGGCAGGGGAAGGCCATTGAGCATGGCGTTGGAGTAGCGTTCGCCCAGGCCCCGGATATAGATGAATTTTCCGCCGACCAGGCTCAAGCCCGTGACCCTGCGCAAAGATAACGCGATATTGCTATCGCCCTGCTTCTCGAGGTCCGCGGCGCTGATGAAGCTTGATATTTCGGATGTCTCGCGTTTGGGCTCGGGGATAAAGGCGCCACGAACGACAATTTCATCAACGGCATCGGCGGCCGGCGCTTGTTGGCCAGCTATCACGCTCGTGGACCAGCTCAGTGCGGTCGACGACAGCAGCGCCCCAGCCAGGATTGAACCAAAACGTTTCATTGCAGTCACCTCTTTACTGATCCCCCGAGAGGGCTTGGACGCATTGTCCGGATGAGACCGCCCGGCGGCGGCTCCCTTTTGCCGCCACCGGGTTTTGAGTCTCGGTTAGCAGGCCGGCGTAGGTCCGCCCAAGCCGCATGACCAGCCCTGCCACCACGTGTCGGAGGCACCGCTGACTGCGCCGATATAGTTCGCCGCCGAGAAGAACGTACCCAGCGTCGTCGGGTTCACCGCGGCGCGCGCCGTTTCGGTCGGACCGTTGATGAACGTGCTGGTGAGGGTATCCGGCGTCGCCGTGGAATTATTCGTACCGGCATTGAAAACCGCCGCCACCTGTACGTCCGTCACGTTGGTATCGACGGTGAAGGCAATCGGGCAGTCCAAGAGGACCGAGTTGTGGACAAGGCCCGATAACAAAGTAGAGGCGTCGTCGATATCCAGGCACTGCGGCGACCCAATAACCACACCATTCACAAACGTCCCGCCGACTCCGACCCGCTCAAGAATTGCCGCCGTGTGGGGCGCATTGGGTTGCCCGACAAGAGTGAAATTCGAGAACTTCGGCGCCGTCAGCGGCAATTTCGCATGGTCGGTCGGCAGATTGTCGAGTTCGAGCATATGGTCGCCTTCATCGGCGGCCTGCACCACGAGCGCGAACTGCATGTTGCCGTTCCAGCCCGCGGACCAGTCGAGCGAGTCGTCGCTGGCGCCGGTGACGACGATGTGTTTGAGATTGACCGTGCCACCGAACCATTCGATGCCGTCGTCGGAGCTGTTGTGGCTTTGGAGGTAGTCGATCTCGGTGCCCGCACCGACGCCGGCAATGGTGAGGTTCTGGAGTTCGTTGTTAGGTGTGATTTCGATGCCGCCGTGCTTGATCTGCATATATTTCAAGCGGCCGCTGCTGTCGTTGGCTATTGCGCCGCCGAAGAAGGCGGTCGTGCCTTCTACCTGAGCTTCGCAGTTGGCGAGCCCGCCGGGTCCCGGGCAGGAGTTGATCGGAGCGCGACCGAGCACTACGAGGCCGCCCCACAAGCCGCGGGCGGTTGCTGCCGCGGTGTTGTTGACGTCTTGAAGTGCGGTAAACGTCACCGGCGCCGTCGGCGTGCCGTTGGCGAAGATCTTCGAACCCCGGTTCACGACCATGAAATCCGAAGTTCCGCTGCCGAAGATCGTAACGCCGGCATCGATCGTCAGATTGGATGGATCGCCGCCGGTCTTGGTGCCGTCACCGCCGACATCGATGCCGATGTCGACGCGGCCGCCCAGCTGATAGAGATTTCCGGCCGTGAGGTTTAGATCGGCCGTGTAGACCCCGCGCACTTCACAACGATTCTGGCCGAGTAGGGTGCCGATGTTGGTGGTCCCGGTCGGGCAGGTCGGCGGCGCGAACAGGCTGACCGTCCAACCGAAGGCCCAATTGTTGCTGGCGGTTTCGGTCGACGAAAAGGCCCCGACATAGGTGGTATTGTCGAAGAAGCCGCTCAAGGTCGAAGCGTTGAATGGCGTCCGCGACAATTCCTGCGGGCCCGGGAAGTATTGACCGGTAAGCGAGGTGGCGCCGACGACGTTGTTCGTGCCGCCGGTGAAGACCGTCGCCACTTGCGCATCGGTGACGTTAGTATCGACGGTGTAGGTCACCGGGCAATCCAAGGTGACCGACCGGTAGGTAAGAGTCGTCAGCAATGTCGACGCGTCGTCGATGTCGAGACATTGCGGCGAGCCTTTGACGATTCCGTTCACCATCGTTCCACCAACGCCGACACGCTGCAGAATGCCTGCCGTGTGCGGCGCATTGGGTTGTCCGATAAACGTGAAGTTTGCGACTGTCGGCGCCGTCAATGGCAATTTGGCGTTATCCGTCGGCAGGTTGTCGGCCTCGACCATGTGGTCGCCTTCGTCGGTGGCTTGAACCACCAGGGCGTATTGGATGCGGCCGACCCATCCGGAGGCCCAGTCCAGCGAGTCGTCGCTGGCGCCGGTGATAACGACGTGCTTGAGGTTAACCGTGCCGCCGAACCACTCGATTCCGTCATCGGAGCTGTTGTGACTCTGGATGTAGTCGATGGTGGTGCCGGCGCCGACGCCGGCGAGCGTCAGGTTTTGAAGTTCGTTATTGGGGGTGATTTCGATGCCGCCGTGCTTGATCTGAACATAGCGCAGGGTGCCCGAGCTATCGTTCGGTAGCGCGCCGCCAAAGAAGGCCGTGGTGCCTTCGACCTGGGCTTCGCAGTTCGCAAGGCCGCCCGGTCCAGGGCAGGAGTTGATGGGAGCGCGGCCCAACATCACAAGTCCACCCCACTGGCTGCGGGACGTGGCAGTTGCCTGGCCGAGAATGTCTTGGCGGCTGGTGAAGACGATCGGCAAGGTCGCTGTTCCGTCGGCGATGATGCGCGAGCCGCGATTGACGACAATGAAGTCCGAAGTTCCCGCGCCGAAAACGCGCACGCCGGGCTGGACGGTCAGGGTCACGGACTGACCGCCGGTCTTGGTGCCATCACCACCGACGTCGGCGCCGACATCGATGCGGCCATTAAGTTGGTAAATGACGCCGCTGGTCAGTGTCAGGTTAGAAAGGAGCGTTCCCGAGAGGGCGCAGGTGGTATTGTTGCCGACCGATGTCACCGCAGTCGTGCCGGCCGGACATGTTCCGGTCTGGCCGCCGGTACCGCCCGTGCCGCCGCCGCCGGTACCGCCGCCGCCGGTGTCAACTTGGCTGGTCTCACCTGGAGAAGTTACGCTGGCATCACTGCACGCCGCGAGCGCCAGGGCGGCGCAGGCAGCCACGATGAATTTCTTTAGCGGCTTGTTGGTCATGATACCCCTCACAGATTACGAACACACATCCCACCGCAGTGCAGCATCGGTTCAATGCGGCGGGGTGGAGGGGGACGTATACTGAATGTTCAGAGACTCATCCGTGTCAGCCACGTGACGAATAGATGACAATCCGGCCCGATCTTCGCCACGCGCGGCCTCTCGACCATGGGCTTTGGGGCGGATAAGCTCTGTTTTCGAATCATCGACCTCGGCAGCGAGGAACGCGGCGATGACTTTGCTTGCGGGATCTCATGCGGGACGGTCAGGCAACCGCCGTGCGTCACGGGGCCAGAGGCACCCCACAAAATTCCCAAGGTAACGCGCTGCTGATTCGTCAGAAAATGTCACTAAACATTCATATTTCTTACATAATTATTTCATTGTTACTTTGACTTGGAAGGATCATTATTTCTCCAGTCAGTTTTACGTGGAGGACGGAATGAAAAAGATTCTTGCATCCTGCTTAGTCGTAGCAAGCTTCGTCGGCACGTCAGCCGTTGCGCAGTCCGCTGCGGAAGCAAACACCCTCGCCTACCAGGCCATTCAGCAGGGCCAATGGACGGAAGCAGAAAAAACGCTTCGCGAGGGCCTCGTGCAAAATCCGAATGACCCGATGCGCTTGCTCAATCTCGCTTATGTGTTGCAAAGCACGGGACGTCAGGACGAAGCGGCGAGCATCTATGGAAAGGTCTTGCAGCTTGACCGCGACCCCCTTGTCGCCGTCGGTCCCGACTCAAAAGTCAGACCGGCGCGGGCGAAGATTCTCGCCAAGAAGGGCATGGCATCGCTCGAGAGCGGCAAACAGCCCGCTTCGGCTCAACGCTGATCCCAATCTCTCGTGAATATTGACGGCGAGAACGCGCATCGTTTGCCCATTTGATTTTTGGGAGATTGTCGATGAAAAATATTCTCATGACGTCCGTTTTCGCGGCGGGCTTGATGAGCGTGCCGGCCTTTGCCAGCTCAACTGATGCCAGCGGCCCGGCCTACGACGCTATTTTGAAGGGCCAGTGGGCCGAAGCCGAATCCATGCTGCGGCAGGGCCTCGCGCAAAATCCGCAGGACGCATCGCGCCTTCTGAATCTCGCTTTTGTTCTGCAAAACACCGGCCGCCAGGCCGAAGCGACTGGCGTGTATGAGAAGGTACTGCAGCTTAATAGCAATCCCGTGGTCGCCGTGGCCGACCCCTACACCATCGCCGTGCATCCGACCCGCGCTAAGCACATTGCAAGAAAAGGCATGGCCACGCTGGAAAGCGCCAAGCGCTAAGCTCAACCGGGGATGTTAGCACTACGGTCGTGCGGCCTGATCGGCCAGCCGCACGATGTCCGCGGCGAGACTCTCTGTCCCACGCACCAATGGCAGTTCGAGCAAGTCCAGCAGGGTCGCACTCAACTCCTGCCGGTGACGGATCAGCAGCGGCGTCAGGTCTTCGCTTGCGGCAGCCTTGAGTTCACTCGACGGCGCCGCATCGATCAGGCCGTTGATCGTCACACGCGTAAAAGCATCCAGGGCCTTGAGCGCCTCCAGACGGCGGGCAATTTCGTTTGGATTGGTACAACCAACAGCCGGCTGAGGCGCCGCGCGATCGGTCATTTGAGCTCGCATCACGAGTACCGCATTGACCTGGTCAGCAAGCTGTGAGGCCACGACGGCCGACCGGGAAATGACCGAGGGCGCGAGAGCGGCCAGTGCGGTTTCGTTCGCGTCAACACGCGCCTGGGCCGCAGGTGCGACGGCGATCAGCAGCAAGATAGTTCTGAGCAAAGGCTTCACGCGGGTCATCCTCCGATTGCGCTTCGGGCCTTGTCTCAAAATCCGCATTCTTCGGCAACCGCGGAGAACGTCATAAAACTGCAGCAATTGTCTTTCAAATTGCGCGGCACGCGTCAATCACACTACAGCCTCAATGGCTTACGGGATGGCTTCGGGGATTCGCGGTCGGAGAATTCTTCATCAAAGTGAAACAATTCTCACGGTGCCGGGCGCGCGCCTCATTCCACGCATTTCCCTTTCACAAAAATATCACAAAATCTCCTTGTACCCGCTTGCATACTCCGAACGAAATTTGGAGAGCTTCAGGTGCCATGCAGTGTTGGATTGCCATAACGCCGATTGCCGATTCTGATCAAGCAGGGCGGGTAACACCGACGACTTATACCTATCAGACCAACGACCGCAGTAAAAAGCAGATCGCCGCCAACGATATTCTGTTCCTGCGGGATGAAAAGCGCCTGCTTGCGGTGGCGCATGTGCAAAGCGTCAGCACCCGCGAGAGTGAACGCATTGTGGCGACATGCCCGGTTTGCGGCGTTGCCAAGATCGAGACGCGCAAAAAGCGCGATATTCCCTACCGCTGCTTCAATGGCCATCAGTTTTCAGTACGCACCGAAGAGCGGCATCCGACGGTGGTTCACACGGCGTATTTTGCCCATGAATGCCTACGCGTCACCGCACCGATCGAGCCCTTGGAACTTCGGCCCTTCGAGGCCACCAGCAGTCGGCACGTAAAACTTAGGCTGGCCGATATCGCCGGCATCTGCGGTTACGTGGCGCGGCGCGATCACAACGTCGCCCCCATCCTGATGACCTGGCTCAGAAGCCGGACGTTGGAATTGACCGACCGCGAAGCGGACACAGCCACGATCTCACCTTTGCCGGCGGTCGATGAATCGGAGCGGCCATTCCAGGCGATTCGTGCGCGCCGGGGGATCACATCCTTCCGCGACAAACTGATCAATCGTTATGGCCCGCGCTGCATGATTTCGGGTTGCGGTGTTCTCGCGTTGCTTGAAGCCTGCCACGTCGGCAAGTATCGGGGGCCTGAGGATAATCATCCGGCCAACGGTATTCTGCTGCGCAGCGACCTGCACACCTTGTTTGATCTCGATCTCATCGGCGTCAATCCGGACGACGCCGTGGTGGCGATCCATCCCGATCTCGCGAACACCGAATACGCCAAGTTCGCCGGCACACGCATTCTGCCCGTAGCCGACAAAGGCATCGACGCGCGCGCCTTGCGTTCACGCTGGGAGTGCTTTGTCAGCAAGCAATAAATCTATAATTCAACGAGGCACTGCGAATTCGGTCGGCCGCCGCTCTGGCGCTGGCGGCAGGACGCGGACTTGTCTGATTCGCTCCACTCAATAAGAAAAGCCCCAGCTTCGCCGGGCGCAAGCATTTGTAGGCTCGCGCCGCTCGCCAACAGAAGCTAAGCGTAGGCGTGGCGGGTCAGCATGTGTGCCCCCGTCATAGTAACACGGGGGGGGGGGGGTTGCGTCGCAAAAAGTAGCCACATCTACCTCACGCCCACCGGCGCCATCAGGAGCTGCGGACCGCGCGATTGAGTGGACTCAAACTGACCCATCACCGGCGCGACGACCTTGGTAAACCACGCTGCCGCGCGGAAGAAACTCTCAACGTCTTCCGGGGCATCGTTGGCGCCGAAATACTTGAAGATGTCCCACCAGCCTTCTTTTTCGTCAGCGAACTTCACCAACCTCACATGATCCGTCGGCTGGAGGCCAATCTTGGTCTTGGTGTAATCGAGCGCCTTCAGAAACCCGCCCAATTCGTCAACCAGGCCGGCGCCCACGGCATCGGCGCCGCTCCACACCCGGCCGCGCGCGACTTTGTCGATCTCGGCCACGGTTTTGTTGCGCCCTTGCGCCGCCTTGCCGGTGAAGTCGGCGTAGGTCGCATCCAGCATCCGGTTCAGGCGCTCGATGTCCTTGGGCGAGAAATCAGTGGTCGCGCTGAACATACCGGCCGAATCGCCAAACGTGATGCGTTCGCGCTTGATATCGAGCTTGTCCAAGGCGTCGCCGACCACCATCTTGCCGGTGAACACGCCGATAGAGCCGGTGACGGTGGCTGGGGACGCGAAAATCCGGTCGGCCGGCATGGCGATGAAGTAGCCGCCCGAGGCCGCGGTATTGCCCATACTGACGATGACGGGCTTGCCTTTGCCCTTGGCGCGTACGATCTCACGCCAGATGGTGTCGGAAGCGACGTAAGAACCGCCAGGACTGTCGATACGCAGGAGGATGGCATCGATCTTGCTGTCGTCGGCGGCCCTGCGCACGGTTTTCGCCATCGCATCGGCATGGATGCCCTGATCGCCGGAGAACGGATTGTCCTCGCCGCGGCGGTCGATTTCACCGGCGGCTTGAATGACCGCGACGCGCTTTCGCGCCGCCTTCGCGCCGGGCAAGGGCAGCGAAACGTAGCGGTCGAGGTTCATCTCTTGTGCGCCGGGGAGCTGCGTTTTCAAAGCTTCGTCGAATTCATCGCGGTAGCCGAGGTGATCGACAAGTTTCTTGTCGAGAGCTTCCTTGGCCAGTTGCGGCCCCTGATCGATCACGGCCCTGACCGCATCGGCGCTGATCTTGCGGTCGGCGGCGATGCCCGCCACCATTTGCTCGAACCAGGCCCCCAGCAGCGCGCGGGTTTCCTCGCGGTTGGCTTCGGACATACCGGTGTTGGTGAACGCCTCGGGGGCGCTTTTGTACTCGCCGCGCGTGACGAAACTGCCTTTGACTCCGAAGCGCGCGAGGAAATTCTTTAGAAAGAATCCTTCCGTACCGATTCCCGCGATGCCAACGGTCGCCGACGGTTGCACCCAAATATCGCCGAAGGCTGCCGCGAGATAGTAGGTCGGAAGGCTGCCCTCGCCTTCGCCCATGGTTTCCGAAAACAGCAGCGCGGGTTTGCCGGCGGCGCGGAACTCCGCGACGACATCGCGAATTTCTTGGCTTTGGGCGAGGCCAAGGCTGGGATTGCTCAAGGTGGCTTTGATCGCGACCACACGGGGATCGTCCTTGGCCTTGCGGATGGCAACGACGGCGTCCGGAAGCGTCGTCGCCGCGCGCAGGTTGAAACCTTCAAGGCGCGGGCCACCAGGTCCTTCCACCAGGCTTTTGTCCAAATCGAGTGTCAGCAGGATCTTGTCGGGGACCGCGCTTACCGGCGGGCGCATACCGTCGAGGTTGGAAGCCATATAGATCAGGCCGGCAAAGACGGCGATCGCGAGTAGACCGATGCCTGAAAACAGGCCCAGCAGAATAAAGCCGAAAGTACGCATGTGAGGAAACCTCCTGCCGCCGACCGTGAGTCCGGACTAACTCTTTGTCCCTAGAGCGCTTCCCGCTCAAATTGAATCACGGAAGCGCTCTAGAGTCTTGATTTGGTCGCCTTTCCTCGCGCGCGCGAAGGCGCGCATCTGTCTAGTGCCGGCCTTCGCCGGTAGGGAACCGGAAGTCCGCTTCGC
Organism: Caenispirillum bisanense; assembly: GCA_945906455.1. GTDB lineage: Bacteria > Pseudomonadota > Alphaproteobacteria > Rhodospirillales > Rhodospirillaceae > SHVO01. The sequence goes on from CAMDRB010000001.1 coordinate 68,690, forward strand.
CGGAAAACGCTCTAGGTTCCGCATTGCGCCTGGTGGCGGAGCAGGTGATCGGCCAGCACGATCGCCAGCATGGCTTCGGCCACCGGCACGCCGCGAATGCCGACGCAGGGGTCGTGGCGGCCTATGGTGCTGATGGTGGTATTGCGGCCGCGCACGTCGATGGTCTTGCGCGGCGTGAGGATCGAGCTGGTCGGCTTGATCGCGACGCGGGCGACAATCGATTGACCGCTTGAGATACCGCCGAGAATTCCGCCGGCGTGGTTGGAGATAAATTTCACTTCGCCCTGGGTTTTTCCGGCGCGCATTTCATCGGCGTTTTCCTCGCCTGACAAAGCCGCGGCGGCGAAACCCGCGCCGATCTCAACACCCTTGGCGGCGTTGATGCTCATCAAGGCTGAAGCGATGTCGGCGTCGAGCTTGCCGTAAACCGGCGCGCCGAGGCCGGCCGGGATGCCGTCGGCAATAACTTCGATGACCGCGCCGGCGGAAGATCCGGCTTTTCGCACGTCGTCAAGATATGCGGCCCAGGTTTCGGCAGCTTTGGCGTCGGGCGAGAAGAACGGGTTCTTGCCGACCTGTTTCCAATCCCAGCGATTGCGATCGATCAGGTGCGGCCCGATCTGCGTCAGTGCGCCGCGAATTGAAACCTTGGTCCCGAGGCGCTGGGCCAAGACCTTGCGCGCGATCGCGCCGGCGGCCACGCGCATGGCGGTTTCACGGGCCGACTGCCGCCCGCCGCCGCGATAGTCGCGGATGCCGTATTTTTTCCAATAGGTGTAGTCAGCATGTCCGGGACGGAACTTTTCGGCGATGTCGCCATAATCCTTGGAGCGTGCATCGATATTCTCGATCAGCAGGCCGATCGGCGTTCCCGTAGTCACGCCCTCGAATACGCCGGAAAGGATCTTCACCGCATCGGGCTCGCGGCGCTGGGAAGTGTATTTCGATTGCCCCGGTTTCCGCTTGTCGAGCCACACCTGGATGTCGGCTTCGGTCAGGGGAATCATCGGCGGCACGCCGTCAACAACGCAGCCGATGGCCGGTCCATGGCTTTCGCCGAAGGTCGTGAAGCGGAACAACGTGCCGAACGTGTTGCTGGACATGGCGCCTACTTGACGAGGTTGGCGCCGGCGAGCAGCTCCGAAATCTGCTGGGACGATTCAGGCGCCATCATTCCGACGACGTGATAGCCACAATCGACATGGAGAACTTCACCGGTCACACCGCTGGCGAGATCACTCAGTAAGTAGAGGCCGGATTTGCCGACGTCCTCGATTGTGACATTGCGATCCATCGGCGCGTTCAGCTCGTTCCACTTTAAAATGTAACGGAAATCGCCGATGCCTGAGGCCGCGAGGGTCTTGATCGGGCCCGCCGAGATCGCGTTGACGCGAATGTTCTTAGGCCCCAAGTCCGTCGCGAGATAACGCACGCTGGCTTCCAAGGCGGCCTTGGCCACGCCCATGACATTGTAATGGGGAATGACGCGCTCGGCGCCGTGGTAGCTCAGGGTCAGCAAGCTGCCGCCGCTGCTCATCAGCGGTTCGGCCAGGCGGCAAACTTCGGTGAAGGAAAAACACGAGATGTCCAAGGTGTTCAGGAAATTCGCGCGGGTCGTGTCGCAGTAGCGCCCTTTCAGCTGGTCCTTGTCGGAGTAGGCGATGGCGTGAACCACAAAATCGAGGTCACCCCAGCACTTTTGAATTTCGGCGAAGACCTTTTCCACCGAGCCCGAATCGGTGACGTCACAGGGCAGGACCAAGGGGGCGTTAACACTTTGCGCTAAGGGTCGGACACGCTTTTCCAGAGCCTCGCCCTGGTAGGTAAAGGCTAGGGCGGCGCCATGGGCGCTCAACGCCTGGGCGATCCCCCAGGCGATCGACCGATCATTGGCGACGCCCATGACCAGCCCCTTCTTGCCGTGCATCAGAAGCTGCTGTTCGCCCATTCTCAAATCCACGCCCTGCGGCAAAAAAACCGCCAAAAAGCTTTCGGGAACCAATAACTTGCGGCATCCTACACGAAACGATTTTTTGGGCAAGGCGGGCAACGTATGACAGCGGTCGACGACTCCCCGATGGATGCCTCCCGGCCCCTGCGACTGGGCGTGGCGCGCGCCGCGGTCGGGGGCGCGCTAATGCGGCCTGAGTCCCTGGCGCCGTTTCTTATCGCCCGAATGAGCGAAGCTCGCGTGAGCAGTGCGGCCGCCGCGCTAAGTTTCTGGACGGCACTGGCGGTCGTACCGGCGTTGGCCTTGGTGCTGGCGACACTGGCGGCGTTTCCGGCCTTCGATCAACTCCGGGCTTCATTGCAGGAAGCCATCGTCTCCAACCTTGTCCCCGACACCGGCCTCCGAATCAGCGAAGCGCTGACCAACTTCATCGAAGCTGCCGCCAATTTGACGGCCTTTGGCGTGGTCGGCTTGGTCCTAACGTCAGTCCTTCTGCTTCTGACGATTGAGGACGCGCTCAACGAAATTTTTGGCGTAACCCGGCAACGTCCATTGCGAAAGCGACTCCTGGTATTCTGGGCGGTCATGACAATTGGTCCGGTGCTTCTTGGCGCGGGCCTATCCCTTCTCGGATACTTCGCCAGCATACAAATGTTTGAAGGCGCGCCCGCCGCGGGGCCAACGGCGATCCTGCTCGGCAGCGTGATGCCGACCTTGCTGACCTGGGCGACGCTGGCATTTCTGTTCATGGTCGTTCCCAACCGCCGTATGAGCTTGAAAGACGTGTTGATCGGTGCGGCCGTCGCCGCGCTGCTTCTTGCGGCCCTGCGCTACGCGTTCGCGCTTTACGTGGTTCTTATGACGTCCTATCAGGCGATCTACGGCGCACTTGCGGCGGTGCCGGTATTCTTAGTTTGGATCTATCTCGTATGGTTCGCGGTGATGGTCGGTGCGGTCATCACCGCGGCTCTGCCAGAATGGCGGACGGCGCGCGTGGGGTTTGGTCCCGGTGTCGGCGGAAGATTGGTGCTCGCGCTGGAAGTCCTGGCGCGGTTGGCCGTGGCGCGCCGTGGCGGCGTGGGTCTCGCAGGGGAACCCTTGGCCAAGACATTGGGTGCGTCCGGCCCGGCCTTGAACCGGGTCCTCGATGAACTGCGCGTCGGCATGTTCATCACGCCGACCGAGGATGGATACTGGGTCCTCAGCCGTGACCTGGAGCGTACCGCCTTAGCCGACCTTGTGCATCACTTCGGGCTTGGCTTGAACATGGACGCAGCCAGCGATGAGCCAAAACTTGGCGACCTCGGCAAGCGCCTGAACCAATACTTACAGAACGCCGCGGAATCAGAGCGGACTCTCTTAAGCGTAAGCCTCGCCCGCCTGGTCATGCTGCCGGAAGAGTCGCCGCCCGCAGCCAACTAGA
>CAMDRB010000002.1 GCA_945906455.1 Caenispirillum bisanense
ACAGCACATGCGCGCAGCCATGGCACGCAGCTTAGATGCCGTTCACGACGCCGTTGCCAATGCGCTCGACGCCGTCACGCCAGCCGAATGCAGCAACTACATCCGCAACTCAGGTTACGCAGCTACCTAAATGCAAACCGCTCTAGAGCATCGCTCCACCCAAGCGGAGCGAAGCGCGCCGTAGAAATTCGCGGCGAAGGCCGGCAGGTCGCAGAGACGGGAGGCTGTGAGCCGGTCGCGCAGGTTTTCGCGCAGGGCCGCCAGCCCGGCGGGGTCGGCGGCGAGCGAGCGGGCCTTGGCGATCAGCTCGCCGAGGGAGGCCGCGACACCTTCGGGATAGCCGCCGTTGGCAAGATGCGCGGCGGCATGCCGGCCGCAAAAGCGATCTCCCGCCACGGTCAGGACCGGCACGCCCATCAGAAGCGCTTCGCACGTCGTGAGGCCGCCCGAATAGGGCGTGGTGTCGAGAATGACGTCGACCTCGCCGTATTGCGCAAGAAACGCGGCGTGCAGACCGCCGGTCTTAAAGATCACCCGGTCGGCGGCAATGCCTTGGTCCATGAACAGGCTGACAATCCGGCCTTGCCGGGCTTCGTCGGCGAGAAGGTACCCATTCAAGAGGAACCGCGCCGTCGGCACGGCCTTCAGCACCGCCGCCCATTGCGCGACCGACGCAGGACCGAATTTGGTTACTTCGCTGAAGGTGCCAAAGGTCACGGTGCCCTTGGCGAGGCAGGGCGCCGGCGCCACGGGCGGCGCGTAGCTCGGCGGCCGGTAGCAAATGTAATCTGGCGCGAAGCGTTCGACGCGTTCGGTGTAGAAGCGGTCGTCTTCAGCCGGCGTATGTACGCCGTCGCCCAAGAGCACGTCGATTGCATCGAGGCCGCGGGTGTCGACATAGTCGCCCCAGGCCACCTGGAGCGGCGCCGGTCTTAGCGCGAACATCGGCAAGCGGTTCTGGGGTGCGTGGCCCGAGAGGTCGATGAGGATGTCGATGCGATCACGCACGATCAATTGCGAAAGTTCACTGTCGGAAAGGCCGCGCACGTCTCGCCAGTGGTCGGCCGCGGCACGGAAGTCCGGCGTATAGACATCGGTCTTTGCGGTCGAGGAATAGCAAACGATTTCCCACATGGCGCGGTCGCGCGCCTCGATCACCGGCAGAGCAAAGAACATCATGGCGTGGAAACGAAAATCGCCCGAGACGAAACCCACACGCAAGCGCCGATTGGGCGAGAAATCATGGCGCGGGTCGAAGGCAGGGGGGGCCTGCGACTTATGCAGGCCGGCAAATTCCTGATGGGCGGCGAATAACGCCTCGCGCGACATGCCGGGGACATAGTGCAGGCACATCAAGAGGCTTGAATGTATTGTCGCGAGTTCGGGTCTTAACGCCAGCACGGCGCGCCGATGCGCGACCGCGTCCATGCTGCCGTCGTCGACCAGATCGGCGAGACCGACATAGGCCTGCGCCAGATTCGGGTTAAGGCTGATGGCTTTGCGGAAACAGGCATCGGCCTTGTCCTTGAGGCCGCCCTCGGCCAGCACCACACCCAAATTGACATGGGCATCGGCGTGACCGGGCAGAAGCTCGATGGCTTTGCGAAAGGCGCTTTCCGCTGCCGGGAGTCGGCCGGCCATATGAAACGCGTTCCCAAGATTGAATCGCAGTTCAGCGGATTTGGGCGCATGCGCCACAGCCTCGATCAGCACGGTCGCGGCACTTTCGACTTCGCCGATGGATTTCAACACCAGCGCCATATTGTTGTAGGCGCCGATGTGGCCGGGTCGGAGCGTAATGGTGCTGCGAAAACTCTCGACCGCTTCGTGCAGCAGGCCGGCCTGCCGCTCTGCATTACCGAGATTAAATAGAATATCAGCCTGTGTCGGCGCGGCCTTGTGGGCCTTGACGAGGACGGTCACCGCTTCGGCGCTGCGGCCCTGAGCCAATAGTCCATTGCCGAGCGTGTTCAAATACAGGGCATTGGCGGGTGCGATGGCCACCGCCTGGCGGGCGAATTCTTCAGCGTCAACTTGCCGGCCCTCGTCTTGCGCGATCACGGCCAGCAAGTTGAGTGCGTCGCCATGCTGATGGCGGTCACTCGGCGCGGCCAGAATGCTCTCGGCACCGGCTTTGGCGCTGGTGCGGTCGCCGGACTCGTAGAACGCGATGGCTTCATCGAAACGCATGGGACCACCTAGCCGGCAGCCATGCCGGGTGAGACCTGCAGCGCATGGAGGCGCGCGTACAGACCGCCCTTGGAGAGCAGCGTACCGTGGGCGCCGTCTTCGGCCACGCGGCCCTGATCGATGACGCAGATCTGATCGGCGGTTGCCACCGTTGCTAGGCGATGCGCAATGACCAGGGTCGTGCGGCCCTGTTTTAAGCGCTCGAGCGCGGATTGAACTTGGCGTTCAGTCTCGGCGTCGAGCGCGCTGGTGGCCTCGTCCAAGAGCAGGATCGGGGCATCCTTCAATAGCGCCCGGGCAATGGCGATGCGCTGGCGTTGGCCGCCTGAAAGCCCCTGCCCGCGCTCGCCGACAACGGTCTCAAAGCCCTCGGACAAAGCAGAAATGAATTCGTGGGCGCCGGCGGCGCGCGCGGCTTCCTCGATATCGGCGTCGCTGGCCCCTGCACGACCGTAGCGGATATTGGCGCGGACACTGTCGTCGAAAAGCACCACATCCTGGCTGACCAGGGCAACGGCGTCGCGCAGCGAAGCCAAGGTAACATCGGCAATATTGTGGCCGTCGATGGTGATGGTGCCCGACGTGATGTCGTAAAATCGGGGAATTAAATTGAGGACGGTGGTCTTGCCCGCGCCCGACGGACCGACCAGCGCCGTGGTCTTGCCGGGGGCCGCCGTGAAACTGATGCCTTTGAGAGCCTCTAACGCACCAGTGTAGGAGAACGTGACGTTCTCGAAACGCACTTCGCCGCGCGTCACCCTCAAGGCCACGGCATCCGATTTTTCATGCAATGCCGGTTTGGTGTCCAAGACCGCGAATAAGCGCTCGGCGCCCGCGAGTCCTTCGTTGACGCTGGCGTTTGCATTGGCCAGCGCCTTCATGGGTCGATAGGCCGAAAGAAGCGCCGTGATGAACGAGAAAAACGCGCCGGCCGTGGTCTCGCCGCCGATCACGCGCCAGCCGCCGTAAACGATGACGATGGTCACCGCCACCCCGCCGAATGTTTCCATGAGCGGGCTAGCGAGTGCTTTCACGCGCTCGGTCTTGATGATCCGGTCGCGGATGTCGCTCGTCAGCCGCTGGGCGCGCGCGTTCTCGTAGTCCTCCATGCGGTAGGCTTTGACCAGCCGGATTCCACTTAGACACTGTTCCACGAGAGTCATGAACGCGCCGGTTTGAACTTGGGTGTTTGCCGTCATCGTGCGCAAGCGCCGTCCAAGGGTTGAAATCGGAATCACGGTCGCCGGAAAAGCCACAAAGGCGACCGACGCCAACAGCCAATCCTGATAAAACATAACGCCGACGAGGAAGATGATCGACAGCGCTTCGCGCCCCAAACCCGTGAGCGCCGTTGAAACCGCCGTGCGCATGGCGGCAATATCCGTGGTCAGTCGCGAGATCAGCGCGCCTGTGCGATGGGCGGCGAAGAACGTCAAATCCATTTCCAGGAGGTGCCGGAAAAGCCGGTTTTGCAGATCGGTGAGTACGGTCTGCCCGACACGGGTCATGATCACCGTTTGACCATAGGCGCCGATCCCCTTGACCGCGAAGGTCGCAAAGACCGCGAGGCCCACGGGCCACAAGAGTTCAGCACGCCGCGCGACGAACACTTGGTTGACCACCGGGTCCATCAACCAGGCCAGCGCCGCCGTCGATACGGCGACGGCAAACATGCACAGACCGGCCAGTGCGAACCGTCCGGCATAGGGCGCCACCGCCTCGCGCAGCAGACGGCGATAGAGGACGCCCGTCGAAGCCGGGGTCACAGGCGAGGAGCCGGGCAATGGCAAGGCGGCGGACAAATCAGGCAAAGCCATGGGCGGCGGCTACCAGGCGAAGGGGGCGAACACGATTAGCCAGCGAGAGCGGACATAAAGACACTTAACGCCGCCACTCGCGGCTTGTCCAGCCAGGTAGTCCGGCGCCGGCTATGACGCCTCGAGGTGAACCGCAACCCATTCCATTTGCAAGCGTTGTGGCCAAGGACTAGGTTCATTTCAACGCCGAGCCAGCCGCCGCAGGTCCCGACCGATCCGCCACCCCGTCCCTCTACGTTCCCGATAAGCAGGTCCATTCCCATCATGCCTGATTCAGCGACGGCACCGGCCAGCCTCACCAAGATTGCCTTCATCGACCTTCAGGCCCAGCGGGCGCGGATCGGTGAGAAGCGCATGGAAGCCGCCATCGGACGGGTGCTGGCTCATGGCGGATTCATCATGGGGCCCGAAGTAGCCGAGGTCGAGCGCAAGCTGGCCGCTCATGCCAGTGCGAAGCACGTGATCTCCTGTTCCAGCGGCACGACGGCCTTGGTCATGGCCCTGATGGCTAAGGAGGTTGGACGCGGCGATGCTGTGTTTCTGCCTTCCTTTACGTTTACGGCTACGGTCGAACCGGCGGTGATCTTGGGGGCAACGCCGGTTTTCGTCGATGTCTTGCCTGACACGTTCAATATCGACCCTGAAAGCCTCGAGCGCGCGGTCGCCGTCGCGCGGCAAACCGGCCTCAGGCCGGCCTGCGTGATTGCGGTGGATCTCTTTGGACAGCCGGCCGATTACGATTCCATCAGACGCGTCGCTGAGCGCCATGGCTTGTGGATTTTGGACGACGCCGCGCAAAGTTACGGCGCGCACTATAAGGGGAACGCGCTCGGCACCTGCGCCGAAATCACCGCCACCAGTTTTTACCCGTCAAAACCCTTGGGCTGCTACGGCGACGGCGGCGCGATTTTCACCGACGACGACGAAATTGCGCGACGGCTGACGCAGCTTCGGGTCCATGGTCAGGGCCGCGACCGCAACGAAAATCTTAGGGTTGGCATAACCGGCCGATTTGATTCGATTCAGGCGGCCGTGCTCTTGGAGAAGCTCGCGATCTTCGATGCCGAATGCCACGAACGCAATGCCGTGGCCGCCCGTTATACCGCGGGCCTCAAGGGCGCCGTCGGGACTCCCTTCGTGCGGCCCGATTGCACATCGGTTTGGGCGCAGTACACCGTCACCACACCCAGGCGTGATCGCATCGCCGCGACGCTCCAGGCCGAAGGAATTCCAACGGCCATCCATTATCTCAAGCCCATTCATACCCAAGCGCCCTACCGCGGCTTTCCGGTGGTCACGGGCGGACTACCCGTGACCGAGCGCTTGGCGCGGGAAGTGATCAGTCTGCCCATGCATCCCTATCTTTCGCCTGAGGCGCAAGATCGCGTCATCGCCGCGGTGCGAGCGGCTGTCGTCTGAGACCGCGTTGATCCAGAGGTTTTGACGTCTATGGGACGCGTGTGCCGCTGAAGCCAGCCCAAGTTAACCTAGCCGTTGTCGGCGCAGGCATCATGGGGCGCAACCACCTTCGTGCCGCCAAGGTTGCCGGCATCGAAATCGCCGGCGTCATGGATGCCGATGCCGATCACGCCCATGCCGCCGCCGCCGAGTTCGGCTGCCCGGTCGTGGCAGATCTTCGCAACATCGGCGCCGTCATCATTGCGATACCGACCGCCGCCCATGCCGCAACGGCCTTACCGCTTCTGCAAGCCGGCATTCATTGCTTGGTCGAGAAGCCGTTCGCCCCATCGGAGGCGGAATGCAAAGCGCTCATCGACGCCTCAAGGACCGCCGGCGCCATCTTGCAGGTTGGCCACGTGGAGCGATTCAATCCGGCGGTAGAGGCGCTATTTGCCCAAGGCGTTTCCCCCACGGACGTTACCCGCATGACAACGCGGCGGACCGGGCCCGCAAGCGCGCGTGTCGCGGACGTCAGCGTTGTTGCCGACTTGATGGTCCATGACCTGGATATCGTGCTCGCGCTCAAACCCTTGCCGGTGACGCGCGTGAAGGCCACCGGCAATCGCGATCACGCCGAAGCGGAGCTGACGTTCGCCGACGAAACAAGGGCGATCCTGGTTGCCAGCCGCGCCGTCGCCGACCGTCATCGCGACCTGGTTGTCAAAACAGGCGGGGGTGATTACCGGCTCGATTTTATCGCGAAAAGCCTGCTTCGGCCGGCGCGATCGGCGCGCGAGTTAGAGCCGGCCACGGTCTTCACGGGCGACGCGCTGAGTGCGCAACTCAAGCACTTCATCGCTTCGATTCGCGGCGCACACCCGCCGCGGGTGACGGGCGAAATTGCCTTGAACGTCATGAAGCTTGTCTGGCGGATCGAAGCCGCCTTGGGGCAGTCGTGATGCCCGGGGCCGAGACCCCGGAATCAGCGCGGAGCGCGCCCGCGCCGGTGATCGCGTTTTGTCTTTATGATTTCGCCAACTCCGCCTTCACCACGATCATCATTACGTTTGTTTTCGCGACCTATTTTACCACCGGCATTGCCGTCGATCCGACAACCGGCGGCGCACATTGGAGTTTCGCCATGTCGGTTGCGGGGGTTGTGATCGCGATCCTGAGCCCGATCCTCGGGGCGATCGCTGATCAGACCGGACGGCGCAAACCCTGGATTATGGCGTTCATGTTGATCTGCGCTTCGGCCACGGCGCTGCTCTGGTACGCGCGGCCGACACCCGATGACGCGACCTGGGCTTTGGTTTTTGTCGTTATCGCTACCGTCGGCTTCGAAGTGGGCATGTTGTTCGTCAATGCCCTTCTGCCTACGATTTCAACTCCAGCACAAATGGGGCGTGTCTCTGGCTGGGCCTGGGGCGCAGGCTACGCGGGTGGCTTGCTGTCCCTGGTGGTTGCGCTGTTCGTGCTCGTGCAGGCCGACCCGCCGCCTTTCGGACTCGATAAGGGCGAGGCGGAACATGTGCGCGCGACCTCGCTTTTGGTGGCGGGCTGGTTCGTGATTTTCGCCCTGCCGCTGTTCTTGTGGGTACGGGAGCCCGTAGCCGGAAGCATTTCCGCCGGCCGCGCGGTCCGCCTGGGAATGAAGCAATTGGTCGCATCACTGCGCCGTGCCCGCGATCACGCCAACGTCTTTCGCTTTTTGATCGCCGCCATGATCTATTCCGACGGCGTGCACACGGTGTTCGCTTTGGGCGGCGTCTACGCCGGCATTACCTTCGGCATGCAAACCGAGGAGATCATTGTCCTCGGCATCAGTTTGAACGTTACCGCCGGGTTGGGGGCGTTTCTATTCGGCTGGATCGATGACCGGATCGGCTCCAAACGGACGATTGTCATAAGCTTAGTCGCGTTGATCGCAACCAGCGCCATCGTCATGGCGGCCCCGGACAAGACCACGTTTTGGGCGGGCGCCCTTGCCATGAGCACGTTCTTCGGCCCGGTTCAGGCCGCGAGCCGCACGATGATGGCGCGGCTCGCACCGCCTAGCATGCGCGGCGAAATGTTCGGGCTGTTCGCGCTTTCAGGGAAGGTCACCGCGTTCGCGGGGCCCGCCGTCGTCGGCTGGGTAACGCTGGCGACCGGGAGTTATCGACTTGGCATGGCGACGGTGCTGATCTTCCTGCTGGCCGGGCTGCTCCTGCTGCACGGCGTCAAGGAGCCGAGAGCATGATCCGGAAAAGTGGGAACCGGTTTTCCGATAAGATCATGCTCAAACAGCAACATAGAGCGCGATCTCGATTCAATATCAGGTGATCGCGCTCTAATGCCGGAAGTGGCGCATCCCTGTGAACACCATGGCCAGGCCGTTCTCGTCGGCCGCCTTGATGACTTCGTCGTCCTTGATCGATCCACCGGGCTGAATCACCGCGAGCGCGCCCGCTTCCGCCGTCACCAGCAATCCGTCGGGGAACGGAAAGAAGGCATCGGAAGCCACGACCGAGCCGACCGTCAATGCATCCTTCCGACCCAACGCCTGGGCGGCGTCCTTCGATTTGCTGTGAGCGATGCGCGCGGAATCAATGCGGCTCATCTGTCCCGCGCCGATGCCGACGGTCGCGCCGTCTTTTACATAGACAATCGCGTTGGACTTGACGTGCTTGCAGATGGTGAATGCAAGCAGAAGATCGTCGAGTTGCTGCGGCGTCGGCTTGACCTTGGTGACGACTTTGAGATCGGCCTTGGCGATGCGGCCGTTGTCCCGGCTCTGGACGAGAAAGCCGCCGGCGACGTTTCGCAAGGTCCGGCCCACGGCGCCTGGATCAGGCAGACCATCGGTGATCAAGAGACGCAGGTTCTTCTTCTTGGCGAAGTGCGATTTGGCCTCGTCGTCGGCACCGGGCGCGATCACAACTTCGGTGAACAACTCGGTGATCTTGGCCGCGGTCGGGCCGTCGATGGAACGGTTGAGGGCGATGATCCCGCCGAAGGCCGAGACCGGATCGCAGGCCAGCGCCTTGGTGTAGGCTTCTAGACAATTGGCCCCCAATGCGACGCCGCAGGGGTTGGCGTGCTTGATGATGGCGCAGGCTGGCGTCGAAAATTCCGCGACCAGATCATAGGCGGCATCGGTATCGTTGATATTGTTGTAACTGAGCTCCTTGCCCTGGACTTGCAGAGCCGCGGCAACGCCGGCGCGCTTTTCGCCCGTGACATATAGAGCCGCGGTTTGGTGCGGGTTCTCGCCGTAACGCAAGGACTGTTTGAGTCTTCCGCCAAAGCTGAGCCAGCGCGGGTAGTCATCTCCCAGTTGACCCGCAAACCAATTGGAGATCGCGGCGTCGTAGGCTGCCGTACGAGCGAAGGCGCGGGCGGCGAGTTGCTTGCGTGTTTGTTCTCTGACCGCGCCGTTGTTGGCCTTCATGTCGGCCATCACGAGGATATAGTCTAGGGGATCGACAACGACCGTGACGCCGGCGTGGTTCTTAGCGGCCGACCGGATCATGGCCGGGCCGCCGATGTCGATATTCTCGACGCACGTGTCGAAATCCGCGCCGGCGGCAACGGTCTTCTCGAACGGATAGAGATTGACGACAATCAAATCGATCGGCCCGATTTTATGCTCGGCCATGATCTTTTCGTGTTCGGCATTGCCGCGAATGCCGAGAATCCCGCCGTGGATGATGGGATGCAAAGTCTTTACCCGCCCATCGAGCATCTCCGGGAAGCCTGTGACCTCGGCCACTTCCTTCACTGGCAGGCCTTCGCCTTTGATGGCCTTGGCCGTGCCGCCGGTGGAGATCAGTTCGACCCCGGCTTGATGCAGGAATCTGGCGAACTCCGGGAGCCCGCTTTTATCGGAGACGGAAAACAGAGCGCGGCGAATGGCAGCAGGCATAGGGGCACCTCTCGAAAAGTTGGTGCCCAGGCGCGCGGCGGAGTTTTAATGCTGCGCTTCCCGATGGTCACCCCATCTTTGCTCGCCAGTCACGCAGCGACGTGTTTATAACTTGGCGACAGTGCGCAAGCAAGGCGTCGCCACTCTCACCAAGAGCCTGTTTTACTTGACGATTTTAAGGTGAGCCTTGCCCGGCGCCGGCGCACCGCGGCGCAATTCGGGGACAAGATCAGCGACCAAGGCGAGTGCGGCGGACTCGTCGCGCCGGCGGCAAGCGTCGTCCAAGGCGGCCATTTTGGCTGCGATGATGGCGTGATCGACGGTCCGCGGTCGGGCAAGTAGGACGCCGGCCATGTCCGTAGGCAGCGTCGGTTCGTGAACGTGAAACAATTCCTCGGAAAGCTTTTCGCCGGGCCGCAAACCCGTCACCTGGATGGCCACGTCGGTGCCCGGCGTCTTGCCGGCAAGTAGAATCATCTGCCGCGCGAGGTCGACGATTTTAATCGGCGCGCCCATATCGAGCACATAGATCGCGCCTTCATCGTGGCGCCCGGGCCCCAAGGCGGCCGCCTCAAGCACCAGTTCCACGGCTTCATGCACAGTCATGAAGAAGCGTTCAATATCAGGATGGGTTACCGTGAGCGGGCCGCCTGCGGCGAGCTGCTTTTGGAATAAGGGTACGACCGATCCGGCCGAACCCAAGACGTTGCCAAAACGCACGGTGATAAAACGCGTACCGAGACCGCGCAAGTCCATGGCTTGGCAGTAGATCTCGGCCACCCGCTTGCTGGCGCCCATGACATTGGAGGGATTGACCGCCTTGTCGGTGGAGATCATCACCGCGGTCTTCACACCGGCGGCGACGCAGGCGTCGGCGACGTTGCGCGCGCCGACGGCATTGGTCAAAAGGCCCTCAAGTGGATTCAATTCCACCATCGGAACGTGTTTCAAGGCCGCCGCATGAAAGACGATGTCAGGTTTCTCGCGGGCGATGATGTCTTTCATCAATCCGTCGTCCCGCACATCGGCCAGGATAGCCGTGCAAGACAGCGCGGCATAGCGTTGGCGGACGTCTATGTCGATGGAATAGAGATTGAATTCGCCATTATCAATCATGGTCAAATGGGCAGGGCCCGCAGCGGAGATTTGACGAACCAGCTCGGTCCCAATGGAGCCGCCCGCGCCGGTCACCAGGATTCTTTGCCGGCGAATCATGGCGGCCATGGCGGCGCGATCAAGGTTACTTTGCGGCCGACCGAGAAGATCTTCAATCGCGATGGGTTGGGGTTTGAGGTCAGTGCCATCGTCCACGCGCACACGCTCAAGCGGACAACCCGCCTTCACCGCCAATTCCAAAAGCTTCTGAACGGCGCTGCCGTCAACGTCGCGCCCGACCAAGATGAGCTTGTGAGGTCTGAGACCTTTGGCGTCCAGGCCGGCGACGATTTTCACCAGATCTTCATTGCGGCCCAAGACCTCGACACCCTGAATCACCTGGCCGACGCGGTCCCCGCGCGCCGTGACCATGCCGACGATGCGGTAGCTGTGTGAGGGTTTGCGGATGAAATATTCGGCTTCCGGGCCCGCACCGATCAACAGGATCGGCACGGCATCGGGTGCGACCACAATGCCGCGGGCGTGCGGATCTTTGAGCATGCGGCAAAGCAATCGGGGTCCGGCGAGAAACATCACAAGCACGAACCAGCTGATAAACGGCAAAGACCGCGGCAGCGTTTCGAGGCGCGCGACGAAAAACCAGGCCGGCAGGAAAACCAATACGATGACGGTCGCCGTACGTACGATGTTGATCGCGTCCTTGGCCGAGACATATTCCCAGACATGCCGATAGAGGCCGGTGAACAGGTAGGTCGCCGCGGCCACGGCGGCGAAGGTCGCGGCCATCGGGAGAACGTCTGGACGATCATTGAGAAAATCAGGGCCGAGGCGCAGAAAGAAGGCCGCCAAGAACGCGGCGAAGGCCATGGCAACGTCATGGCCGTATACCAGGAGATTACGCGGCTGAAAAAGCCTGCGCGCCATGTTGGCGTCGGACAAGAAATCGATGGGAAGGAGCGCCAAGAAGCCTCGCGATCGTCCGCCGCGCCCGATTGGTGGGCCGACGGTCGCCGATGATAGCCCAAGGCCCGCGCGACAACAACGAAAACTGTTGCTACGTCAACGGCTTAAGTGGGTGAACCGCAGCGGCGAGCGTAATTGAGCGTAATACCTTTCCACGACATAATCCGACCACCTATAACCCTCGGGTTGCGACCTTTCCGCCTGACGCTACTCCCGACCGCAGATTCCCCACCGTACATAAGGTTACCGATGTCTAAGAAAGCCGCGCCCAAGGTCGCACTCATCACAGGCGTCACCGGCCAGGACGGCGCTTACCTCGCCGAACTTCTATTGAAGAAAGGCTATATCGTCCACGGCGTAAAACGGCGGTCATCGTCTTTCAATACCGGGCGCATCGACCACCTCTATCAGGACACCCATAGAACCGGCGTGCGGTTTTTCCTGCATTACGGCGACATGACCGATGCCACAAATCTGATTCGGCTGGTCAAGGAAGTACAGCCCGACGAAATCTACAACCTCGCCGCCCAAAGCCACGTGCAGGTGAGTTTCGAGACGCCGGAATACACCGCCAACTCCGACGGCATGGGAACTTTGCGGCTGCTCGAAGCTATCCGCATTCTGGATTTGAAGGACAAGACTCGCTTTTACCAAGCATCGACATCGGAGCTTTACGGCAAGGTTCAGGAAATTCCCCAATCGGAGAAAACGCCGTTCTATCCGCGTTCACCTTATGCCGCCGCCAAGCTTTATGGATACTGGATCACGGTGAATTATCGCGAAGCTTACGGCTACCATGCCTCCAACGGCATTCTCTTCAATCATGAAAGCCCCTTGCGCGGCGAGACCTTCGTTACACGCAAGATCACCCGCGCCGTGGCTTCAATCGAACTCGGACTGCAGGAAAAACTTTATCTTGGCAATCTCGACGCCAAGCGCGACTGGGGTCACGCCCGGGATTACGTCGAAGGCATG
Organism: Caenispirillum bisanense; assembly: GCA_945906455.1. Classification (GTDB taxonomy): domain Bacteria; phylum Pseudomonadota; class Alphaproteobacteria; order Rhodospirillales; family Rhodospirillaceae; genus SHVO01. The sequence goes on from CAMDRB010000002.1 coordinate 12,370, forward strand.
TGGAGGATCGTCCAACAAAAAACACCGGATGATTTTGTGCTGGCCACGGGCGAAACCCATGCGGTGCGCGAGTTCGTGGAACTTGCCTTCGCCGAAGTCGGCCGCAAAATCAAATGGAAGGGCAAGGGTGCCGGCGAGAAGGGCATCGATGCTAAGAGCGGCAAGGTGATATTGGAAGTCGATCCACGTTACTTCCGGCCAACCGAAGTTGATCTTCTGCTCGGCGATCCCCGTAAGGCGCACAAAGTTCTTGGCTGGAAACACAAGACGTCGTTCCGCAGCATGGTCAAGGAGATGGTTGCCGCGGATTTCGACGCTGTGAAGGCCGAGGCCCAGCGCTTCGGACGTAGCGACTGACGCCATGGCGCCTTATCCACTGATCGGAAAGCGCGTCTGGGTCGCCGGCCATAGCGGCATGGTGGGCGCGGCCATCACCCGTCGCTTGGCCTCGGAAGGCTGCGAAATCCTGACGGTTCCTCACAGCGCGCTCGACCTCACGCGCCAGGCCGATGTCGAGGCCTGGATGGCCGAGGCAAAACCCCAAGCGATATTTCTGGCGGCAGCGGTGGTCGGCGGGATTCTCGCCAACGATACGCGCCCGGTCGATTTCCTCACCGACAACCTGTTCATCCAAACTAATATCATCGCGACGGCGCACAAGTTGGGTGTCGAAAAATTGATGTTCCTGGGGTCGAGTTGCATCTATCCGCGCCTCGCCGGGCAGCCCATGGCCGAGGACAGCCTGCTCACCGGCCCACTGGAGCCCACGAACCAATGGTACGCGATTGCAAAGATTTCCGGCATCAAGCTGTGCCAAGCCTATCGTAGACAGTATGGCCGCGATTTCATCAGCGGCATGCCGACCAATCTCTATGGTCCCGGGGACAACTTTGATCTCCAGTCGAGCCACGTCTTACCCGCCCTTATGGTCAAGGCACACCGAGCCAAGATTGCCGGCGATAGGACGATTACGCTCTGGGGCAGCGGCCAGCCTCGCCGCGAGTTCCTGTTTGTCGATGATTTGGCCGACGCTTGCGTTTTCCTGATGAAATCCTATTCCCAGGAAGAGCACATCAACATCGGCTACGGCAGCGATGTCACTATTCGGGAGCTGGCGGAGATCGTCTCAAACGTCGTCGGCTTTCGAGGCGCGTTTACCTACGACACGAGCAAGCCCGACGGAATGCCGAAAAAGCTACTGGATAGCGCTAAACTGAATGCGCTCGGCTGGCGCCCGGCCACCGAACTCAAGGCGGGCATCGCCGTGGCCTACGACTGGTACCGGCGTAACACTTAGGTCGGCGCTTAGGCCGTCTCCAGGCTTTATGCTCCGGTTTTCCGAGTTGGGCCTTGATCCCCGCCGGAGCTGCTTCTACAAAGCCTTGAGGTCATTTCACTTTGTCGCCAAAGGCTGCGGCACGCACCATGCATATCTATCTGCCCATTGCCGAAATGTCGGTGAATATCTTCATTGTCCTTAGCCTGGGCGGGGCTGTTGGGCTGCTTTCGGGCCTGTTCGGGGTTGGCGGCGGTTTTCTCATGACCCCGCTTCTGATTTTTATTGGCGTTCCGCCGGCCGTGGCCGTGGGCACCCAGGCCGCCCAAACCGTGGCTTCGTCCGTCTCGGGTGTGCTCGCGCACATGCGCCGGCGAAATGTCGATTTTACGATGGGCGCGGTCCTGACGGCGGGCGGATTTGTCGGCTCCGGCGTTGGCGTCTGGCTGTTCAACGTCTTGAAATCCGCCGGCCACATCGACCTGACGATCTCTTTGGGCTACGTGATTTTTCTGGGCGTCGTCGGCAGCTTCATGCTCGCCGAGAGCCTTCCTGGTGTCCTCAATCGGCGGCCGGTGGCCGTCGCGTTGGCGGCTCGGGGACCGGGCCGACATATGTGGATGCACGGTCTGCCATTCAAAATGCGCTTCCGGCGTTCCAGGCTATACGTCTCGGCGCTGTTACCCTTGAGCATTGGTTTCCTTGTGGGCTTGCTGGTCGCGATGATGGGCGTGGGCGGCGGCTTTCTCATGGTGCCGGCCATGATCTACCTCTTGGGCATGCCGACCCAGGTCGTCATCGGCACGTCGCTACTCCAGATCACTTTCGTCACGGCCGGCGCGGCCTTGATGCAAGCCACGGTAAATCAGTCGGTCGATATCGTGCTCGCACTTCTCCTGCTGGTCATTGGCGTCATCGGTGCGCAAGTGGGCGCGCGGCTTTCGTCGAAGGTCAAAGGCGAACACCTACGCGTCATGTTGGGGCTTATGGTTCTGGCCGTTGCGATCCGCCTGGCTTTCGATCTTGTGATTTCGCCATCGGATGCCTTCTCTTTAGGCGGAGGAGACGGATCATGAGGCGTGGAATTGTAGCCTTCGCGGCGGTCCTGGGCCTCGCGACCGCGCACGCCGAGGCCCAGGACGTGCCGCTGGTGGCGGATCTCGCGAATCACCTGGTGGCGATCACAACCGGATTCACGGGTACCGACGTGCTGCTGTTCGGAGCGACCGACGGACCCGGCGACATTGTCGTGGTCGTGCGCGGTCCGGCGAAGGACGAAGTTGTCCGCCGCAAGGGCCGCTTCGGCCCGATCTGGGCCAATGCTGAGGCCGTGACGTTCCGCGACGTGCCGTCCTATTACCGCGTCGCCTCTAACCGGCCTCTCCAGGAATTTGCCCCCGAGATGCTGCTCGAACGGCGGCAGATCGGCGTGGACACGATTCGCATGTCGAATGTGGGGGAGACCATCCCCCTGGATCAGGCGGCGGCGTTCCGCGAGGCGCTCCTGCGTCTTCGGACCGCCGATAATTTATACGATCAGGGAGTCGGCGACATTGCGTTGATGTCGAATCGGTTGTTCCGCACCGCGCTTCATTTTCCGGCAAATGTTCCGACCGGAACTTATATGGTCGAGGTTTATCTGTTTCGCGAAGGCCAAATCACCAGCGCGGAAATTGTGCCTCTCAATATTTCCAAAATCGGCATTAGCGCCGAGATCTTCGACTTTGCCCACGGCAGGTTCGCGTTTTTCTACGGCCTGATGGCGGTGCTTCTCGCCGGCGGCGCGGGCTGGGTCGCGGGCGCGGTGTTCCGGCGGGTCTAAAATGTCGAGCGAAACCACGCGTCCCACGCGATCTGAGGCCGGCGACTCTGCCCGGACTTTTTTGGTGGTGGTGGACAAATCAGCTGAGTTACGCGCAGCCTTGCGCTTTGCATGTCGCCGTGTGATCTACAGCGGCGGGACCGTGGCCCTCTACCACGCCGTCCCGCAAACGGAATTCCATCACTTCTCGACGATCGGCGAGTTGATGGACCATGAAGCTAAGACCGAGTCCGAAAGATTGCTGCAGCAGATCGCCGCGGAAGTTCACCGCCAGATTGGGAAATTCCCCGAGCTCTATCTCCGCCAGGGCGATACCCTGGTCGAGCTGCAGAAGGTGATCAGGGAACACCCGGCGATTTCAATGCTTGTGCTTGGTGCGGGCAGCGGAAGCGAGGGGCCCGGGCCGATTATCTCGGCGATTTCCGGGAAGCTCGCCGGTAAGCTCGATATTCCGGTCACGATCGTACCGGGCGATCTGAATTTGGACCGCATCGACGCATTAACATGATTTCGCTGCGGCGGCCTTGATCCAGGACCGGTTTAGTCCTATTTAAAGGCCGTGAAATCAGGAGTTCCCGACCATGTTTATTCAAACTGAAGAAACCCCAAATCCGGCGGCGCTCAAGTTCCTGCCAGGCAAGGCCGTTCTCGAAAGCGGGGTTGCCGATTTCATCAGCCATGCCGCGGCCCAGCGCTCGCCTCTCGCGCGCCTCCTGTTTGAGATTGACGGTGTGGCCGGCGTATTTCTGGGCAGCGATTTCGTCACGGTCACCAAGACCGCCGACAAGAACTGGCAGGTCTTAAAGCCCATGGTCCTGGGTGCGGTGATGGATCACTTTACTTCGGGCGCGCCCATGCTCGAGGGCGATGGGGCCGGGAGTGACACCGAAGACAGTGACTCCGAGGCCCAGGACGATGACTACAATGATGCCGGCGTTGGCGGTGAAGTCATTGCCCAGATCAAGGAATTGATCGACACGCGCGTACGTCCGTCGGTGGCCCAGGACGGCGGCGATATTATTTATCGGGGATTCAAGAACGGCACGGTCTATCTCAGCTTGCGCGGCTCCTGCGCGGGATGCCCAAGTTCCAGCGCGACCTTGAAGATGGGGATCGAGAATATGCTCAGGCACTACGTACCCGAAGTGCTGCAGGTCGAGGCCGTAAGCTAACCGTCGGATAACACGGGACATGCCCGGGCGGGGAACTCTCGCGGACGCCGAGTTGGATCTGATTTTCCGCGCGGCGCGCACTCAAAGCAGCTGGCAACCTCAAGCGATCGCGGAAGAGCTCCTGCGCCGCGTCTACGATCTCGCCAAAATGGGCCCGACCAGCGCCAACTGCAGCCCGGCGCGATTTATTTTTATTGTCTCACCGGAAGGCAAAGAGAAACTGAGACCGGCCTTGAGTGCCGGCAACCGCGAAAAAACCATGGCGGCACCGGTGACCGTCCTCATCGGCTATGACATGAAGTTTTACGATCAGCTGCCGGAGCTGTTTCCTCACGCCGACGCCCGGCCATGGTTTGCAGGCAACGACGCCGTCGCCCAGGAAACCGCCTTCCGCAACGGCACGCTGCAGGGCGCTTATCTAATGATCGCCGCGCGTTCCTTGGGCCTTGACTGTGGGCCTATGAGCGGCTTCGATCAGGCCGTGCTCAACGTCGCCTTCTGGCCTGACGGCCAAATCAAAGTCAATTTTATTTGCAATATTGGCTACGGCGACGACACCAAGATATTCGCCCGTAGCCCGCGCCTGCCCTTCGAGCGCGCCTGCCAGATTATTTAGACCGTAATCCGAGCTTATTGAATCGCGATTGCGGTCTAAATTCTTGACTTGGCCGCATTATCTAAGGCGAACCGGTACCCACTTCGCCGGATAATGCTCTAGAAAACCGCTGCCGGATAAGGTGGTCGACGGAGAGAACGCCGGGACCGCGGACGACTATCATCGCCAGCAAGAACAGCCAATAGAGGTGCTCGACGTGATCGTAGTCGGGATTCGATGCGCCCAGAACAAACTGGATCACGCAGGCCATGGCGATGAGCGGTAGAGCCGCGAGCCGCGATGCGAAGCCAACTACCAGCAGAACCGGCATGGTGAGCTCAAACGTTGTGCCGATATAGGCGGCCAACTCCGGCGGAATCACCGGGACCTTATATTCATCTTCAAAAAGATAGATTGTGGATTCCCAGTCGGCGATCTTGACCCGCCCCGACATGAAAAACACGCGCGCGATCCAAAGGCGTACGGTTAGGTCGAAGACCGGTGCGCCGTAGCGTTGGAGCAACGCCGTGATCCGATCAACGAGTTCCGAGATCCGCATGACGCCAGCCGAGCGTTGGATAAGCATCATGGCATCGCCTTTCGAATTAGGTCCGTGGAGATTTGGACCGGGAGAGGTGCCGGAGCAGCTCCGCGTCGTATCGCGGATCGCTCCGGCGCCGTGGCCGCTTTTCCGGGAGGTGAAAGCGGCGAGTCAATCTCGCGATCGGGGGCTTAGCCCTTCATCTTGGGGTTCGCGCCGTCGAAGGGCTTGATCGTACCCATCATTTGTTCGCACGTGCCCTTTACGACTTCCTTGTATTCCTGGCCGCTGAAGGCGACTTTCGCCTGACCGGCGCAAGAGTGGCTGCCATTGGCGGCGGCGCAGCTATTTTCACCGGCCTTAGCGATGCCGTAACAACGCTCGCGATCGGGCCTGCCTGTGGCCTTCTCGGCGGCCTGGGACGCCGTCGTTACGCTCATGGTCAAAGTGGCGGCGCCGACAACCAGGGCGGCTAGGCCAGTGCGGGTGAGAGTCTTCATGGGATGTCTTCTCCAATTTTCGGGTTCGGTATGAACCACGTTCAACGTGCCCAAAGAGCCTAACGCGAGCCCGGTGGATTTTCCCAATACCGTTCGGTTACGGTTTCCATAACTTCAGGTTATGGAGTGGATTGAGCCGGAAGGCCCCCGCGCCTGAACCTGCTCTACGCCAGCTCCCAGCGGTAGGACTTAGCAAGCTGAATCAGGGCTTTGATGGCCGGTGAATAGCGCCGCCCGGCGACGGTGACGAGCGAAATTGTCCGGTCCACCTCAGGCTCAATCAACAACCGCAAAACCACGCCGGCATAACGCGGCAAGAACTCGGGCATTACGGCGCAGCCCATGCCGGCCGCCAACATGGCCTGGACCCAGTCCTCGCGCTCGCTGCGAAAGCGCACGTTCACGTCCAAGTCCCAACCTGGTTTCAGGGCGTCCCAATGATCGTCGAATTCGCAATGGATTCGCTGGACATAGTGCTCGTTGGCGAGCTCGCGCATTGGGACGGCATTCAGCTTCTCAAAGCGGTGTCCCTTGGCAAAGGCCACGCCATAACGCTCGGCATATAAAGGTACGGCATCGAATCTCTCAGGCAACTTAGGCATACCGGCCAAGGCGATATCCATATCGCCCTTGATCATGGTGTCGATGAGGGCATTGCCCGGCAGCTCGGTGATCGACAATTCCACGGCGGGGACGCGTTCGCGCACGGCCCGCAGAAAATCGACCATCACGTGGGGGCTGATGGTGCACATGACACCCATCTTGAGGGGAGCTTTCTTGCTCTTGCGGAAACTGCCGGCCTCGGCCCGGGCCATTTCGGTGGCGGTGAGGACTTGCTCCAGGTGGGGCTGCATCAGACGCCCGAGATCCGTGAGATGGCTGTTGCCGCGCTCGCGCCGGAAGAGTTCGCCGCCGAGTTCTTCCTCGAGGTTTTTGACGGCTTTGGTCAGGGCCGGCTGGGAAACGTGGCAAATCTCCGCCGCCCGGGTGAAGTTCAACTCCCTGCACAGCGTCAGAAAGTAACGAATCTGATTGAGTTCCACCGCAACCCCTTTCCGCCCCTTTATGCTGCACCATATGCTGCAGCAAAATGAGTAATATCAAATACTTGTCAGGAGGCCGGCAGAAATCCCACGGCCTTATAGACCTCGGCCAGAACCGGCGCGGCAATGGCAGTGGCCTTATCGGCGCCGCGCTTCAAGATTAGGTCGATCTCGGCCGGATCGTCCATCAGGCGCTTCATCTCGGCATTGATGGGTCCGAGAACGGCCACAGCCGTATCCGTCAGCCGAACCTTGAATTGGCTGAACTGGCTGCCCGCGTGTTCGGCCACGGCCTGTTCCAATGTGCAGTCGGTGAGGGCGGCATAAATATTGAGGAGGTTGGCGGCTTCGGCCCGCCCCTCAAGGCCCGCGACGGAATCGGGCAGAGGATTGGGATCGGTGGTGGCTCGCTTGATCTTTTGAGAAATGCCGTCGGCGGTGTCGGTAAGATAGATGCAGGCGAATTCCGATGGCTCCGACTTGGACATCTTCCGCGAACCGTCGCGCAACGACATGATGCGCATGCCCGCGCCCTCGATGACCGGCTCAGGCAGCGGAAACACGTTCACGCCAAAGTCGTTGTTGAATTTCTGGGCGATGTCGCGGGTCAGCTCAACATGCTGCTTCTGATCCTCGCCCACCGGCACGTGGGTTGCCTTGTAGACCAAAATGTCGGCGGCCATAAGGTTCGGATAGACGTAAAGCCCCGCCGATGCGGCTTCGCGGTTTTTGCCGGCCTTGTCCTTGAACTGGGTCATGCGGTTGAGCCAGCCGAGCCGCGCGACGCAATTGAACACCCATGCCAACTGTGCATGGGCGGGTACGTGGCTTTGCACAAACAGCGTGCTCGATGCGGGATCAACGCCTGAAGCAATCATGCCTGCCGCCACTTCGCGGGTGGCGCGCAGCAGTTCCTTGGGTTCCTGCCAGACGGTAATGGCGTGTAGATCAACCACGCAGAACAGGCACTCATAGCCTTTCTGCATTGCCACCCAATTGCGCAGAGCGCCGAGGTAGTTGCCAAGGTGCAGATCGCCCGTGGGCTTGATGCCCGACAAGATGCGGCCGCTCAATCCGGTGCGCGGTGTGGACCCGCTGGTCATGGGATTTAACCCCTGGTGTGTTGAACGGACGCGTGGACCCGCCCGTATCCGGTCGATGATGACCGACGGCGATGGTGGTAGCCCGGCCTTAAATTCGGGTCAAGCGGCCGGCGGTCCAGCAGGCGGGAGAGGCGCCGAACCCTTGCGCCGAAAGGCATCGAGATCGCTGCGTTTGGCGGCGCCCAGCGCCAACGCGCCGAAAGCAAACGTGAGCGCACCCGCGCCAATCAGTGACGACAAAGTAAGTACCCGCGTGGCCTCGGGGCCCGAGGGTTCCCCGGATGCGCCAAATATCGGTCCCAAGAACGCCGCGACCGCGACCGATCCTGCCCAGAGCGCTCCGATCATCAGGATCGCGGCGAGAATGATGCCTGCGAGGCGGCGCTTCAGCCGATCATCCGCCTTGAGATGGCCGCGGCGGCGAAGGATGAATGCGAGTATGCCGACGTTGATCCACGATGACAGCGCCGTGCCCAAGGCGATGCCCACATGACCAAACCGATCCATCAGGACGAAGTTGAAGGCGATATTAGTCACAAGCGCGACGGCCGAGGCCTTGACGGGGGTCTTGGTATCGTGACGGCCGAAAAACCCGGGCGTGAGGACTTTGTTGAGGACATAAGCCGGAAGCCCCAGCGAGAAAGCGAAGAGCGCCGCCGCTACATTCTCCCGGTCCGATGGCGAGAACGCCCCGCGTTCGAACAACGTGGAGGTGATGGGTCCGGCCAGCATGGCAATCCCCACCGCCGCCGGAATTGTCAGAAGCAGGCTAATTTCGATGGCGCGGTTTTGGCTGTTCAGCGCGGCGTCGTTATCCCCGGCCTGGATCTGGCGCGTGAGCAGCGGCAGGAGCGCGACACCCACGGCGACGCCGATCACGCCGACCGGCAGTAAATTGACGCGATCGGCGTAATAGATCCAAGATACCGCACCGGCTCCGACCAGCGTCGCAATGCCCCGGTTGATAACGACATTGAGCTGATAAACCCCGGCGCCCATAGCGACCGGCAGCATACGTTTCATCAAGCGCTTCACATCGGGCGTCAACTTGGGCGTTACCAGCGTAAAGCGCATGCCGATGCGCCGGCAATCCATTGCTAGCCAGATGAACTGAACGATGCCGGCAAGAAAGACGCCCCAGGCCAGAACGACGGCTCGCCCGTCTTCATCAGCAGCCGCTCCGACACCGACCAGCAGGGCGGCGATCAGGGTTAGATTCAACAAAACCGGCGCTGCCGCCGCGACGGCATAACGGTTGAACGCATTGAGCATGCCCGACTGCAGCGAGGTCAGCGAAACGAAGAGCAGGTAGGGAAATGCAATGCGCGCGAGCTCGGTCGTACGCTCGATCTGGCCCGGCATTTTGGCAAAACCCGGATTCATGACAAAGATCACGAGCGGCATGGCGACGATCATGAGGATGCTAAAGGCGAGAATTACGGCGCCAAGAACGGCGAACGCGTCATCGGCGAACTGCTTGGCCTTGGATTGGCCTTCTCGCTCCAGGGTCTGAGCAAAAATTGGCACAAAAGCCGCCGAGACCGCGCCCTCGGCAAACAGACTTCGGAAAAGATTCGGTAAAGTAAAGGCTATGACGAAGGCATCGGAGACCGCGCCCGCGCCAATAAATGTCGCCTGCAAGACGTCCCGACCAAAACCGGTCACGCGGCTTAGCAACGTATAACCGCCGACGGTCGCGACCGCGCGCACCAGCGCCGGGGCAGGTTGTTCTTTATGAGGCATGGATCGGGTTCACTCTTTTCGCGACGCGCTGGGAATCCTGGGCTGACGACCGGAAAGGCTATGCCGTGGCATTGCGGCACAAAAATGGTGTCGCACTACTCCGCGGCGGCGTTGGCGCGGGGTTTGAACCGCCGTTCGGCGTGCGTCACGGACACCGCGTCGGCCGCAACCCCGATGGCCTTGCCTAGCGCCTCACGAATCTGGCGTATTTTGCTTTCGTTCTCGATCTTCATGCCGAACACGTCCTTGACATAAAACACGTCCACCACGCGCTCGCCGTAGGTGGAGATATGGGCAGAAAATATCTGTAGTCCGAGGTCGGTAATGGCCTTGGTGACGTCCGAGAGAAATCCAGAACGATCATGACCATTGACCTCGATCACGCTACACATTTTCGATGCGGTGTTGTCGATGATCACCCGGGGCGGCACTTCCAGCGCGCCCGCGCGGGTGGGAGACCGCGATTCGGCTTCGGTCAACTCCTTGGTCAGCTTGAGGCGACCATCTAGAGCGGCGATGATCCGCGCCTTGATCCGGGCGAACCGATGGTCGGTGATGGCATGACCTTCGGAGTCCTGGAGCGAGAAGCTGTCCAATGCCTTGCTGTTGGAGAGTGTCAGAATGTTCGCGTCCACGACCGAAACCCCGGTAAGTGCGAGCGCCCCCGCGATCTTGGCAAACAACCCCGGATGGTCGGGGGTGTAGATCACCATGTGAGTGACGTCGCGGGAGCTGTCGACCAAGAAATCCACGGCGATTGCTTCGTCCACTTCCTCAGCAGCTCGCATAAAGTGCGCCAGGCGTTCATGGGTGTCGGTGTCGTTCGCGAGCCAGAAGGCCGGTGATGCCAGGCCAAGAATGAAGTCACGCATCTTCTCTGGCCAATCGACCAGGCGTCCCGCCAGCGCGGCTTTGGCGGCGGTGACGCGCGCATCGATGCCGGCGACCGCTTGGCCACCGCGAATGAAATGGTCGGCGCGATGATAGAGATCGCGCAGCAAAGTCGCCTTCCAATTGTTCCAAACGGCGGGACCCACGGCACGAATGTCGGCGCAGGTCAGGACCAAGAGAAGCTTGAGTCGCTCGGGCGATTGCACAATCTCGCAAAACTTTGCCATCGTCTGCGGATCATCCAGATCGCGCTTGAAGGCGGTGTTGCTCATCAGCAGGTGCTTGCGCACCAGCCAGCTGACGGTTTCGGTCTCTTCGTCTGTGAGGCCGAGACGCGGGCAGAGTTCGAGTGCGATGTCGGCCCCGAGATCGGAGTGGTCGCCGCCGCGCCCCTTGGCGATATCGTGGAGCAGAACCGAAACATAAAGCGCCCGCCGCGACTGCACGTTTTTCACGACATCGGTAGCAACCGGCAGCTCTTCCTTGAGTTTTCCCTGTTCAATGCGATGCAAAATACCGATGGCGCGGATGGTGTGCTCATCGGTGGTATAGACGTGATACATGTCGTACTGCATCTGCGCCACAACGCGGCCGAAGTCGGGCATGAATCGGCCGAAGACGCCGCATTCACTCATCAGCCGGAGCATGGCCTCAGGCCCTTTGGTCGAGGTCAGAATATCCATGAAGATCCGATTGGCCTCGGGATCTCGCCTGAGGCCGGCGATTCGCCTGGCATGGTGCGAGATAGTGCGTAGCGCCGCCGGCTGGAAATCCAGGCCGTGTTCCAGCGCGGTCAGGAATATCCCCAGTAGCTTCACCGGATCCTTGATAAAGACGCCGCCGTCGGTGACGCCGATGCGCCCGCGTTCCACGGTGAAGCCTTCAATCATGCGGCGGCGCAAGGCTGCCGGCAGTCGAAAGAACGACTTTTTCTGGCGCCCGCTTTCTTCCAGCAGCGTGCAGAAGATTCGTGTGAGGTCGCCAACGTCGCGGGCCACCAGGAAATAGTGTTTCATAAAGCGTTCGACCGCCGTGGCTCCGGGGCGGTCGACATAACCGAGGCGCGGCGCAATCTTGCGCTGCATGTCGAATGCCAGGCGGTTGTCGGTGCGACCGGTAATGTAGTGGATGTGGCAGCGCACGCGGGACAGGAACTCTTGAGCCTTGATGAATCGTGCCGAAGCCTCGTCGTCGATGACGCCTTGATCGGCGAGTTTGCGGACGTCGGACACGCCATAGAGATACTTGGCGATCCAGTATAGCGTGTGGAGGTCGCGGAGACCGCCCTTGTCCTCCTTGACGTTAGGCTCCAAGCGGTAACGCGAATCGCCAAGCTTGGCATGGCGCTCGTCGCGCTCGGCAAGCTTCGCCTTCACGAACTGATTGGCTGTGCCGCGTTTGACTTCCTTCTTGAAGCGCGAAATCAGTTCGGCGGCCAGTTCCTGGTCGCCCCACACCCAGCGGGCTTCGAGGAGCGTCGTGCGGATCGTCATATCGGCTTTGGCGTACGTGATGTTTTCGTTCACCGAACGGACGGCATGGCCGACTTTTAGACCTAAGTCCCACAACAAATAGAGGATGAACTCCACGAGCTGTTCGGAGAAGGGTGTGGGTTTGTAGGGCAGAAGAAACAGAAGATCGACATCCGAAAGCGGCGCGAGTTCTCCGCGACCATAACCGCCGATCGCGACGACGCTAATGCGCTCACCGGTTGTCGGCACGCCGCGGCGGACAAAGTGCGCGGCGGCGGCGTCGAACACGATGCGGATCACTTGATCCATAAGGTAGCTATGGGCGGCGACGGTGTCCTTGCCGCTGGCTTTGCCTTGTTCGAATCGCTCGCGAATGACTCTGGAACCCGCCTTGTAGGCGGCACGAATCTCGGCCAGAAGATGCGCGCGTTTATCGGTTTCGTTTTTGTCTTCGGTCGCGAAGGCGTCCAGCGCCGCGCCGAGGTGGCGGCGGTCGATGATCTGTCGCGGTTGGTAGATAGCGTTCACGGCGCACCATCGTCCTCGAGCAGGGTCAACGCAACTTGAAACCCTGTTCTCTGGCCTGTTGGTCGGAAACCTGGATCACACGTTCCTTGATGGGCTGGGTGATGGGCGGGGGGTTTTTCTCGGGCGCGGGTCCCCCGGGGGTCGCCGACGTCGCCTTCACCAAGTTCTCGATTGCGAAACGCGACTTCACGCGCGCGCTGACAACCGCGAGCAATTCGAGGATTTTGGCCTGGCCGGCGAAAATCAGCGCGATCGAGAAGGCCCCGACCGATCCTGCCATGGCATAGCTTTCGTTGATCCAATCATAAGAGGCAAAGGCCAGCATGATGAAGACGGCGCTGCCAATCAGACAGAGCACGCTCATACCCGAAAGGATGCGTGCGAGCGCCGGAACATCCGGTCTATCAGGGTCGATTTCAAAAACCATGCGGCTCCTCCTTCGGAAAAGCTGGGGTCCTGTGGTCGGAAGCGCCATTATAACAGATAATTCCGGCGCTGATCTCCGGGACTCCACGTTACTCCCGGATCAGCGCTGATCCGCAAGCAACGCCTTGAGCCGGTAGAGGGTTTCGAGGGCCTCGCGTGGACTGAGCGCGTCGGGCGCCACTTCGGCCAAAGCACTTTCCACCACAGACGGGCCCTTAGCGGTCCCCCCGGACAATGGCCGGTTTTGGGCGGCAAACAGCGGCAGATCGTCGGCGAGCTTGGTGGCGGCGCTGCCTTGGTCGCCCTTTTGGAGGACGCCGAGCACCTGTTCGGCCCTGGCGACAACTCCGGCGGGAAGGCCCGCGAGACGCCCGACGTGGATTCCGTAGGACCGGTCGGCGGCACCCGGGGCGAGCTCGTGCAGAAACACGACATCGCCCTGCCATTCCTTTACCCGCATGGTATGCGGCTTGAGCTGGGCGAGCCTCGCGGTCAGGCCGGTAAGTTCATGATAGTGCGTAGCGAACAGGGCCCGGCAGCGATTGACGTCGTGCAGATATTCGAGACTCGCCCAAGCGATCGAAAGCCCGTCGAAGGTCGCTGTGCCACGCCCGATCTCGTCGAGGATCACGAACGAGCGCGCGGTCGCCTGGTTGAGGATGGCGGCGGTCTCGACCATTTCGACCATGAAGGTTGAACGGCCACGCGCGAGATCGTCGGCCGCCCCGACGCGGCTGAACAGCCGGTCGATGATACCAATGTGCGCGGCCCCAGCCGGAACAAACGAGCCCGATTGCGCCAATAAGGCTATCAACGCATTCTGGCGAAGAAAGGTGCTTTTGCCCGCCATGTTTGGGCCGGTGATCAGCCACAGGCGCCCCGGTTGTCCGCTGCCGGCGCGCATTACCGCCGATGGCCCGGATGTCTTCTCACCGTTCAAATTGCAATCATTGGCGACAAAGGCATGGCCTTGCGCCTTGAGCATGCCCTCGACGACCGGATGGCGGCCGGCGGTAATCTCAAATCCCGCGCTGAGGTCGATTTGCGGGCGGACGTATTCGCCGTCGACCGCGAGCTGAGCCAGCGCCGCCGTCACATCGAGTATCGCCATGGCGGCGGCGGCGGCGGCCACCTCGGCCGCGCGCGTCACGACCTCGGCGATAAGGTCATTGAACAGATCGATTTCAAGCGCCAGCGCCTTGTCGGCGGCCGAGCGGATGCGGTCTTCCAGTTCCGAAAGTTCGACTGTCGTAAACCGCATGGCGTTAGCCATGCTTTGGCGATGGATGAAGATCGAGGCGGCTGCGCGGCTTCGAGAGTCTTCCATCAATCGCTCGCCCGGCTTGGCCGGCGTTTCGATGTAATAACCAAGCACGTTATTGTGGCGGATCTTGAGCGCCGAAATGCCGCTCGCTTCGACATATTTAGCCTGAAGTCCGGCGATCAGCTTTCGACTCTCGTCGCGCAAGAGGCGTAATTCATCAAGGACGGGGTTGTAGGCCGCGGCAATAAAGCCGCCGTCGCGCGCGAGCAGCGGAAGATCGGGGCCGAAAGCACGCGTAAGCCGTTCGACAATCGCGGTGTGATGCCCCAGCGCGGTCAGGGCCGCGGCGACTTCGGGCGGCGGTGGCAGGAATCCCTTGGCGAGTTCGATAACGCCTGCACGCAAAAGCGGCCCTTGTGCGAGGCCGTCGCGCACAACAGCGATGTCGCGTGGACCGCCGCGGCCGAGCGTGATGCGCGAGAGCGCGCGTTCGACATCTGGGCAGGCCGACAATAGCTCGCGCACCCGAGCGCGGGCATGGGTTGCATTGACGAAAAATGCCACGGCATCGAAGCGCGTGTTGATAGCAGCAGGATCGGTCAGCGGCGCGGCCAATCGCGCCGCGAGCAGTCGCGCCCCAGCGCCGGTCACTGTGCGGTCCACGACGTTGAGCAGGCTACCGTGTTTTTCTCCGCTTAGGGTTTGGGTCAGTTCCAGATTGCGTCTGGTCGCGGCGTCGATCTCCATGACTGCGCCCTGGGCAAGACGCTGCGGCGGCGATAGCCGCGGCAATTTGCCTTTTTGCGTCAGCTCGACGTAATCCACCAGCGCGCCGGCGGCAGCGGTTTCAGCGCGCGAGAAAATTCCGAAAGCGTCCAGCGTGCCGACCCCGTAGAGTTTTTCCAGACGCTTGCGGGCATTGTCGGAATCAAACCGCGGGCCCGCGAGCGGGCTGAGCACCGCTTTCCACGCCACCAATATGTCCGCCATGTCCGGATCGTCAAACACGCGTTCGGGCAAAAGCAATTCACCGGGGTTTAGGCGCGCAAGCGCCGATGCCACCCCGACCTTGTCCAGGGGCTGGACGTGAAAATCACCGGTCGAGACATCGAGCCACGCCAGGCCGAATTCATTGATGGCGTCGCTCCTGACCTGCGCCAAGGCCGCGAGATAGTTGTGGGCGCGGGCGTCTAGCAGGGCGTCTTCGGTCAGCGTGCCCGGTGTGATCAGCCGGACGACGTCGCGTTTGACAACGGACTTGGAACCTCGCTTCTTGGCCTCGGCCGGGTCTTCCATCTGTTCGCAGACCGCGACCTTGAACCCGCGGCGAATCAGCCGGGACAAATAGTTTTCGTGGGAATGGACGGGCACACCGCACATCGGGATGTCTTCGCCCAGATGCTTGCCGCGCTTGGTGAGAGCGATATCCAGGGCTTGCGATGCTTTGACCGCGTCCGCGAAGAACAATTCGTAGAAATCGCCCATGCGGTAGAACAAAAGCGCATCGGGGTGGCCCGCCTTAACGGCCAAATATTGTGCCATCATGGGCGTTGGACCATCTCCGGTCGCGGCGGGACCGGCCTCAAGACTGGGCGATTCCGGCGCCGGCGCCGCCGCGTACCGGTTTTCAGTGATTTCGTCCGGCACGTCGTTTTCTTCCGGTGATTCTTGGGGGCGGGGGGAGACTATACCACCGGGCCTGGCGGCGGGAGGCGTTCGCGGACAACCGAGCTATCACATTGAAAAATATAGTGAAATCATCTAAATTTCAGACAGGATTCGCCGTGTTGCCTGGCCGGCGCAGGCGAGCGGATTCTGCCTACAGCGCTCGCGTTCAGCCCACTTGGTATAATCTACTTCGGTTCCGCCGGCCTTTGGGTACCTGGCCGGGCACCCGCGTTATGTGAGGACAATGAATAAGATTGTGGGCGGCAGGACGGAGTCTCAGAGAGCCGGGTCCAGGAAGGCGGCGGGCAAGAAGACCATTCGCCCCGCGGCCCGGTGGAATTTTGACCAGGAGGCCTTGGCCTTTCACGCCAACGGCCGCCCCGGCAAGATCGAGATCACGCCCACCAAACCGCTGATCACGCAGCACGATCTGTCGCTGGCTTATTCGCCAGGAGTCGCCGCCCCGTGCCTTGAGATCGCCCGCGATCCCAGGACGGCCTACGACTACACCGCCAAGGGCAATCTGGTGGCGGTGATCTCCAACGGCACCGCCGTACTGGGCTTGGGCGACCTCGGCGCGCTGGCGTCGAAGCCGGTGATGGAAGGCAAGGCCGTGCTGTTCAAGCGCTTCGCCGATGTCGACGCCATCGACCTTGAAATCGATACCCGTGATATCGACGAGTTCATCAATTCCGTGAAATTCCTAGGCCCCAGCTTTGGCGGCATCAACCTCGAAGACATCAAGGCGCCCGAGTGCTTTGTCATCGAAAGCCGCCTGCGTGAGATCATGGACATCCCGGTGTTTCATGACGATCAGCACGGGACCGCCATCATCTGCGCAGCCGGGCTGATCAATGCCTGCGATCTTACCGGCCGCAAGCTGTCCGACCTTAAACTGGTGCTGAACGGCGCCGGCGCTGCGGCCATCTCATGTCTGGAGCTGGCGAAGGCACTCGGCGTGCGATCCGAGAACGCCATTATGGTCGATTCTAAGGGCGTGATTTATCAGGGGCGCACCGACGGCATGAATCAATGGAAGTCCGCCCATGCCGTGCCAACCAAAATGCGCACACTTGCTGAAGCGCTTGACGGCGCCGACGCTTTCATAGGCCTTTCGGTAAGAGGCGCGGTGACATCCGAAATGATCAGGCGGATGGCCAAGGACCCGATCATTTTCGCTATGGCCAATCCCGACCCCGAAATCACGCCTGAAGAAGTAGCGGAAGTGCGTGACGACGTCATTATGGCCACAGGACGGTCGGACTACCCGAATCAAGTCAATAGCGTGCTGGGTTTTCCATTTATTTTCCGGGGCGCGCTGGACGTGCGCGCACGCACGATTAACGAAGAAATGAAGTTGGCGGCGGCCCGCGCGTTGGCAAATCTTGCGCGCGAAAATGTGCCCGATGAAGTGGCTGCGGCCTACGCCGGACGCCACCTCCGATACGGCCGCGAGTACATTATTCCCGTGCCCTTCGATCCACGCTTGATTTCAACCGTGCCGCCGGCCGTGGCCGAGGCGGCGATGAAATCCGGCGTCGCCCGCAAGCCAATCGCCGATATGGAAGCCTACCGCCGCCAGCTCGCCGCGCGACGGGACCCGACGGTTGCTACTTTGCAGTCCATCGCCACCGAGGTACAGCGATCGCCGCGCACCGTCGTGTTTGCCGAGGGCGAAGAAGAACGCTCAATCCGCGCGGCCATCGCCTACAGAAGTGTTGGCTACGGCAAGGCTGTGCTGGTGGCCCGCCGTCGCCGGATAGAGCAAAAACTGAGCGAGCTCGGCATCAAGCCCGATGATTTAGAGGGCATCACGATTGCCAATGCCCGCGAATCCCAGGATCTCGCGGCCTATTGCGATCTCCTCTACAAGCGGCTGCAGCGTCAGGGCCATCTGAAACGCGATTGCGAGCGCCTGGTTGGCCAAGACCGCAATATTTTCGCGGCTTGTATGCTTGCTTCCGGCCATGTTGACACCATGGTGACGGGGCTGACGCGCAATTATCATTCGGCCCTGAAAGACGTCCGGCGCGTAATTGACAGTCAACCACGCGAAGTAATCTTCGGCCTGACCATGATAATCGTCCGCGGACGCACGCTGTTCATCGCCGACACCGCGGTTCACGAACGGCCCAGCGTGGAGGATGTCGCCCATATCGCCAGCGCCAGCGCGGGCGCCGTGCGGCGCCTGGGCCATGAGCCGAAAGTGGCGCTGCTGTCCTATTCCAATTTCGGCAATCCGCCGGGCGAGGTGGCCGACATCATGCGTGATGCCAAACGTCTTCTCGATGTGTCCGCACGCCAGGGCGCTATCACGTTTGAGTTCGACGGCGAGATGGATGTGGATGTAGCCCTGGCCATAGACCGCAGCCTGACCTATCCGTTCTGCACGCTTTCAGGCCCGGCCAATGTCTTGGTGATGCCGGGCTTACACACGGCCAATATCTCCACCCGTCTGATGCAGCGGTTCGGCGCGGCGACGTCCATTGGCCCGATGTTGATCGGGCTTGCGAAGCCGGTGCAGATCGTCAACATGGATGCGACGGTTTCCGACCTCGTACAGATGGCGCTTATGGCAGCTCATGCCAGCACACCCACGTTGCTTTAGATCATATCCATGAACCAATCCTCTCCCGCCGCCCTACGCCGGCTGACGGCTTGGGCCGTAGGGCCATGCCTTCCAGCCTGGGCGGTGCTTCTCGGCTTGGCGTTGGTCGGACGCTTAAGCTGGGTCGCGGCGCTCGCGTCCTGTTTGGTGGTATTTGTGCTGATGGCCGCGCTCGTGCTGACGCGGCTCGCCGACTTCGACCGCGTTATTCGCTACGCCGAGCAACTGCTGACCAATCCGGACGCGCCTGCTCCGGTCCTGCACACCTCGACCACGGCCCAGCGACTCCTGAGCGGCCTTACGGCTTTGCGCAAACTTTGGGCCGACCGCCGCGAGGAGGCCGACGCGCTGGCCAAATCGCGCCAGGACATCCTCGATAGTCTACCCGATCCATTCTTCCTTTTGGATCGTAAGCGCCGGGTGGTGAGTACCAATGCCGCCGCACGCGAGCTTTTCGATCTTGAGCCTCAGGCGGCTCGCTTGGCGGGCCGCGATCTGGCCGGCGTCATCCGCGATCCCAAGGTTCTGGAGGCTGCCGACACGGCCCTGGCCCTGAACCGCAAGACTGAAGCTCAGTTCACGCTTCCGGGGCCCGTCGAGCATAGCTTCGGTGCCCTGATCGTGCCCTTGAGCGCAACGGCGCGCGACGGCACGGCGCTGATCGTCGCCCTGCATGATCAGACCGAGCGACTGAAGATGGACCGCATGCGCGCCGATTTCGTCGCCAACGCCAGCCATGAATTGCGCACCCCGCTCACAAGTATATTGGGCTTTATCGATACCCTGCGCAGCGCCGCCAAGGACGACCCCAAGGCGCGCGAGGAATTCCTCGAGATCATGTTGAAGCAAGCCAATCGCATGACCCGCCTGATCGACGATCTGTTGTCACTATCGCGCATCGAGCTGCGCGAACATACCAGGCCCACGGACACCGTTGACCTTGGCGGCGTGCTGCAGGCCACGGTCGAATTGCTCGACCGCCCAATCAAGGAGCAGCGCACAACCCTCGCCATCATCGTCGCACCCGGCCTGCCGCCGGCTCAGGGTGATGCCGGTGAACTGGGTCAGGTGTTTCTCAATCTGGTCAGCAACGCGGTGAAATATGGCGGCGACCAGGGCCGCGTGGAGCTCGCCGCCGACATCTCGGAGTCGCGCCCGCCGGCCATGCCCGGTAAGGGGCCATGCCTCAAAATCTCCGTCCGGGATTTCGGCGAAGGCATTGCGCGCGAACACATCCCGCGCCTGACCGAGCGTTTTTACCGGGTCGATACCGCGCGCTCGCGGCTGCTGGGAGGAACCGGCCTAGGCCTTGCGATCGTCAAGCACATCACCAACCGCCACCGCGGCGCATTGGTGATCGAGAGCGAGGTCGGCAAAGGCGCGACGTTTACGGTGTTCTTGCCGATTGCCGCCGCATAACGATGTAGGTCAGCAGCACCCCGCTGAGCCCGATCACAAAGGTATAGACAAAAAACACCAAATAACCGGCACCAAGCGCCGCCGGGGCCACGCCGAGCTTGGTAGCGCTCTGGATCAACGTGGCCGCGGGCACGCCATCAAAAAACTTCACCGCCGGCGCGAATATGCCACCGGTTTCTATGGAACGCGCCGCACCCTCGATGATCCGTCCCGATTGAGACCCGACCAGTTTTCCGGGAATGGCATAAAGCGACGAAAACAACGCGTATTGCGTAGCCGTGAAGCCCTCGGCGGTGAGGCTCGACATATAGGCGATCAGACAGGTGCCCGAGAAGCCTTCGGAAACATTGTCGACACTGATCGCGATCGTCAGCGCGGCGAGATCGGGGCCTTGGGTCGCAAGCCAGGCAAAGACCAGATTGCTGACGGGACCGGCGAACGCACCCACCAGCAGCGGCCGCATGAGACCCCAGCGGGCGATGGCGTAACCGGCGGCGAACACGCCGATCATGGCCATGACCGTGCCGTAACCTTTGCGCACTGCGGCGATTTCCGTGAACGAAAATCCGAGGTCGATATAGAACGGGTTCATGATGTTGAGGGTAAAGTCGGCGAGTCGGTAGAGACAGATCGCCGCCAGAATCAGGCCGGCGCTCCCGCGATAGCGACCAAAGAAATCCGCCAGGGGCTCGCCGAAGGCATGGAAGAGGAAAATCCCGGGTCGGGTGCGCTTGCCGGGTAGCGGCCATGCTGCAAGTCCGATCAGCAAAATGCCAGCCAGGACGCCCAGCAACTGGAACCACACGCCGGTCCCGGGAGCAATCCAGGTCGCCTTTACGGCGGTGCCGATACCTTGAGGAAGAATCAGCGCCAGAATATCGGCGCGGCCCGAGAGGCCTGAGCCGAGAAACAGAGCCCCGAGCGCCAATACGGAAAGGCGCGCAAGCCATTCGGCGCGCTCCGCCGAGGGCCGGGCCCGCAGACCGCCATCGGGAATTGGCCGTATGACATGAGCGCGTTCGCGCGGCGCCAGCAGCACCGCCAGTACGCCAATGATCATCATAGCCGCCATGACGCCGTAGGAAATCGACCAACTGTAGGCTTGAGCCAAAATCAGCGGCACGGCGCCGGCGACGATGCGAGCAATCCGGTAGCCCCAGGTATAAGCCGCCACCATGGCGCCCTGCTCGCTTTCGCCGGTGGCCTCGATACGCCAGGCGTCGATGACAATGTCCTGCGTGGCGGATGAAAATCCGGTCAGTACTGCGAACACCCCGACCAACCCCAGGTTCGACGCCGGGTCGGAGAGCGCAATCAGGACGAGGCCGGTGGTGACCGCCGCCTGGGCCACCAGCATCCATGCACGCCGATGTCCCACCAACGCAGTCAATACCGGGACCGTCGTGCGGTCTATCAAGGGGGCCCAAAGGAACTTGAAGGCATAAGACATCGTCGCCAGGCTGAAAAAGCCGATGACTTCCAGCGAGAGGCCGGATTCGCGCATCCATGCCGAAAGCGTGTCAAAAATGAGAAGGAACGGCAGCCCGGCTGAAAATCCGAGGGCCAGCATGACCAGGGTGCGGCGCTCGAGATAGACACCGAGGGCTTTTAACCAGGCGGGTTGTGCGAAAGCGACGTCAGCCATGGCGGCCGTTGTCGCATACTCCAGGTATGAAGTGAATCCCGGGTGGCGAAAGAACCGGCTTAGCCGGTCGCCGCGACCTTGGACATACGCTTGCGCTCGTTGGCATCGAGATGGCGCTTGCGCAAGCGGATGGCCTTGGGCGTGACCTCGACCAGCTCGTCATCCTGAATATAGGCGATGGCCTGCTCCAGGGTCATGACCCGCGGCGGTGGCAGGTCCTGTTTGTCGTCCTTCATGACCGTACGGAAGTTGGTCAACGCCTTGGACTTCAAGGGGTTCACTTCGAGATCGTTGTCGCGGGTGTGCTCGCCGACGATCATGCCCATGTAGACCTTGGTGCCTTGGGTGACGAACTGCGGCCCGCGGTCGATCAGATGGAACAGGCCGTAGGTGTTGGCTTCGCCGGTATCGGTGGAGATCAGCACGCCCTGGCGGCGAGCGGCGATCGGGCCCTTGTAGGGGCCATAGGCATGAAACAGGCGGTTCATGACGCCGGTGCCGCGCGTGTCGGTCAGAAACTCGCCGTGGTAGCCGATCAGGCCCCGCGACGGCGCGAGGAAGACGATCCGGACCTTGCCGCCGCCTGCGGGCTTTAGTTCCTGCAGCTCGGCCTTACGCATGGACATTTTATCAACGACCGTGCCGGAATGCTGCTCGTCGACGTCGATGACGACTTCCTCGATTGGCTCAAGGCGGCGGCCCTGTTCGTCGGTTTGGTACAACACCCGCGGGCGCGAAATCGAGAGCTCAAAACCCTCGCGGCGCATCTGTTCAATCAGCACGCCCAGCTGCAATTCACCGCGGCCGGCGACTTCGTAGGCATCTTTCTGGTCGGACTCGGAAATCTTGATCGCGACATTGCCTTGGGCTTCGCGCATCAGCCTGGCGCCGATCACGCGCGTCGTCAGCTTGTCGCCTTCCAAGCCGGCGAAGGGTGAATCGTTCACCGAGAACGTCATGGCCAGCGTCGGCGGATCGATCGGGCGGGCCTTCAGAGGGATCGTGACCTCGGGCGCGCAGAAGGTATCGGCGACGTTGGCTTCGGTCAGGCCGGCAATGGCGATGATGTCGCCGGCTTCGGCACTGTCCACCGGCACCCGCTCGAGGCCCTTAAAGGTCAAAAGTTTGGTGGCGCGGCCCTGTTCCAGCACCTTGCCTTCGCGATTTAGAATCTTGATCGGCATGTACATCCTGGCCACGCCGGTTTCAATGCGGCCGGTGAGAACGCGACCCAAGAACGAGTCGTATTCCAGTGTCGTCGCCAGCATCGAGAACGGCGCCGCGATGTCCCGTTTCGGCGCCGGAACGTGTTTGACGATGAGTTCAAACAGCGGCGTCAAGTCCTTGCGTTCGTCATTCTCCAGGTCGCGCACCGCCCAGCCTTCGCGTCCGACCGCGAACAGCGTCGGGAAGTCGAGCTGCGCGTCACTGGCCTCAAGGGCTGCGAACAAATCGAAGACTTCGTTGTGCACGTCGTGGGGCCGGGCGTCCGAGCGGTCGACCTTGTTGACGACGACGATCGGGCGCAGACCCAAACGTAAGGCCTTGGACAACACGAATTTGGTTTGCGGCAGCGGGCCTTCCGAGGAATCCACCAAGAGGACCACGCCATCGACCATGGAAAGGATGCGCTCGACTTCACCGCCAAAGTCGGCGTGGCCGGGGGTGTCGACGATGTTGATTTTTACGCCGTTCCACTCGACGGCCGTACACTTGGCCAGGATGGTGATCCCACGCTCGCGCTCCAGATCGTTGGAATCCATCGCGCATTCTTCCATGCGCGCGTTGGCGCGGACCGCACCCGACTGTTTCAGGAAGGCGTCAACCAGCGTGGTCTTGCCGTGGTCAACGTGGGCAATAATGGCAATGTTACGCAATTCCATAGACTTACCGTTCAAACCGAGCTCATTGAGCCGGGCTCAACCTTCCAAGGTAACGTTTTAGGGCCGATAAATAAAAGCCGGGCGCAACTAGCGCCCGGCCCCTTCGCTGCGGGCTCTATATACTGAAAAACGGGTCCGGTTCAAGGTGCAGCGCGGTGAAACCGGCAATAAGCGATAAATACACCCGCTTTCCGCCTTTTCCGCTGAAATTTCTTCGGCTCTATAGCCCGTGTTTCACCAGCAGTTCGCGCAACGACGTTTCCGGTCGCGCCCCCATATGACTGATGACCTCGGCCGCCGCCATGGCGCCGATGCGCGCGCAGTGGGCAAGATCACGCCCGTGGGTATAACCGTAGAGGAAACCGGCGGCGAACAGATCACCGGCGCCGGTGGTGTCCACCACCTTGGCCACGGGCGCGGCATCCACGGCGATCGTGGTCTGGCCGTCGAACACGATCGCGCCTTTGGCGCTGCGGGTCATTGAGGCTAGTACCCTTGATTCGCGCAAGCGGGCGATGGCGCCCTCGAGGTCGGACGCCTGATAGAGGCTGAAGATCTCGTCCTCGTTGCCGAACAGGATATCGATGTCGTCCTTGATCAGGGCCAGCAGTTCGTCGCGGTGGCGATCGACCACAAAAGGGTCCGAGAGCGACAGCGCCACCTGACGTTTCGCGCCTTTCGCGGCCTGGCACGCCTTGCGGATGGCCTGTTTGGCGCCGGACGTATCCCATTGATAGCCCTCAATGTAGGTGACCTGGGCAGCAGCGATTCGTTCGGCATCGATGTCGGCGGTGTTCAGTTCCATGGCAGCGCCGAGGTGGGTGTTCATGGTGCGCTGGCCATCGGGCGTGACCAGGATCAAACAGGTCGCGGTCGGCTTCTGTATCAGGCGCGGATCACCGCCGTCATATTCGACGCCGGTGGCCTTGATGTCATGGGCAAAGATTTCACCCAATTTATCGGCCCCGACCTTGCCGATGAAACAGGCCTTGCCGCCTAAAGATGCGATTCCGGCCATGGTATTGGCGGCCGAACCGCCCGAGATTTCCACGGCCTGGCCCATGCGATCGTAGATCGCTTTGGCCTGGGCGGCCGTTGTCAACGCCATGGTGCCCTTGACCATGCCGTTGTCGGCGAGAAAGCCTTCGTCGGTGCGCGCGAGGATGTCGACAATGGCTGAGCCGATTCCGACCACGTCAAACCGCGCTTCAGCCATGAGCCTATCCTTATATTTTTGCTTAATATTTCAGCGCGGCGAGTATAGCCGCTGATTCCCGGCCCACAAGCCGCCGCAGGCCGTGGGCAGGCTGCTAATCTAGTTCAATTATTAACGCGCGGGTTCTAGGATGGGCGTTCAAATCCGAGTCCAGCCCGAGGCCCGGCTTCGTCGGGCGGTGCCGGTAGATGGGAGCGAGACCCAAGTTGGAAGCTGAGAACCCCCTAGACGCCAAGGTATCCGTAAGTGCCGACGAGAGCGCCGCGTCGCCGCGCATCGAATTGTCGCAAGGTGCTCACCACGCGCGGGTGCGGCCGCCATTGCGGCCGTTCAGCGTCAAACCATTATCCAAGACCAATTCGTTTTTTAGAAATTCACAGGCCGAGGGAAAATCAATGTCGGACAGATTCAGTACGGACCGCATGGCCGCCTTCGCACCCGCGATTCCCAAGCGCGTCGCCGATATTCCGAACCTCACCGCCGTGCGCGGCGCGGATGTCGACGCCGACGGCAAACGCCTGGTCATCGGCAAACAGATCCGCATGAGCGGCGAGATCTCGGGCTGCGAGAAGTTGATCATCGAAGGCACGGTAGAAGCGGCCCTGAGCGGGGTTAAGTCGATCGACGTCACCGCCAACGGCACCTTCAAAGGAACAGCCGAAGTGGATAGCGCCGTCATTGCCGGCACCTGCGAAGGCACACTGAAGGTCAACGGGCATCTCGAAGTCGCAGCGTCCGGCGTGGTCAAAGGTTCGGTGAGCTACAAGACCATAGCCGTGGCCAACGGCGGCAGGTTGCTGGGCACGATCGAGTCCATTAGCTAGAGCATCGCGCCGAAAAGTGGACTTCCGGTTTTCGGAGAACGCGATGCTCAGACAAATGGTTAGAGCGACTCGCACGATTCCGAATAATCGCTGTTCGCTCTAACCCCGCTTACCGCCGACCCTTCACGATTTTCTTTGCGGTTTTTTTCGCGCCTTTCCGGACGGCTCGGCTATTGGGCGCCGCGACCTTGGGCGTAAAGGCGCAGAGATCGCTGACAACACACCGCCAGCAGTCGGGTGAACGTGCCTTGCAGACGTAGCGTCCGTGCAAGATCAGCCAGTGGTGCGCGTGCTGCTTGAATTCGGCGGGCGTGGCCTTTTCAAGTCCGTCCTCGACCTCGCGCGGGTTTTTACCGGGCGCAAGTCCGGTACGATTTCCGACACGAAAAATATGCGTATCGACAGCAATCGTATGCTGGCCGAAAGCAACGTTGAGCACGACGTTGGCGGTCTTGCGGCCGACGCCCGGAAGTTGTTCGAGCGCCTCGCGACTGGCTGGAACTTGGCTCGCGTGTTCCTCCACCAAAATCTTCGACAGTGCCATCACGTTCTTGGCCTTGGTGTTAAACAGGCCGATGGTCTTGATGTAGTTTTTGAGGCCGGCCTCGCCCAGCGCCAGCATTTTCGCGGGCGTATCGACACCTGCGAATAACGGCCCGGTCGCTCGGTTGACGCCGACATCGGTGGCCTGGGCCGAAAGGGCGACCGCCACCAACAGCGTATAGGGGTTAGTGTATTTGAGTTCGGTCGTGGGTGAGGGTTCGAGGTCGCAGAGGCGACGATAGAATTCCGCGACCTTGTCGGGCTTCATGGCGGATTAGCCTAATCCCAATACATCGCGCATGGAATAAAGGCCCGGCGCGCGGCCTTTGGCCCACAACGCGGCCCGCACGGCGCCCTTGGCGAAGATTTCGCGCGATGAAGCTTTGTGCGTGATTTCGATGCGTTCGCCGCCGGCGGCAAAAATCACGGTATGCTCGCCGACCACATCACCGCCGCGCAAAGTCGCAAAGCCGATCTCGCCGGCGGGACGCAAGCCAACTTGGCCGTCGCGGGTTGTCCGTGCGACGTCTTTAAGATTGACTCTGCGGCCCAACGCCGCGGCTTCGCCCAAGCCCAGCGCCGTGCCCGAGGGCGCATCGACTTTGTGCCTGTGGTGCATCTCGAGAATCTCGACGTCGTATTCGCTGCCCAAGGTGGCGGCGAGTTTTTCAGTCAGTGCCAGCAACACGTTGACGCCGACGCTCATATTGGGGGCTTGAATGACCACGGCTTTTTTAGCGGCGGCGGCGATGGCCGCACGCACGTCGTTACCCAGGCCGGTCGTGCCGATGACCAAGGCCTTGCCGGTGGCCGCCGCGAGTTCGGCGTGAATCTTGGTGGCCGCGGGCACCGTGAAATCGATCAGCACGTCGCTGGCGACGAATAGCGCCCTGGTATCACTGGTGACCGCGACGCCTAGAACCTTCGCGCCGATCAGGAGGCCTAGGTCCTGGCCGATGGCGGGGCCCGACGGCTCGGTGCCCCCGGCCAACGCGGCGCCGGGCGTCGCCAGCACTTCCTGGATGAGCATCCGGCCCATGCGGCCCGCGCATCCGACAATCCCGATTTTCATAACAAGCTCCGGCGTGCAACCACTCTAAGCGGTGCAACGTAGTCCCGACTGTCATCCCGGACAAGCCGCGCCGAAGCTGTGCGGCAGCCTACTTCGCCGTCGCCACGCCCAGGAAGTCCTTTACCTTGGCAAGGAAACTGGTGCATTCGGGGCTGTAGGTTGCGCTTTCTCCACCCTTCTCAAACTCTTCAAGCAATTTGCGCTGCTTGTCAGTGAGATTGACGGGCACCTCGACCGCCGCTTCCAGGAACATGTCGCCGCGCGCGGTCGAGCGCAACACGCTCATGCCCTTGCCTTTGAGACGGAAGCGGTGGCCATTCTGGCAGCCCTTGGGGATTTGCACCTTTATCCGCGAGCCATCCACCACCGGCATCTCAACTTCGCCGCCGAGCGTGGCCGTGGTCATAGGAAGGGGCATGCGCATGAACAGATTGGCGCCGTCGCGCTGAAACATGCGGTGGGGCGAAATCGCGAGAAAGATATACAAATCTCCGGCGGGCGCGCCGCTCAGGCCGCCTTCACCCTCGCTGGCGAGGCGAATGCGGGTACCTTCCTCAACGCCGGGCGGAATCGTGACCTCGAGGGATTTTTCCTTGCGGGTGCGCCCGGCGCCACTGCATTTTGGACAAGGATCAGTGATCACTTGCCCGCCGCCGTGGCAGGTGGCGCAAACGCGTTCGACGGTGAAAAATCCCTGTTGACCGCGGATCTTGCCCGCACCTTTGCACCCCGGACATGTCGCGGGCGCGGCGCCATCCTTGCCACCGGAGCCCTTGCATTTGTCGCAGGTGACACTGGACGGCACGGTGATCGAGGCCTTCTTGCCGTGGAAGGCCTCTTCGAGCGAGATTTCCA
Organism: Caenispirillum bisanense; assembly: GCA_945906455.1. Taxonomy (GTDB): domain Bacteria; phylum Pseudomonadota; class Alphaproteobacteria; order Rhodospirillales; family Rhodospirillaceae; genus SHVO01. The sequence goes on from CAMDRB010000002.1 coordinate 40,479, forward strand.
TATTGTAGCGCAGGTCCTGGCCCCGCGCCTGACCGCGACCGCCACGGCCGCCGCGCCGACCGACCATGTCGCCGAACATCTCGTCGAAGATGTCGGCGAAGCCCGCGCCGAATTCGAAGCCGAAACCACCGCCGGCGCCGGCGCCGGCGCCCTGCTCGAAGGCGGCATGGCCATAGCGGTCGTAGGCCGCGCGCTTTTGCTCGTCGCGGAGGATTTCGTAAGCCTCGCTCAAGACCTTAAATTTGTGCTCGGCATCTTTGTTTCCCGGATTGCGGTCCGGGTGAAAATCCATGGCGAGCTTGCGATAGGACTTCTTGAGATCGTCGCCCGAAGCGCCTTTGGCAACGCCGAGAATTTCGTAGTAACACTTCTTCGCTGCGGCCATTGGTTAGCGACGCTCCGTATTAATTTAGAGGCCTTCTTATCCGGCGCGGAGATTCACCCGCGCCGGGAAGGAATCTAGATCGAGTCAGCGCCTATTTCTTGTTCTTGTCGACTTCTTCAAAGTCGGCATCAACCACGTCGTCGTCCTTGGCTTCGCCCTCGTCGGCGCCGGCAGCACCCGCTGCGGCCGCCGCGGCCGGATCTTGCTTGTACATGGCTTCACCCATTTTCATTGACGCCTGCATCAAGGCGTCGGTCGCGCTCTTGATTTTCTCGGCATCGCCGGAATCGAGCACAGCCTTCACCTCGGCGAGTTTGGCTTCAATCTCGGCCTTATCGGCAGCGGGGATCTTGTCGCCGTGTTCCTTCAGGCTTTTCTCGGTCGAGTGTATCAGGCCATCGCCATGGTTGCGGGCGTCCACAGCGGCGCGACGGATTTTATCCTCTTCCGCGTGGGCTTCGGCGTCCTTGACCATTTTCTGAATGTCGGCCTCCGATAGACCCCCCGAGGCCTGGATGCGGATCTGCTGTTCCTTGCCGGTGGCTTTGTCCTTAGCCGAGACGTTGACAATACCGTTGGCGTCGATATCGAAGGTAACCTCCACCTGCGGCACACCGCGCGGCGCCGAAGGAATACCGACGAGATCAAACTGGCCGAGCATTTTATTGTCGGCCGCCATTTCGCGTTCGCCCTGGAATACACGGATCGTCACGGCGTTCTGACTATCCTCGGCCGTCGAGAATACCTGGCTCTTGCGCGTGGGAATCGTGGTGTTGCGCTCGATCAGTCGGGTGAACACCCCGCCCAACGTTTCGATGCCCAGCGACAGCGGCGTGACGTCCAGCAACAACACGTCCTTGACGTCGCCCTTCAGAACGCCGCCTTGAATGGCCGCGCCCAACGCCACGACTTCGTCCGGGTTCACGCCCTTGTGCGGTTCGCGGCCGAAGAACTGCTTTACGACTTCCTGAACCTTGGGCATGCGGGTCATGCCGCCGACCAAGATGACTTCTTGAATCTCGCTGGCCTTGAGGCCGGCGTCCTTGAGTGCCTTCCTGCAGGGCTCAACGGTGCGCTGGATGAGGTCATCCACCAGGGCTTCGAGCTTGGCGCGGGTAAGTTTGATGTTGAGGTGTTTCGGACCCGAGGCGTCAGCCGTGATGAACGGCAGATTTACGTCGGTCTGCACCGAGCTGGAAAGCTCAATCTTGGCCTTTTCGGCGGCTTCCTTTAAGCGTTGAAGCGCCAACTTGTCCTTGCGCAGGTCGATACCGGCATCTTTTTTGAACTCGTCGGCCAGATGGTCGATGATACGCGCGTCGAAATCCTCACCGCCTAGGAAGGTATCGCCGTTGGTGGACTTTACCTCGAAAACGCCGTCGCCGATTTCCAACACGGACACATCGAATGTGCCGCCGCCCAAGTCATAGACGGCGATGATGCCCGAGCCTTTTCTATCCATGCCGTAGGCGAGCGCTGCTGCCGTCGGTTCATTGATGATGCGCAGCACATTGAGGCCGGCGATCTTGCCCGCATCCTTGGTGGCTTGGCGCTGGCTGTCGTTGAAATAAGCCGGAACGGTGATCACGGCTTCGGTGACTTTTTCGCCGAGATAGGATTCGGCGGTCTCTTTCATCTTCTGCAGGATGAACGCGGAAACTTGGCTGGGCGAATACTTTTCGCCGCGCACTTCGACCCAGGCATCGCCGTTATCGCCCTTGAGGATCTTGTAGGGCACGAGTTTCTTGTCTTTTTCGACCATGGGGTCGTCGCTGCGCCGTCCGATGAGGCGCTTGATAGCGAACAGTGTCGCTTCGGGATTGGTCACGGCTTGGCGCTTGGCGGGCTGGCCAACCAAGCGTTCACCTGATTCGGTGAAGGCCACCTGCGAGGGCGTGGTGCGGGCACCCTCGGCGTTCTCGATGACGCGGGCGCTCTTGCCCTCCATCACCGCGACGCAGGAATTTGTTGTGCCGAGATCGATCCCAATAACTTTAGCCATATCTACGTCCTCTTTTCAGCGGCAGACATCGAGAGCCCCGGAAGGCGCACGGGATATCCCCAGGATTAAGACATATGTCGTGAGACGGCGGAGACGGGCGGTGTCCCCTCACGCCGGCGTCATAGTTGCTCTGGGGCGGTATATAAGGGGGGGCATTCCGGGCTGCAACGCCTAGGTGATTCTTTTTGCCGGTGAATTTGCGGGAATTTGGGGCATAAAATCAGCTTCCGGGCACGAAATTTCGGGTTTCGGCCAGTGCGTGAGCTCCGATTTGCCTAGGTTAAAGTCCATGGAGCTGCTTTTCCCCCAACCTGATCTGCCGCCGGTCGTACCGGACGGGATTATTTTGCTGGTCGGGGCGGCAGATCTGCCGGGTCAGCAGCGCCTGCTGGCTGCCTTGGATAGGGTCCTGCGGGCGGAACCGCCCGCACAAGCTCGCGTCAAAGGCGGCGGCCTGACCTCAGCGGCCATGACCAACTGTGGACAGGTCGGGTGGTGGAGCGATACCAAAGGCTACCGTTACCAGCCCAATTGCCCGGGTACAGGCCGGCCCTGGCCGCCGATCCCCACCGAATTCACTGAATTGATTCAGAGGCTTACCATGCAAAGTCCGTGGCCGGACTTCTGCCCGGACGCATGCCTGATCAATTACTACGGTCCGGGAGCAAAAATGGGTCTGCACCAGGACCGCGACGAAAAGGATTTTTCCCAGCCGATCATCACGGTCTCCCTGGGCGATTCGGCCGACTTCCTGGTGGGCGGCATGGCCCGCCGCGAGCGGCCGGAAGTGATCAAACTCGGCAGCGGCGATGTGCTGCTCATGGGCGGTGCCAGTCGTATGCGCTTCCATGGCGTGCGAAAAATTTATCCGGGCACAAGCCCGCTCGAAGGTGTCACCGGACGTTACAGCCTGACGTTCAGGAAGGCGCTTTAGCCCTCGAAAAAGGCGACGCCATAGTCGCCGATGATCTCGAATCCAAGAGCCTCATAAGCTTTGCGCGCTGGCAGATTGGAGTCGTCGGTGAACAAAACCGCGCGCGTGACGCCGGCCACTTGCGCGGCCTTGAGCGCGGCCGCTACGACCCGGCGCCCATAGCCGCGACCGCGCAACGCAGGCGGTGTCCATACGCCGCCAATCTGCACGGCCCCAGGTACCCGGCAGGCGAACAAGGCGAGTGCAACGGGTCCGTCGTTCTCCAGAATATGGACCGCACCTTCCCGAACGAGGCGCGCCATTTCTTCTTGGGCGGCGGTACGCGACTCCGCGATATCGGCGGCGCGTAACGATTCGATATTGTACGCCACCCGCCACGGTACGATGACTTCCAGATCGGCAGGAGTTGCAAGGCGGCAGCGTAAGTCGCGGATCGGCGGCATGCGCATATTTGCAATATCGAGCGAATATAATACTTCCGATTTTACGATACGCGCCGACGTTAGGCCGAAGGCGGCCATCGTGGTTTTCACCTGATCCAAGGGACCAAGAATTCCGAGTACCTTATTTTGCCCGGTCGCCGCGCGGGCAACTTCGGCCGTGGCCTCGGGCGCTTGAAGAATGATGTTTGTGTACAGCGGATAGTAAGCGGCCACGCTGAGCATGCGGGTGCCGTCAAGCCGCGCCGCGTATTTGCCGGCATAGGGCCCATCGCTGCCGATCGGCGTCGCGCGTAAATTCGAGCGCAAGATCATCGACGCTGCCCAACGCTGCGTCAAAAAATCCTCGAGGGCCGGCGTGTCTTCCGCTGTCAGTACCCGAATCGTCATCGGCGGAAGATTTCGGCTACTTCCCGGTATAGCTCACGCGGAAGATAGTATTGGAGACGTCGTCGGCGATCAGCAAACTACCGTCTTTAGCGACGGCAACGCCTGCCGGGCGGCCCCAGAGTTCCGCCTTCTCACCGCTGACAGGCCAGAAGCCACTGGCGAAAATCATGTAGTCGCCGAGGGGCCGCTTGTTCTCGAACGGAACATAAGCGACGAAGTAGGCGCGCGGGTCGGCCGCGTTCCACGAGCCGTGGAGCGCGACAAAGGCGCCGCCCCGATATTCCCTGGGGAATTGGGTCGCGTTGTAGAAGGTGAGGCCGAGAGGTGCCGAGTGCGAGCGGAACGGCAAGTCGGGCACGATCGCCTTGACCACGAGGTCGGGGCGTTTATCGGCAAAGCCTTGCTGACGGTTCTGCCCCAGATAACTGTAGGGCCAGCCGTAGAAACCCTGGTCCGCTACGCGCGTGAGATAGTCGGGGACAAGTTCGTCGCCGAGCGTGTCGCGTTCGTTGACCACGGTGTAGAGATCGGTGGTGCCGGGATAGAACGCCGTGCCGACGGCATTGCGCAGACCGCTGGCAAAGGTCCGTTGATTGCTTGCCTTCATGCCCGCCGCGTCGAGCGTGAATTCCTGGATGGTCGCGCGCGGGAGCGGCTCTTCGCCTAGATTGCCGTTGGAGCCGATGGAAACCAAAAGCTTGGTGCCGTCGGGGCTGACATTGACGTTGCGGGTGGAATGGCCGCTGCCCGGGCCGAGGCTGCCTTCGGGCGTAACTAATGTCTGCTTTTCCCGGGCCACGGTATCGCCAGGCGTATAGGGAATGCGCCATACGCCGACGGTGTCACCGACGTAGACCGCGCCCCGCGCGAAGGCGATGCCGTAGGCGGTTCTGAAACCATCGGCAAATGTCGTGACGAGTTCGGCCTTGCCGTCGCCGTCGGCATCGCGGAGCAGCGTGATCTTGCCGGGATTTTGTTCGGCGAGCATAACGTCGCCGTTGGCGGCGACGCTCATATTGCGCGCATGGCTGAGTTTTTCGGCGAAGACATTGACGGCAAACCCCGGCGGCACATTCAAGGTCGCATTGGCGGGCTTGGGTATGATCATCGGGCGGTTAGCTTTGCTGGGCGTATCGCCAGGTTTGGCTAGCGCGTTGAGATCGATCTTGATCCGGGTGCCGGGCGTTTGTTGGGCACCGGCGGGAACCGGCAGGGAAATGAGTCCAACGCCAAACACCGCTCCAAACATGGCACCGGTGGCAATCAACCGTCTTGTCATTGCTTCGCTCCCTTCTAAAAAATCGCGTCTCAGATCGTCGTATTCACTCCCGTCGGGCTCGCGCCACTCGGGCCGCTCGCATTTCCCGGCGCGCCGGCATCGCGTCGCGGCCCACCCTTGGAGACCACCACCATGGCGGGGCGCAGAAGGCGCTCGTGGATCATATACCCGTCTTGAAAAACCTGCACGATAGTACCGTTGGGGACAGCCGGATTTTCGACTTCCTGAATGGCGTTGTGGAGGTTGGCGTCGAAGGGCTGATTGATCACATTCATGCGCCGCACGCCCTGATTCTCGAGGACGGTCTCCAACTCCTTCTCCGTCAGCTCGACGCCGGTAGCGAGATTCTTGAGGGTCTCGTTGGCGGCGCGGCTGCCGGGCGGGGCCGCGAGCAAGGCGCGGCCGAGATTATCGGCCACATGCAACAGGGCCCTGGCGATATTCGAGACCGCGTACTTGGCGTTGTCCGCGATGCGTTTCTCGGCGCGCTTGCCGGCATTTTCGGCTTCGGCAACTGCCAGCAGCTTTTCATTCTTTAGTTTTTCGACAAGCGCTTCTAGCTCAGCGATGCGTGCCTCGGGATTCGGTCCCGGCGCGCCGCTTCCAGCGGGCGGCGCTTCGAAGGGAGCGTCGGCTGAGGGGCCGAAGGGCGGAGCGTCGGGTTCGGGTGCAGGGTTCGTCATGATTCTGAGTCTTTTTTCTAAAATCCGATTAAGCGGTTTTGGGACCGGGTGGACAATTGGATGAGCTATTGTTCGAGCATTCTCCCGACAAGCTTTGCCGTGTAATCCACCATCGGGATGATGCGGGCGTAGTTGAGGCGCGTTGGGCCGATGACTCCGATGGCGCCGACGATCTGTTCGCGCGCGTTCTGAAAGGGTGCCACCACCATCGAACACCCGGCCATGCCGAAAAGTTCGTTGTGCGCGCCAATGAAAATCTGCACGCCTTCGCCGCGGCCAACCAGGTCAAGCACGCGCAGCATTTGTTCACGCGCCTCCAGCACCGTAAACAAATGGCGGATGCTGGCAAGATCTTCGATCGCCGTGACGTTGTTGAGCAGATTCGATTGGCCCTTGATGATCAGCGCGGCATCGCGTCCGCCGACATTGGCCTGGCCGCTCCAGGTGGCAAGCCCGGCTTTGACAACCTTGGCCGTGAGTTCATCGAGCTGCGCGCGGCGCGAGTTGAGGTCGGCGAGAATGTCGGTCGCGGCCTCGGCGATGGTTTTGCCGGCCAGATGAGCGGCGAGATAGTTCCCGGCCTCGATCAACGTCGAGGGCGGCAGGTCCGGGGGTACGTCGATCAAGCGGTTTTCCACGACGCCGCTTTCATTGACCATAACCACCAGCGCGCGACCGGGTTTTAGATTGACGATTTCGATGTGCTTAAGCGGCGATTCAATCTTGGGGGCAAGGACCAGACTGGCGCACTGGGCGAGGCCCGCGAGCGTGCCGGTGGCCTGCGCCAGCACATCCTCGGACGACCGCCCGGCGGCTTGGCAGTGGGCGTCGATCGTCCGGCGCTCCTCGGCATCTATCCCTCCGACTTGGAGGATGCCGCTGACGAACATGCGCAAGCCGGCCTCGGTCGGTAGGCGGCCGGCGGAGGTGTGGGGAGCAAAGAGCAGGCCGGAATATTCGAGGTCCGCCATGACGTTGCGGATGGAGGCCGGCGACAGGGCGCCATTCAACTTGCGGGCGATCGTCCGGGATCCGACCGGCTCACCGGTTTCCACATAGGCATCGACGATGTGACGGAAGATTTCCCGCGACCGTTCGTTCAAGGCGACGACACCGTGAGCGTTGGCGGCGATCATGTGTGTTCTGACCGATGGCAGCGAACATATGTCATGTGGATGCCCGCTATGTAAGCCGCGAAGCCGGGTCCGTCAATGCACCCGCCCCAGGGCATAAACCAGGCGGCCGGCGCTGCTTTGACCCTGCCCGAAGGGGGTGTTAGACGAGGCTCCGGCGGTTCCTGATTGCCCCCGCCCTGGCCTCAACACCGGATACCCGCCATGCCCCCATACTCGCCATGAACACTGATCGCTTCATCGGACGCCCGTCGAAACGCAGCCCCAGCGCGCTCAGGGACGTGAGTTTCGAACTGGGCGTCAGCAAGCACGCCGAGGGTTCCTGTCTGGTCAAGTTCGGCGATACCCACGTCCTTTGCCTCGCCTCCGTCGAGGAGCAGCTCCCGCCCTGGCTAAAGAACAGCGGCAAGGGCTGGGTGACGGCGGAATACGGCATGCTGCCGCGCGCCACCAATACCCGTATGCCGCGCGAAGCCGCCAAGGGCGGCCAGTCGGGCCGTACGCAAGAGATTCAGCGCCTGATCGGGCGGGCCTTGCGCGCGGTGACTGATATTCGCGGCTTCGGAGAAATTCAGGTGCGCGTCGATTGCGATGTGATTCAGGCCGACGGCGGCACCCGCACGGCAGGCATCACCGGTGCCTACCTCGCACTCCACCAAGCCTTCGCCACCATGAAGCGCGTTGGGGCGATCAGCAAGATTCCGTTGCGCGAACCTGTCGCCGCTATCAGTTGCGGACTTTACCAAGGAACCGCGGTCTTGGACTTGGATTACGCCGAGGACTCGAAGGCGCAGGCCGACGCCAATTTCGTGTTAACGGCCTCGGGCAAAATCGTCGAGATCCAAGGCACGGCGGAGGATCACCCGTTCGCGGAATCCGAATTCCTTGCCTTGCTCGAACTCGCCAAAACCGGGATCGCACATCTGGTTGGCCTGCAGCGCGCGGCATTGTTGAAGGCCGGACTGTAAACGTGCAGCGCCGGCACTTCACCGGTGGCAGGTTGACGGTCGCTAGCCACAACCTCGGGAAGGTCCGCGAAATCCGCGAGCTCCTCGCACCCTTCGCCGCCGACGTCGTCTCAGCCCACGATTTGAATCTCCGGGAACCGGAGGAAACCGGTGCTACGTTTATTGCCAATGCCGAACTCAAGGCCGTGGCCGCCGCGAAATCCGCGGGCTTTCCAGCGCTGGCCGATGATTCGGGCTTGTGCATAGATGCATTGGACGGCGCGCCGGGAATTTACTCCGCACGATGGGCGGGACCTTCCAGGGATTTCGGCGTGGCGATGGCGCGCATCGAACAAGAAATGACCGGCAAGCCGGACCGCCGGGCACGCTTTGTGTGCGCTTTGGCCTTGGCTTGGCCCGATGGTTATTGTGAGACATTCGAAGGCAAAGTGACCGGCCAGTTGAGCTTTCCGCCCCGCGGCACCCAGGGTTTTGGCTACGATCCAATCTTTATCGCCGATGGTCATGCCGTCACCTTCGCCGAGATGGAACCCCATGCCAAACACGCCATAAGCCACCGCGCCGATGCTTTCCGGCAGTTGGTGGCGGCCTGTTTTCGATGACTCCGGCGATTCAAGACGACGAGCCGATTCAAGGCCACGAGGCGGTTCAAGGCGACGAAGGTTTTGGACTTTATATCCACTGGCCTTTTTGCCTCTCCAAGTGCCCCTACTGCGACTTTAACAGCCACGTTGTTGAAAGTGTCGACCAGGATGTTTGGCGCGAGGCCCTGTTGCGGGAATTGGAATTCTACGCAGGGCGGACCCAGGGGCGCATCTTAACCAGCATTTTTTTTGGCGGCGGCACGCCGTCGCTCATGGACCCCGCGACCATCGCCGACCTGATTGACGCGGCGCGTCGCCACTGGCGCACCAGCAACGATCTGGAAATCACTCTGGAAGCAAATCCCGGAAGCGTCGATGCCGAGCGCTTCGCCGCGATTCGCGCCGCGGGCGTCGCGCGGCTTTCGATGGGCGTGCAGTCCTTAAACGAGCGTGACCTGCAGTTCTTGGGACGGCGTCATAGCGTCGAAGAAGCGCGCCGAGCCTGGCGGACCGCGGCGAAAATTTTCCCGCGTGTGTCCTTTGACTTGATCTATGCGCGTCCCGGCCAAACCATCGAAAAGTGGCGCGCGGAACTCGGCGAAGCGCTCGGTGAGGTGGCCGATCACGGCATCAGCCATCTTTCGCTTTACCAACTGACCATGGAGCCGGGCACGGCGATGTTCGATGCCCATGCCCGCGGGGCGTTTGTTTTACCCGGTGAGGATTCGGGCGCTTCGCTCTATGACGCCACGCAAGAACTTTGTGAGCGTGCCGGCTATCCGGCCTACGAGATTTCCAACCATGCCAAAGACGGCGCGGCTTGCCGGCACAACCTGACCTATTGGCGCGGCGGTGATTATGTCGGGGTCGGTCCCGGTGCCCATGGACGCTTGACCATCGAAGGCGGTGTGCGCGCCACGCGTCAGGTCAAAGCCCCGGCTTTGTGGTTGAAGCGCGTCGCGGCTCAGGGCCACGGCACCCAAGAAGAACAAGTTCTGACGGCGGCAGCGCGCGCCGAGGAACTGGTGATGGTCGGACTGCGCCTCGCGGAAGGAATCGACAAGGCTCGATTCGCCCGCTTGGCCGGACGCCCAATTATGGATTTGGTGGATGGTGCCGCTGCAAAAATCCTCAAGGCCGACGGCTATTTGATCGAAACCCCGGAGGCCCTGGTCGCAACCCCCAAGGGTCGCCTTGCCCTCAACGCGGTCTTGCGCGAGCTGCTGGCCTAGTGGTCTATAAGGTCATTTAGTCTATATATTTCAGTGCATTATGTGGCATTTTGGACCGGGCAGCCTTAACTTAGGTAAATCCTCAAGATTCGCCTGGATACCGCTGAAAATTAGGCTATTTTTGCCTTCCGTTTACCCTTCGTATACTTTGCTGGCCCAGGATTGGCCCGTCGCCGCCCGACTCGGCTTTGAAGCCTCGGCCCAAAGCCTCGGTGCTGTGCAGCTGGAAAGTCCCTGCCGGACCCAGGGGGGGCGAACGTAAAGGCTCGGAATGTACAACACTCGCTTGGATGGGCTGACCGAATACCCATTTCAGCGCCTCGCGGCGCTGCTCGCGGGTATCGAGCCGCCGCCCGGCGTTAGCCCGGTCATTATGTCCATCGGCGAGCCCCAGCACGCACCGCCGGATTTGCTTTTCAAGGTCCTGGCCCAGAACCCTCATGATTGGGGCAAATATCCGCCGACGTCCGGATCGCCCGACTATCGCGCCGCCGTCGCGGCGTGGTGCGCGCGGCGTTATGGCCTCCCGAGCGGTTTTCTCGACCCCGATCGTCATGTTTTGCCGGTTGCCGGAAGCCGCGAAGCTTTGTTCATGGCTGCGCAACTCTGCGTGCCGCCACAGAAGAACGGCCGCACGCCAACCGTGCTCATGCCCAATCCGTTCTACCAAGTCTATTTCGGGGCGGCAGTGATGAGCGGTGCCGATCCGATCCTCGTGCCCGCCGCCAAGGCCAGCGGATTCCTGCCCAACTATGCCGGTGTCGCGAGCGGCGATCTTGAACGCTGCGCCATGGCCTATCTTTGCACACCCGCCAATCCCCAAGGCACGGTCGCCAGTCTTGATCTCCTCAAGGACGCCATTCGGCTCGCGCGCAAGCACGACTTCGTGCTGGTGTCCGACGAGTGCTATTCGGAGATCTACGCCGACGCGCCGCCGGCGGGTGCATTGGAGGCCTGCGCCGTCCTCGGTGAAGGTCTCAGCAATGTGCTGGTCTTCAATTCCCTCTCGAAGCGTTCGAGTGTGCCGGGATTGCGCGCGGGTTTCGTCGCCGGCGACGCTGAACTGATCGCCAGGTTCTCGAAATTGCGCGCTCATGGTGGCGCCGTGCAGCCGTTGCCGGTCATGGCCGCGGCCGCCGCGCTGTGGCGCGACGAGGATCATGTGGCGGATAACCGTCGCCTCTACCGGGCCAAGACGGACGACGCTGCGGGCATATTTGGCGATAGTTTCGGATTTTATCGGCCGGCTGGCGGATTTTTTCTGTGGCTCGACGTCGGCGACGGCGAATCGGTTGCCAAGGCACTCTGGCGCGAGGCTGGAGTCAAAGTGCTGCCGGGCGGATACCTGGCGCGCGCCACCAGCCAAGGCCGTGACAATCCTGGCCGGTCGTATATCCGCGTCGCCCTTGTCCACGACCGTGAGCGCACCGCTGAAGCGCTTACCCGTATGAAACAGACGCTTCTCGGCGTCGCTCGCACTAGCCTTCCTCAGTAAGGAATTAAGACCATGAACACTGCCGTCCGCGTCCAGAATGTTCCCTTCCTGCCTCCGGCTTGGGCCGCCACGTTAAAGCGCAGCGCTATGTTCGTCGCCGGCTCGGGCGTCGCGCTGGCCAGCTTGGGCATAGTTCTGGCGCTGGCGAGTTACGCGCCGACAGATCCTTCGCTCAATACCGCGACCAACACCGCCCCGGAAAACAGCCTTGGGCTCGCTGGCGCCATGCTTGCCGATGCGGCCTTGCAAACCGTCGGACTGGCGGCAAGCGCCGTCGTTCTGGTCGCCCTCGCCTGGGGTGTGCGCCTGATGCGTGCCGAGACCGTGCAATGGTTGTGGCTACGCACATTGGCTGGGGTCGCCGCGGCGTTACTGATCGCAACCGGCCTTGAAGCTGTTCCAGCGCCTGCGGTTTGGCCAATCACCGCAGGCCTGGGCGGGATGACGGGCCAAGTGTTGCTCGAGCTGGTGGCGCGTCACGACGGAATTGTGCGCAGCCTTGATCCGCTTGCGGCCGACGGTCTGCGCCTGTTTCTGGCTGCGGCTTCAGGCGTGGTCGGCACAATCGCGGCTCTCTGGGCCATGACTTTGAAGTCCGCGACGGTGGCGGAGCTGGGCTTTCGCTTCGCCCAAGCCTTGATGGGTTTGGCACGCACCATGATTGGCGAAGGCGCGCGGGCCGTGATCGCGCTGATGGCTGCGATGTTCACGCGCACATCCAGCCCGACGGAAGAAGCCCCTATCAAACGCCTGCGGAAAGAGCCCGCGATTGAAATCGACCGCGAGATTGAAGCGCCGACGGCGCCCATGGCGGATGCCGCCGACGAGCCCGCGGTGGCCCGTGAGGCCTTTGAGATCGAGCGACCGCGGACCACGGACCCGGTTGTGGCTCCGCGCGCCAAGGCCGCTAAACCTTCGAAGCGTGAAATGGAAGCCCGCCAGGGAAATCTGTTGCCGGCGGCGAGCAAGGGATTCGAGTTGCCGCACCTTGAGAGTCTGACATCCGCACCGCCGGAACGCATCGGCAAAGTCATTAGCCGCGAGGCCCTTGAGAGCAACGCCCGCATGCTTGAATCGGTGCTCGACGACTTTGGCATCAAAGGGCAGATCACCAAAGTTCGCCCCGGCCCGGTCGTCACGCTCTACGAGCTTGAGCCGGCGCCGGGCACTAAGACTTCACGCGTGGTTTCGTTGGCCGATGACATCGCCCGTTCGATGAGCGCGGTGGCGGTGCGCATCGCGGTGGTGCCCGGTCGAAGTGTTATCGGGATTGAACTGCCCAATGCCACGCGCGAGACGGTTTACCTGCGCGAGCAGCTGGCGGCCGAAGAATTCGAGCGGAGCGACGGCAAATTGATTCTGGCCTTGGGCAAGGACATCAGCGGCGCGCCGGTGTACGCCGACCTTGCGCGCATGCCGCACCTGTTAGTGGCCGGCACCACCGGTTCGGGCAAGTCGGTCGCCATCAATACCATGATCATGTCGCTGCTCTACCGCAATACCCCGGCGACCGTGCGCCTGATCATGATCGATCCGAAAATGCTTGAGCTCTCGGTATACGACGGTATTCCGCACTTACTGGCGCCGGTGGTGACTGAAGCCGGCAAGGCGGTGATGGCGCTGAAGTGGGTGGTGCGCGAGATGGAGAATCGCTACCGCGCCATGAGCCAACTGTCGGTGCGCAACATCGCCGGCTATAACCAGCGCCTGGTGGAGGCCGCCAAGAAGGGCGTGGAACTGAAGCGCACGGTCCAGACCGGCTTCGAGCCAACAACCGGAAAGCCAATTTATGAGGAACAGGATCTGGATCTGACGCCGCTGCCCTACATCGTCGTGATCATCGACGAGATGGCCGACCTGATGATCGTGGCCGGTAAGGACGTAGAGGCGGCGGTGCAACGCCTAGCGCAGATGGCGCGCGCTGCCGGCATTCACGTCATCATGGCGACGCAGCGTCCAAGCGTGGATGTGATTACCGGCACGATCAAAGCCAACTTCCCGACACGCATCAGCTTCCAGGTCACCAGCAAGATCGACAGTCGCACCATCCTGGGTGAGCAGGGCGCCGAGCAACTGCTCGGTCAGGGCGACATGCTGTACATGGCCGCGGGCGGGCGCATTACCCGCGTCCATGGGCCGTTTGTCAGCGATAAGGAAGTCGAGCTGGTGACAACGCAGCTCCGCGCGCAATCCGAGCCCGATTATGTCGATGCCGTCACCGAGGAGGACGATCTTGAAGATGTGCCCGGCTTCGGCGGACTTCAAGGCGGGAATACATCAACCGGTGACGGCTTGTTCGACCAAGCCGTTGCTGTGGTTGCGCGCGAACGCAAAGCATCAACCAGCTTCATCCAACGCCACTTGCAGATCGGCTACAACCGGGCGGCGCGAATCATCGAGGAGATGGAACAGCAGGGCATGATTTCCCGGGCCAATCATGTTGGCAAACGCGAAATCCTAATGCCGCAGTCCCATGAGATGTAGCCTTGGCGCTTGGCTTGCTCTACCTTCTTGACGCGGTTTTTAGGAAAGCCGGGCCTTAGCTGGACGGTTGCCATGCTGCGCAAATTTCTGCTGCTCCTGCCAGTTATCGCGGCCATGACCTTGGCATCGCAGGCCTTCGCCTTGACCGCGGATGAAAGCGCCGCGGTCAAAAAAGCCGAGGACCACCTCAACGCCATCAAGACGCTGAAGGCGCGGTTCCTGCAGGTCAATCCGGACGGCAAGAGTGTCGAAGGCGACGTTTATCTGGCACGCCCCGGCCGTATGCGTCTGGTTTACGATCCGCCGACGCCGATGTTCTTGGTGGCCGATGGCACGTTTCTGATTTACGTCGATACCGAGATGAACGACGCCAGCCATATTGATTTGGATGACACGCCCGCCGGCATCTTGCTCAAGGACAATCTTTCCTTCAGCGACCCGGCCGTGAAACTGGGCGGCGTGAAGCTGGGACCGGGCATTGTCGAGATCACCGCGACCATGGCCAAGGATTCTTCCGCCGGGCGGCTCACGCTCGTGTTCAGCGATGCGCCCTTTGAGCTTCGCCAGTGGCGGGTCCTCGACGCTCAGAACAAGGAAGTCTCGGTGACATTGTTCGAGGCCAAGTCCGGCGTGGCGCTCGATCGCGAGCTTTTTCGCTACCAGCCCCGCAAGAGCGGAGGCCGCGAGTAGACGCCCGGCCAGGGGGGTCAAAAGGCCTTTTCCTCGGGTTCGATCACGATCTTGTGTTCAAGCTATAATTCGTTGTTTTATCTTATCAATATTGCATGTAAGCGGTCGTGCGCTGGCCGCATGGCGGTTATGCAACCTAGAGCGGCTTTGCGAAACCCCAAACCCGTCCTATATAGATGACTACAAGCGTCGCCGTCGCAATGATGAAAGACGCCGCCCGGAAAATGGTTCCCCTACCATTTCGGGCACTCCGTTAAGCGCCCGGTGTCCCCCCACACCGGGCGCTGTTTTTTTTTGCCTCGTCACTTATCCCCGCAATTCACTGCCCCACTGCCCCAGTCCCTAGAGCGTGTTGCGTTTAGATAGAACTATAGCCGGCCTCCCGGAAGTAATTTGAGCACTCGGTTGGAGTGATGGTGCCGAGCGTCGTTGCGAGCGCATCGTGAACTTCATCGACGCTGCGGCCCATGGCCTTTCGCATGGCATGCT
>CAMDRB010000003.1 GCA_945906455.1 Caenispirillum bisanense
GGCTTTTGCCAAGCTCAAAGCTCACCTTAGGCGTATCGGCGCAAGAACCATCGACGCGCTCTGGAAAGCAATCGGCGACATCTGCGACCTCTATACACAGGAAGAATGCTGGAACTATCTCAAAGCCGCCGGATATGCGCCCGATTAAACGCTCGATGCTCTAGAACGCCCTCGTCGCGCAAGGTGCGAAGCCGCCGACCTATGTCATGGTGCTCGGCCGGCGATTTGCGCACGTCGATGCTGAGTTGAATCACCGGAATATCGGCGCGCGGAAAGACGTGGCACAAGACCGACCACGTGCCGTGATCGA
This sequence comes from Caenispirillum bisanense, assembly GCA_945906455.1. Classification (GTDB taxonomy): domain Bacteria; phylum Pseudomonadota; class Alphaproteobacteria; order Rhodospirillales; family Rhodospirillaceae; genus SHVO01. The sequence goes on from CAMDRB010000003.1 coordinate 311, forward strand.
GGCCCCAGTCGTGGTCGCTGACAACCGGTACCGGCGCGAGCAGCTGCTGGACCCGCGCGGCTAACTCGGGCGCGCCGGGCGCGGCGTAGCGCACCTGAGAGAGTTCCGCGGGGAACCCGCCGAAATCGTGGATGGTTCGCGGCGATGCCATCGCCGTCACGGCGGTCATGGGCACGTACCAATGGGCGGATACCGCGACGATCGCCCGCGGCCGCGGCATCGCCGATCCGATTTCGGCCCAGGCCTCGGTGTAGGAATTCCGCTGCAAGGCGTTCATCGGGTTGCCGTGCCCGAAGAAGATGATGGGCATGCGCCGGTCCATGAGCCCCTGTCAGGGTGAAATGTAAGCGTAGGGCGGGAATTTACTCTCAACAATCATGGGTCGGCACCTGCCGGAACCCTTCGGGAGTCGTCGCCGGCGCATCCAGCTTGGTCGTATCCACCGCGGTCACGCGCGCGAGCGGCGGCCCGGCCTGGCAGGCGCCGACAAAGGATTCCACCGCAACCGCCGGGCCGTGCGCGAACGCTTCGACCGAACCGTCGGCGAGATTTCGCACCCAGCCGGACACTCCCAGCCGCCGCGCCGTTTGCATGCACCAGGCGCGGTAACCCACGCCCTGCACCCTGCCCCGGATCACCAAGCGCATGGTTGTGGTCGTACCGTCCACCGTAACGCTCACGCAAATTCGAGAATGATCTGGTCGACGGCCAGCGATGCGCCGGCGCGTTCAAGGATTTTCTTGATCGTGCCGTCGCGTTCGGCCCTGAGGACGTTTTCCATCTTCATGGCCTCGACCACAGCCAGCGTCTCGCCGGTCTTGACGACTTGGCCCTCTTTGACGGCCAAGGAAACCAGCAGGCCCGGCATGGGCGAGAGCAAGTATTTCGAGAGGTCCGGCGGCAGTTTACGGGGCATCCGGCGGACGAGTTCGGCCTCGCGCGGCGTGTAGATGCATACGTCCATGCGCGTGCCGGCGTGAGACAGCCGATATCCGACCGGGCGCTTTTCGATCTGTACGGTTACAGCCTTGCCGTTGGCGTCGCCGATAAACAGCGGCGCGGCCAGGTGCCAGGCGCCGTTGAGTTGTAAGGTTTTTCGCACCGCCTTCGGGCTCGACCCAGCGCTGACCCTAACCGTCGCGCTAACGATACCCGCGCTGTCGACGGTCTTTTCCTGCGAGAGCCAGATTGGAAACTCCTGACTCCCGGCGTCGGTCGTGACGATCACGACCCAATGGTCAGGGACCTTGCGGCCGTGGCCCGGGATCTGCCCCGAGATCGTTACCGCTCGACTGACCGTGGCATGGTGGGCAACGCCCGCGACCGCCACCAGGATCGCCGGGTCCTCGGCGGATATATCCTTGTTCGAGAAGCCATCTGGATATTCGTCGGCGATAAAATCCGTAGAGAGTTCGCCCTCCTCGAACCGTTTCTTGCCGAGGACCGAGGCGAGGAACGGAATGTTGTGCGAGACACCGCGGATATAATATGCGTCCAACGCCGCCCGCATATAGGCGATCGCGGCGGCGCGGTCCTTACCCCAGCTGCACAGCTTCGCGATCATCGGATCGTAGAACAGGCTGATCTCGCCGCCCTCCTGCACGCCGGTATCGACCCGGATGTTGGCGTTCTCCGTGGGGGGGATGTAGCGCCTCAGCCGGCCCGTGGACGGCAGAAAGTTGCGATAGGGGTCTTCGGCGTAGATTCGGGACTCAAGTGCCCAGCCGTTGATCCGAATGCCTCTCTGCTTGACGGGCAGCTTCTCGCCGGCAGCAATGCGGATCATCAGTTCGACCAGATCGAGGCCGGTGATCAGCTCGGTCACCGGATGCTCCACCTGCAGGCGAGTGTTCATCTCCAGGAAGTAAAATTTTCTTTTACGGTCGACGATGAACTCCACGGTCCCGGCGCTGACATAGTTCACGGCCTTGGCGAGCTTGACCGCCTGTTTGCCCATGGCCTTGCGGGTCTTGGGATTCAGGAACGGACTCGGCGCCTCTTCGATGATCTTCTGATGGCGGCGCTGGATCGAGCATTCGCGCTCATGCAGGTAGAGCGTATTGCCGTGGCGGTCGGCGATGACCTGAATCTCGATATGACGCGGTTGTTCGATGTATTTCTCAATGAACATGCGATCGTCGCCGAAGGACGATTTGGCCTCGGACCGGGAGCGTTCGAAGCCTTCCTGGATTTCCGATTCGGACCGGGCGATACGCATGCCTTTGCCGCCGCCGCCGGCGGAAGCTTTCAGCATCACCGGATAACCGATTTGCTTGGCAATCTTCTTCGCCTCAGCGACATCTTTGATGACGCCGAGATATCCCGGAACGATCGAAACCCCGGCCTTTTCGGCGAGCTTCTTGGAGGCGATCTTGTCGCCCATGGCCTCGATCGCGGGCGCATCGGGCCCAATGAATACGATCTTTTCCTTGGCCAGGGCTTTCTGGAACTCCTTGTTCTCCGAAAGAAAGCCGTAGCCGGGATGCACCGCCTCGGCGCCGGTCTGCTTGCAGGCACTTACGATACGCTCAATGACCAGATAGCTTTTTGAAGCCGGGCTTTCGCCGATGTGCACAGCCTCGTCGGCCATCTCCACATGCATGGCGCTTTGATCGGCGTCGGAGTAGACCGCCACCGTGGCAATGCCCATCTTGCGGCAGGTCTTGATGACCCGGCACGCAATCTCACCGCGGTTGGCGATTAGGATTTTCTTGAACATGCCGCCTCAGTGTTAAAGCGGGATATTGTCATGCTTCTTCCAAGGATTCTTGATGTCCTTGGACTTGAGCATAGCGAGCGAACGGCAAATGCGGCCGCGCGTGGCATGCGGCATGATGACATCGTCGATGAAACCCAAGGCCGCGGCGCGGAACGGATTGGCGAAGCGCGCCTCATAGTCCTTGGTGCGTTCAGCGATTTTTTCAGCGTCGCCGATATCCTGACGGAAGATGATCTCGACCGCGCCGCGCGCGCCCATGACCGCGATCTCGGCCGTGGGCCAGGCGAAGTTGACGTCGCCGCGAATGTGCTTGGAGCTCATGACGTCGTAGGCGCCGCCGTAGGCTTTGCGGGTGATCACCGTGACCTTTGGCACCGTGGCTTCGGCGAAGGCGAACAACAGCTTCGCGCCGTGTTTGATGATCCCATTGTATTCCTGGTTGGTGCCCGGCAGGAAACCCGGCACATCGACAAAAGTAATGATCGGGATATTGAAGCAGTCGCAGAAGCGCACAAAGCGCGCCGCCTTGCGGCTTGAATCGATATCGAGACAGCCCGCCAACACCATCGGCTGATTGGCGACGACGCCAACGGTTTGGCCTTCCATGCGGCCGAAGCCGACGATCATGTTCTTGGCGAAGTGCTCGCCGATCTCGAAGAAATCGCCCTCGTCCAGGATCTTTTGAATCAGTTCCTTCATGTCGTAGGGCTTGTTGGGACTGTCGGGGATCAGTGTATCGAGCGAGAAATCCTCGCGGTCGGGCGGGTCGGCGGACGGCATCACCGGCGGCTTTTCTTTGTTGCTGAGCGGCAGAAAGTCCATGAACCGGCGGAGCTGGACCAAAGCCTCGACATCGTTCTCAAAAGCACCATCGGCGACGCCCGATTTGCCCGCATGCGTCATGGCGCCGCCGAGCTGTTCCTGAGTGACGGTCTCGTGGGTCACGGCCTTTACCACGTCGGGGCCGGTCACGAACATGTACGAGGTATCTTTGACCATGAAGATGAAGTCGGTTATGGCGGGCGAGTACACCGCACCGCCGGCGCAAGGTCCCATGACCATGGAGATCTGCGGCACAACACCCGAGGCGAGAACGTTCTGCAGGAAGACTTCGGCATAACCCGCCAGCGAGGCCACGCCCTCCTGTATGCGCGCGCCGCCGGAATCGTTGATACCGATGACCGGCGCGCCCACCTGTACCGCCTTCTCCATCACCTTGAGAATCTTCTTGGCGTGGGATTCCGACAGTGAGCCGCCGAACACGGTGAAGTCCTGGCTGTAGACGAACATCGGCCGGCCGTTGATGGTGCCGTAGCCGGTAACAACGCCGTCGCCGGGCACACGGGCCTCGCCCATGTCGAAATCCTCGCAACGGTGCTCGACGAACATGTCCCATTCCTCGAAGGAGTCTTCGTCGAACAGAATGTCGATGCGTTCGCGTGCCGTGAGCTTGCCCTTGCCATGTTGGGCGTCGATGCGGGTTTGCCCGCCGCCCAGGCGCGCGACCGCTCGCTTCTCATCCAGCTTTTGAATGATCTTTCTCATCCCGTCTCAAGCTCCTCAGCCAAATGAACCGGCCGAACCGACTGCGCTCGCCAAAAGGGCCGCGCCTCAAGAAAGGTCTATCATAACAAGGGCCCAATCATAACAAAGGACTTGCCCGGCGCCAGAAAGTTTATCGTCCTTGGCGGCCTTGGTTGGCGCGGTTATAACCCGATTCATGCGGGCGACTCCGGGCCGCGAAGCTGGCCTAATTGAGCACGGAGAACTGGACAAGATGACTGAACCCGCGAAAATGAATCCCATGCTCAAGATGGCCCTGGAAATCGGGCCGTTGGTGATTTTCTTTGGCGTCAACGGCGTCTTTGGAATCTTTCCTGGAACCGCAGCATTTATGGCCGCCACGGCTGTCGCGCTTGGTCTCGCCTATGCTCTCGCCCGAACCATACCGATCATGCCGCTGGTGACGGCGGCGTTTGTCCTGATATTTGGTGGTTTGACGCTCTATCTCGCCGACGAAACCTTCATCAAACTCAAGCCGACCATCGTCAACCTCCTGTTCGGCGCGATCCTTTTCGTTGGACTCCTAACCGGTCGGTTGTTCATCAAGGTCGTTTTCGGGACGGCGTTCCAACTGACGGATCGGGGCTGGCTGTTGCTGACCCGGGCCTGGATCGTCTTCTTTGTTTTTCTTGCCGCGCTCAATGAATTCGTCTGGCGTACGTTTTCGACCGATACTTGGGTGAGCTTCAAGGTGTTCGGAGTCTTGCCGCTGACGGTGCTTTTCAGCTTTGCGCTGTTCCCAGTAATGATGCGCCATGCGTTGCACCCCGAGGGCGCCGGCGCGGGGGGCAACGAGAGCCCAGGAAAGAGCAATGTGGACAGCACGTTCAATTAAGGCTGTAATGGTTTCAGTCCGTCGCGATGCGCCCGGATGATGGCAACGACAATGAGCATAACTGGGGGACATCCGTGGCCGATCGCAAAGCAAAACCACTCGCCAAGAAAACCGCCGCTAAAAAGTCGGCCACCAAGGCGGATGCGAAGTCTGGAAAAGTGAAGGCGTCTCCAAACTCGGCCCGTCCGACGGTAAGTGTCGTGCGCCCCATGGGCATGCGGGCCCGTGGCCGCTAAGGTAGCTTCAGGAGTCTGAGGTAGTTGCCAATCGCCAGAAGGTCCCGCTCGATGAGGCGGCGGCGGGCCTCGGCCATTTCGTCCGCGCCCCATTTTTCCAATTGATAGCTTTCGTCCAAGGACGCGGCCGCGAAGGCTTCGGCGGCATCGACGCGACCATGGACTATCGCCAGGGAGAGTGCGAGCGAACTGGTGATCGCGGCTGCGCCCTGGAGCGCCGTTAGCCGAGCGTCGTCGAGCGACGCAATTGCTGCCTTCAGGGCCGCGACCGTAGCGGCGGTCTGACGATGGGGTACGATCCCCTCGCTCGCCTGCAAGGCAATCCCAAGAGTTGCATCCAGCCAGTCCAGCACCGGCTGCCAGACAGCCTGCTGCCGTGCTTTTAGATCGGCGGGATAGCTCGCGCGATAGCACAGCATGTCAGCGTCGGTGTAATTCATGAGTTCACTGATCAGCGCTGCGCGTTGGGGCACGACGCAATCAATGGCCGTGGACACCAAGCGGGTTAGCGGCATGGTATCGGGATCGATGGACGGATTCTGCGCGTCCCACTCGGCGGCAAGGGCCTCAGCAAGGGCGCGATGCTTTGTTCCCAAGGGGCTGCGGAGCGGGGTCAGGGTCGGTTTGCCATCGAGAAGCACCCAGAACGCCATCCCCTCTCCGTGCTCGGCCCGCTCATCGATGGCCCGCTCTTGGACGACCACAGTCTTATAGACGCGGCGGATTTTTGGGCGCGGCGCTTCGCGTATCGGTGTCGAGGACGGGTTAAAAGGCGGCATGGGTGGTTGGCGCTATTTTTTTAAATGCCAGGTTCGCGCCGCTTGGCAAAGGTCGCGGCCGTCCAGTCTGTCCGCCGCACCCTGCGCGAGGATCGACGCACCGCCGGTAGCGAAGGCAGCCCCGAGGATGCCAAGCGTCTTGAGGGCGCCGGCTTTGTCGACGCCGATCCCCGGATTGGAAAGTGGACCCGATACCTTCACGGCCTGCGCGAGCGCGCCTAAGCCCGCGCCCACGCCGCTGGTCGCCTTGGGGCGTAGGTTCAGGTCCACGCGTTCGCCGCCGAAATCGATCTTACCGCTGGAGGTCACCTGCATCTTGTCAGTTACCAGTGCGATGCCGTTGTTGGTGGCTGCCACGCCGTTCGCGATCTGCAGGTTCACGACACCGCAGCGCGCCACGGTATACGGGTCCTTGTTGCCCGCTGGATTGATGGCGCTAACCACTTGCATGATTACATCGGCGCCAAGCACATTGAGGGCATCGCTGCGAATCTTACTCTCGCCCATTCCAGCCACGATCGAGCCATTGAGGCTAGCCATGACCGCGTGGACCGAATTGCCGGACCCGTTCACATTAATAGCTAGATCCACCGGCCCCTGGGTTATGAGATCGGATTTCTTCAGCTCGCGGGCCAGGCTCTCCGCTGAGAGTCCCTTGGCCTCGGCCTTCAGCGCAACGGATTTGTTCCCGGCATCCATCTTCACATCCGCGATGACCGTGCCGCCGGCTACGGCGAAGGATGCCGCGGCAAGACTCAACTTGCCGGCAGCAAGATCTACCGGAAGCACGACATTTGTAAGGATGAGGCCGCTGGCGAGCGTGAGCTTTCCGACCGCAACCTTGACGGTGGCGTCGACGCCAACAGTGAGGCTGTCCCACGGCAGCGGCTCGTCGGAAAAAACCTGCCCGCCCGCGGCTGCTGAAGCCGGCTTGGCGCCGCCTTTACCGCCGAGGGCGGCAAGGTCGAGTTCGGCGATACTCACCGCGCCGGTCGCCGCCGGGCGTTTCCCCGATCGGTTGATGGTCACATCGGTCGTGGCCTTCAGGCCCTTCCCTTCCAGCGTCAGTCTGGCCGGGAAGCTGGCGTTCATGCGCATGAGAGTGGCGATGGGCGCGAGAGTCCCCGCCGCCTTGACATCGCCGCCGTCAAGCTTGGCCGCGAGCGTCAAGGCTCCGGCGCCGTCGAGGGTAAGAGTCGCCACGTCGACGCTGACGGGCGCACCGGAACTGTTGTAGGTCAGCTTGCCATCGCTGGCGGCAATGTTGGTAATGCCGAGATCGCCGATCTTGCCCTTGGCCGTGAGCGCGACTTTCCCAATTACAGCAGTGGCGGTCGTTCTCGAATCCTTCAGCGCCGCCGTGGATTTTTCCATGGTCAGCGACGTCACCTGCATGGCCTTGAGCGCAGCCGGCAGATCGAATCTGGCCGACTTAGCCGCCGCGGGCGCGGCCTCTCCAGTCATGGCCAGGCTGGCGACAGTTCCTTCGTAAGCCGATGCTCCGTCCTTGAAGGACCCTTTGGCCTCGATCAGCGCCAACTTGGTGATGTTTAGTGCGGTAATCGGCCCGGCGGTGTTGAAGCTCACCGCGGCGATGGAACCCTCGGCCGCTTTGCCGCCTTCGCGATATGATGCCAAGGCCTCGGTCACGGCAATGGAAGGGAAAACGAGGTCGTTGACGGCACCCGTGATCACGACCGCCACGGACTTGGCCACGACGGTCGAGTTACCTTTGGTCTTGCCATCGCGATAGGCCAGCTTGAGGCCTTCGACCGCAACGCCGCTGATGTTCAAGGGAACGGTGCTGGCGCCGTCCGCGGTCGGGACATCAAACTCCCAGTTGCCCTTACCCTGGGCATTGGTCTCGAGCATCGCGTCGGGGTCGACCAACTTCAAGCCGGTGATATTGACGGTGCCGAACAACAGCGGAAGGAGTTGAGTGCTGGCCTCCAGCCTTTTCAGGGTCAGCATCTGAGGACGACTGCCCCAAGGAGCATTGGCCAGCGTTACGTCGCTAATCACGATGGCCGGCGTCAGCGATAAGGAGAGGTTAATATCGCCGATCGTGACCTCACGACCGGTCGCCGCCTTGGCCTGATCCTGTATGACGTCCTTATATTTACCGATATCGACGGTGAGGAGGACGACCATTACGCCGACGATCAGGATCGCCACGACGCTGGCGCCAAGCTTGAGGAACTTCATGACATCCTCCGGTCAGGGAACTCTGGGAGCAGTGAGGCACTCGACAGCCTGCAGCAGATCGCCAAGTCGATCAATTAGCCGGTGGGCGCCAGCGGCTTCCAGTTCGCTGATCGGATGGTTCCCCCACGACACGCCGACGGCGCCGACGCCCGCGGCCAGGGCCATCTGGATATCGTAGGTCGTGTCGCCGATCATGACCGTATTTCTGGGTTCAACTCCCGCCTCAGCCATGGCCCGTAAAATCATGCCAGGATGAGGTTTTCCTGGAGATTCCTCTGGCGTATTGATGGTCGAGAAACGGCCCTCGAGGCCGTGGCAGGAAAGGACATGATTGACCCCGCGCCGCCCCTTGCCGGTGGCGATTCCCAGCAGATAGCCAGCCCGATCCAGCTGGTCCAGGACGTCGTGGGTGCCGGCGAACAGCGGCTCGTCGAAGCCGGGGCTGGCGCGAAGCCGGACGAAGGCTTCGCGATACTCGCGGTCGAGATCTTCGTGAGTGCCCGGGTCAACGCCCGGAAAAAGCTCGGCCAGGGCTTCCTTCAATGACAGGCCAATGACACGCGGTACCTGGTCGGGCGGCGGACCGGGCACGCCAAGGATCTTGGCAACCTCGGCGACGGCGCGAACGATGTTGGACTGGCTATCGACGATGGTGCCGTCGAGGTCGAAAACCACGAGCCGCAGAGGTCTGCTCATGGCCGGGCGCTGACTATTTCACGCATCGCTCTCCTCGAATCCGAGGTCCTTGAAGGCTTCTTTCATGTGCTTGGGTAGCGGGGCGGTGATCGTCAAAGCCTTGCGGCCGGGGCGCTCAACCACCAGTGACTGGGCGTGAAGGCACATGCGGTCAGCGACATCGGCGAGCAGCCCGTGGTGCAGGTCCACGACCTGATCTGGATCGGGCTGATCGATGGCGTATTTGGCGTCGCCGAGGATCGGCGTGCCGATCAACCGGCAATGGGCGCGGAGCTGGTGGGTTCGGCCGGTCTGCGGCATCAGCTCCAGCCAAGTGATTTTGCGGCCGGCGGTGTCGACGACGCGGTAGTCGGTCACAGCCGACTTACCGTCTTCCTCGTCCCATTCCATGCGCTCGTGACCGGCGTCGCCGGACTTCGCAAGTGCCGCCGAAATCGTCCCGGCGGGATGCTCTGGGTGGCCCATGACCAGAGCCCAGTAGATCTTCTGCATGTCGCGGCTCTGGAACGCCTTCGCCAGGACCGCCGCCGATTTTGCGGTGCGGGCGACAACAATGACGCCTGAGGTGTCACGATCGAGCCGGTGAACCAGCCGGGGCCGATCGGGCGAGCCAAAGCGCAAGCCATCCAACAAACCATCAAGGTGTCTAGAGGTCTTGGTACCCCCCTGGACGGCAAGGCCAGGCGGTTTGTTCAAGGCGATCAGGTCTTCGTCCTTGTAAAGGATCATCCCTTGGACGACATCGGTGTCCTGGGGCGAGAGGTCTCGCGCGGTAGTCTTCGGTGCGCCGTCCCCGGCCTTGGCGGCGGGCTTCGCATCGAGCGGCGGCACGCGAACCACCTGGCCGACTTGAAGCCGCTGATTGGCTTTGGCACGCCCACCATCAACCCGCACTTGGCCAGTCCGCAGAAGCTTCTCCAGTCGGCCGTGGTTTAGCCCTGGAAAGCGCCGACGGAACCACCGATCGAGACGGGTTTCACTTTCCTCGGGCTCGACGGAAATCTGTTGTACGCCCGTCATCTTTTTTCCTCGTCGTCGCCTGCCCGACCGGCCGGGATACCGCTGTCTGGGGCCTTCTTCTCGCGCAGCTTCTGCCAATAGGCCAGCCGCTTGTTGATCTCGCGTTCAAAGCCGCGCTCCGGCGGGAGGTAGTACTGCGCCCTGGCCATGCCGTCCGGGAAATAATTGCCGCCCGAGAAGGCCGCGGGATCGTCGTGGTCGTAGGCGTAGTCTTTGCCGTAACCCAGCTGTTTCATCAGTTTCGTCGGGGCATTCAGAATATGCGCGGGCGGCATCAGCGAGCCGGTTCGCCGCGCCGCCGCCATCGCCGCATCGAAGGCTACATAGCCAGCATTGGATTTTGGTGCCGTCGCCAGGTAAATCACCAGCATGGCAATCGCCAGCTCGCCCTCGGGCGACCCCAGGCGATCGTAAGTTTCCCACGTGGTGATCGCCATTTGCAGCGCCTGCGGATCGGCAAGGCCCACGTCCTCGACGGCAAAACGCGTGAGACGACGCAGAAGGTAAGCCCGATCCTCGCCGCCGTCGAACATACGACTGACCCAGTAGAGTGCCGCGTCGGGGTCGGAACCGCGCAAGGACTTGTGCACGGCGCTGATTAGATTGTAGTGGCCTTCACGATCTTTGTCGTAGACCGGCGCCCGGCGTTGGATCAGCTGGACCAATCCGGCCGGATCAAGGGGTTTCGCGGACGCTTTCAGGGCGAAGACTTCGTCGGCCAGGGTGAGCATGTAGCGCCCGTCGCCGTCGGCCATGGCCCGGAGCGCCGCGCGGGCATCCCCGGTCAAAGGTAACGGACGGCCGGCATGGCCTTCGGCGCGGGCCAACAATTTGTCCAATGCCGCGTCATCAAGCCGCCGCAAGACCATGACCTGGCAACGCGACATCAAGGCTGCGTTTATTTCAAATGAAGGGTTCTCGGTGGTGGCGCCCACCAGCACGACGGTCCCGTCTTCGACGTAGGGCAGAAAGCCATCCTGTTGCGCCCGGTTGAAGCGGTGAATTTCATCGACAAACAATAAGGTACCTTGCGGCTTTAATCCGGATCCGGGTTGCCGGCGCTTGGCCGCGGCATCGAATATCTTCCGCAAATCGGCAACGCCCGAGAACACCGCCGAGAGCGGCTGAAAGTGAAGGTCGGTTCCCCTGGCAAGCAGGCGCGCGATGGTCGTCTTGCCGCAGCCGGGCGGGCCCCACAGAATCATCGAAACCAGGCGCCCCGCCGCCAGCATCCGGCCCAGGGGACCGTCGGGGCCCAAGAGATGTTCCTGTCCCACGACCTCGGTCAAGTCGGCCGGCCGCAGGCGGTCAGCAAGTGGTTGGGCGGCAGACGGTTGAACGGGCATCAAGGCTGATGCGACGGCGGGGGGACTGGCGCTTTCGAACAGGTCACTCACCTCCCGACCCGGAACTGGTACGCCTGACCGTCGCGACTGATGGCAACGGTCCACGACGGCAGCGGGTTGGCGGTGGCGCCGATGAGATCATCGACGGTCTTGACCATAGTGTCGTTGACGCCGAGCACCATGTCGCCCACCCGAATGCCGATGTTCGCGGCCGCCGAGCCCGGAAGCACGCTGAGGACGATGACGCCGGTTTCCTGGAATTCGAGCCCCATCTCCTCGGAAAGCGCCGGATTGAGATTGGCGACGTAGGCTCCGCCGAAGGGTTGCCGTCCGAAAAGCTGGGTAATTTTCCGCAGCGGTGTCTCCGGCGCTGGCTCGAGGGCGACGGACAGGGTTCGGGCTGTACCATTGCGTAAGGTATCCACCGCGGCCTTGCCGCCGACCGGCATGGTCGCCAGCAGGTAGCGCAGTTCCTCGAAATCATTGATCTCGTGGCCGTTGATACTGCGGACGATGTCGCCTACGGCCAAACCCGCTCGGGCGGCGGGGCTGGAGGCGACCACGCGGTCCACCACCACGCCGCTCGGGCGCGGCAGGGCGAGACTCTTGGCAAGGTCGGCGGTGATGGTCTTTCCGGTCGCGCCCAGCCATGCGCGTACGGCCCGGCCTTCCTTGAGGATGCCGGCAAGGACGTTGCGGACCATATTGGCCGGAATCGCAAAGCCAATACCGACACTACCGCCATTGCCCGAGTAGATCGCGGTATTGATGCCGATCAGCCGCCCGTCCGAGGTGACCAGAGCGCCGCCAGAGTTTCCAGGGTTGATGGCGGCGTCGGTTTGGATGAACGAGCGGAAATCCGAGACCAGCACCGTGCTCCGCGCCAAGGCCGAAACGATGCCCGAAGTTACCGTCTGGCCGACGCCAAAGGGATTGCCGATGGCCAGCACCATGTCGCCCACTTCCACCGCGTCGGACTCGGCGAGCTCAATGGCCGGCAGGGCTTCGTTCACGCCTTGAAGCTGCAAGACGGCGAGGTCAGAGCGCTCGTCCTTGCCGACGATCTTGGCCGGAAACTCCCGCCGGTCGCTGAGGACGACGTTGATCTGGTCGGCGTTGCCGACGACGTGATTGTTGGTGATGACGACGCCCGAGGAACGGACGATGACGCCCGAACCGAGCGAGTTTTGCACCTGGTCTCGGGACTGTCCGCCGCCCGGGTCGCCAAAGAATTGCCGGAAAAAGGGATCGTTGAACAGCGCCGGCACCTGACTCTGTACGACCTTACGCGTGTAGATGTTGACGACCGCGGGAGCCACTTGCTTCACGACCGGGGCGAAAGTCAGAGTGACTTGTTCGCGCGAGGCCGGGACAAGCTGGGGAATCCCCTGCTCGGGAATCCCCGGACGGTCGGCGGCGCCGGCCACGGCCACAAGCAAGCCCAGGGCTACCCCAAAGCCATATTTAAACAGTCGAGCGATCATGTGCCTTTCATTCCACTCCCGGAGCGCGCATTCAAGCGCCCGCGATAGGTCGACGGGCGTCTATTAAATAGTCCATTTTATTCAATACGCTAGGATTCATTCTTCAGCTCGAATATCACCTGATCGCAAGGCTTTGGCGACGGCCTTTTGCCCGCAAAACACAAAGGGCAGCCCCACTTAAGGCGGCTGCCCAATGCTTCAAGTCTCTGAATTTGAATTTTACGGGGCGGCTTCGGTGCCCTCATCCGTCGGTTCGTGAACCGGACCTGAGTCGAGGCCCTTGGCGTCAACGTCACGGTCGACCAGTTCAATGACCGCCATTGGAGCACCGTCGCCATAACGGAATCCGGCTTTGACGACCCGGGAGTAACCACCCGGACGACCCTTGTAGCGTTCGGCCAGGGCCCCGAACAGCTTGGCGACGACCTTCTCGTCCCGCAATTTGGCCATGGCCTGGCGACGGGCATGGAGCGTGCCGCGCTTGCCCAGGCTGATGAGGCGTTCGGCATAGGGACGCAAGTCCTTGGCCTTCGGCAGCGTCGTCTTGATCTGCTCGTGCTTGAGCAGGGCATTGGCGAGGTTGGCCAGGAGAGCCCGGCGGTGACCCTTGGTGCGGTTGAATTTACGACCGCTCATTCCGTGACGCATGACGTATTCCTTTCATCATCCTAGTTTCGCGCGCGAAACCGATTGCGAAGTTTCCGGCCGCGCCCGGTTCCTTGCGGACCTGGGCATGTACCGGAAAGGCGGGCCACTGCGGCCCGAAATCTTAACTAGAACGGCTCTTCGAGCTTCTTGGCCAGGTCTTCAATGTTCTCGGGTGGCCAGTTGGTGATTTCCATGCCCAGGTGCAAACCCATCTGCGCGAGCACTTCCTTGATCTCATTTAACGACTTGCGCCCGAAATTCGGGGTGCGCAGCATTTCCGCTTCGGTCTTTTGGACCAGGTCGCCGATGTAAATAATGTTGTCGTTCTTGAGACAGTTGGCCGAGCGGACCGATAGCTCGAGCTCGTCCACTTTGCGCAACAGATTCTTGTTGAACGGCAGTTCCTCTTCCACGCGCTCGGTCAGGGAGGCCTGCGGCTCTTCGAAGTTGATGAACAGCTTGAGCTGGTCCTGGAGGATGCGGGCGGCCAACGCAACCGAATCTTCCGGCTTAACGGCGCCATTGGTCTCAACGGTCATCGAGAGCTTGTCATAGTCGGTCTGCTGGCCGACGCGGGTGTTCTCGACCTTGTAGGATACGCGACGCACGGGCGAAAAGATCGCATCGATCGGGATCAGACCGATCGGATCGTCCTCTTTGCGATTCAAATGAGCCGCGACGTATCCCTTGCCGGTATTGACTTCGAGTTCGATATACAAATCCGCGCCTTCGTCGAGGTGGCAAATGACCAGATCGGAGTTCATGATCTCGATGTCGGCCGGAGCTTGGATCTGGCCGGCGGTGACTTCGCCGGGGCCTTTGGCCTTCAGAGTCATGCGCTTGGGCCCGTCGCCGTGCATGGTCAGGGCGAGTTGCTTGATGTTCAAAATGAGGTCGGTGACATCTTCACGGACGCCGGGCACCGACGAGAACTCGTGCAGCACACCGTCAATGCGCAAGGACGTCACGGCTGCGCCCTGTAACGATGACAGCAACACGCGACGCAAGGCGTTACCCAAGGTCACGCCAAAGCCGCGCTCCAGCGGCTCGGCAACGATCGTCGCCACGCGGCGTTGGTCGTCGCCCGTCTCGATCGCGAGCTTGTTGGGTTTAATCAGTTCTTGCCAGTTTTTCTGTATCACGGTTCAATTCCACCTATGAGGTGTTGGTCCCGATATATCCTTCGCGGGCCTGCAGCTGCGGCCCGAATAAACGCCGCCGGTGGGAAACGCCCGGCGGCGGAAAGAACGTTAAACGCGGCGGCGCTTGCGCGGGCGGCAACCGTTGTGCGGCACCGGCGTCACGTCCTGGATGGACGTGATAATAAAACCAACGGACTGCAACGCGCGCAGCGCTGACTCACGGCCGGTTCCCGGGCCTTTCACGAGCACCGAAAGCACCTTCATGCCGTGTTCCATGGCCTTGCGGCCGCAGGTTTCGGCGGCTACCTGGGCAGCGTAGGGCGTAGATTTGCGCGAGCCCTTGAATCCCTGAGATCCCGACGAAGACCAGGCAATGGTATTGCCCTGGACGTCGGAGATCGTAATCATCGTGTTATTGAACGTCGCATTGACGTGAGCGACGCCCGAACTGATGTTCTTACGCTCCCGCTTCCGGGCGCGCGGTGCGCCCGCAGCCGGCGCGGTTTCGGTCGATGCTGCGGCGGTTTCTTGCTTGGCCATGTCAGTCGGTTTTCTCTTGTCGTTGTCTTTATTTTCTGGGGGGCAAGGGCCGGAGAACGAGCACTCCAGCCCCGCGCGAATGATTTACTTGGTAACTTTCTTCTTGCCGGCGATCGGCTTCGACGGTCCCTTGCGGGTGCGGGCGTTGGTGTGGGTACGCTGACCGCGAACCGGAAGGCCCTTACGGTGACGCAGGCCCTTGTAGCAGCCGAGGTCCATCAAGCGCTTGATGTTCATGGCGACTTCACGGCGCAGATCACCTTCCACCGTAAAGTCACGGTCGATGGTGTCGCGAATACGAATGATCTCGTCTTCGGTCAGTTGGCTAACCCGGCGGTTGTCGGCTATGCCGACGCGTTCGCAGATTTCCCGCGCGTTGGTCGGACCGATGCCATAGATGTAGCGTAGCGCGATGACCACGCGCTTACTTGTCGGTAAGTTTACGCCAGCAATACGTGCCAAGGCCCGTACTCCCTTCTTATTCCTAAAGTTGTATGAGAGCGCCGCGCGCAACCCGAAAAGCGCGTCATTATAGGCAGTTAGCCTCGGGTGTCAACACGCCGCTCAGGCTCCTAGAACCCTCTCTAATTCAGCTGCAACCACGTTTATATCGCGGTCGCCATCGATCACTTTAAGCAACCCCTGCCGCTCGTAGTGGGGCATCAGAGGCGCCGTCTGGTCGTGGTAGGCTTTCAGCCTCGCCACAACCGTTTCCGCTTTATCGTCAGCCCGGCGGATGAACTCGGTTCCCCCACAGGTATCGCAGACCCCGGCCTTTCGGAGCTGCTTGAATTTATCGTGGTAGCCCTCACCACATTTCGCGCAGGTGAAGCGACCGGTCACTCGTTCAATCAGCCGCGCGTCCGGGACAGCGACTTCGATCACGCTATCAAGTTTTATTCCCTTACTTTTCAACAGCTTATCCAAGGATTCGGCCTGCAGCACGGTGCGCGGAAAGCCATCGAGGATAAAGCCGTTCGCGCAGTCCGCTTCCGAAATACGTTCGGCAATCATCGCCACAATCAATTCGTCGGACACCAGCTTGCCGGCATCCATGACGGTCTTAGCCTGCTTACCGAGCGCCGTCCCCGCCTTGACCGCCGCCCGAAGCATATCGCCGGTCGACAGTTGGACGATGCCGTATCGATCCTGCAGCCGCTTGGCCTGCGTACCTTTGCCGCCCCCCGGGGGGCCCATCACAATCAGACGTTTGCCGGCCATCGCTGTCCTACTTATTGCCGCGCAGCCGCGACTTTTTCAGCAATCCTTCGTACTGATGCGCGAGTAAGTGGGCTTGAACTTGCTGCATGGTGTTAAGCGTAACATTGACCACAATCATGAGGCTTGTGCCGCCGAAGTAGAACGGCACGCTGAGCCGCGTGATCAGGAACTCAGGGATCAGGCAGACGACGATCAAATAGATGCCGCCCAGGACCGTCAGGCGCGTGAGCACGTAATCCAAATAATCCGCTGTGTTCTTGCCGGGGCGAATGCCGGGAATGAAGCCGCCGTACTTGCGTAGATTCTCCGCGGTATCGGCCGGGTTGAAAACCACGGCGGTATAAAAGAAGGCAAAGAAGACGATCAAGATCGAATAGAGCAACAGGTAGAGCGGTTGGCCACGCCCGAGGAGCGCGCCAACCGTGTTGAGGACTCCGCCACCGGTTACTTCCGTGCCGGGCGCGCCCTGGAATCCTGCGATCGTCAGGGGCAGGAGCAACAGCGAACTCGCAAAAATCGGCGGAATGACGCCCGAGGTATTGAGCTTCAGCGGGATGTGCGAACTCTCGCCACCGTAGACCTTATTGCCCTGCTGCCGTTTTGGATATTGCACCAGAATGCGGCGCTGTGCCTGCTCCACAAAGACGATCCCGCCGATAACCGCCACGGAGCCGAAGCCCAGGAGCGCAATGAGGATCGGTGAGATCGCACCGGTTCGGCCCAATTCAAGCAAGTTGACGATGCCGCCAGGCAATCCAGCGACAATGCCGGCGAAGATCAGAAGCGAAATTCCCTGACCGATCCCGCGTTCGGTGATTTGTTCGCCAAGCCACACCAGAAACATGGTGCCGCCCACCAGCGTCACGACAGTTGTGAATTTGAAGAACAGCCCGGGATCCAGAACCACCGGGATGCCGTTGGAACCGGTTGAGGACTCAAGGCCGGATGCGATGCCGATGGCCTGGAGGGCGGTAATGAGGACCGTCAGATACCGGGTGTACTGATTCATCTTGATACGGCCGCTCACACCCTCTTTTTTCACCTGCTCCAGGGCCGGGCTGACGGAAGAAAAAAGCTGAATGATGATCGCTGCCGAAATGTACGGCATGATGTTCAGCGCGAAGATGCTCATGCGCGATAGTGCGCCGCCGGCAAAGACGTCAAACAAGCCGAGCACACCGCGGCTTTGGGCCTGGATCACGTCGGCCATGGCGATAGGATCGATTCCCGGCAGGGTAATGAATGTACCCATGCGATAAATGATCAAGGCGAACAGCGAGAACCACAGCCGGCGCTTGAGCTCCGTCGCCTTGGAGAAAACTCCAAGGTTGAGATTCGCGGCGAGTTGATCGGCGGCTGATGCCATTTGGTTCCGGTCGGGACGAGCGTGGTGATACTTAGGCGGAGGCTGGATTCGCGGGCTTCGACTTGTTCTTTTTGGCTTTGGTCTTGGCCGCTTGCGCCAAACTTCTCTCCGAGACCGCCTTCGCGACGATCACAACTGAACCGCCGGCCTTTTCCACGGCCGCCAGCGCCGCTTTCGAGGCATGGGCAGCCTCAATGGTCAATTTCACCTTAAGTTCGCCGTCGGCCAGTAAACGCATGCCATCGTGGGCATGACGCACGATGCCGGCGTCAACCAAGTCCGCGATCGTGACGGTCTTCTTGGCATCGATCCGCCCCGCGTCGACCGCAGCCTGCAAGCGTCCAATATTGATCGGCACAAACTTGCGCCGACCAATGGAAACGAAGCCGCGTTTCGGCAGGCGGCGGAACAAAGGCATCTGGCCGCCTTCAAAGCCCTTGATGGCAACGCCGGTGCGCGCCTTTTGGCCTTTGACGCCGCGGCCCGAGGTCTTGCCAAGGCCCGAGCCGATACCACGGCCAAGTTCCTTGCGACGATGGGTCGCGCCCGGCCGGTCGTGAATTTCATTGAGTTTCATGGCTTTAATCCCTTACGCGACGGAACCGTAGATCGTCCGGGCGCCGCATTCCGCAAAGAACACGACGCTGAAATAGGGAGCGATTTAGGCTTCGTCCACCTTCACCAGGTGTTTTACCTTGCTGATCATACCCCGCACGGCTGGAGTGTCTTCCAACGTGCTGGTGCGGCGAATCTTATTCAGGCCAAGACCAATCAATGTCTGGCGCTGATATCCCTGGCGCCCGGCGGCGCTGTGAATTTGCGTGATCGTTACGCTGGTCTTTTTGGCATTGGCCATGTCTTAGGCTTCCTTGCTTGCCGCAGCGGCCGCGCCTTCTTCGCGACGGCCGATGATGTCGCCGACTTTCTTGCCGCGTTTGGCAGCCACGGCGCGCGGAGAAGTCATGGTTTGGAGGGCCGCGAAGGTCGCCTTGACCATGTTGTGCGGGTTATTGCTACCGACGCTTTTCGCCACGATGTCCTGGATCCCCATGGTCTCGAACACGGCACGCATCGGGCCGCCGGCGATGATGCCGGTGCCTGCGGGCGCCGCGCGCAAGATCACCTTGCCGGCGCCAAAACGACCGTAAAGATCGTGGTGCAATGTGCGCCCTTCGCGTAGGGGAAAGCGGATCATGTTGCGCTTAGCGGCGTCGGTCGCTTTGCGGATGGCTTCGGGAACTTCACGGGCCTTGCCTGAACCATAACCCACCCGGCCCTTGTTATCGCCGACGAGTACGAGCGCGGCGAACGCGAACCGGCGTCCACCTTTCACCACCTTCGCGACGCGGTTGATATGGACGAGTTTATCGACCAACTCTTCTTCACGCTCACCGCGATCACGGCCGCCGTCCCGCCCAGGCGCCTTGCCGCCGCCCTCGCGTTCACGGCGACTGCCGCGCTCGCCGCGAGGATTGCCCGGCCGCTCGCCGCGGGGATTGCCGCGATCAGATGTTCCTGTGGGTGTCCGTGCCATAAATCTTTTCCCTTATTCCCGGCTGCTTAGAACGCCACTCTTAGAAGGAGAGGCCGGCTTCGCGCGCCGCGTCCGCGAGCGCTTTGATGCGCCCGTGGTACAAATAGCCGCCGCGATCGAAGACAACTTCCTTGACGCCAGCCTTCGTAGCGCGCTCGGCTAGAAGTTTGCCCACCAGCGCAGCGGTGGTCTTATCGTTGCCCTTTTTGGACTTGTCCTTGACGCCCGTATCGATGCTGGATGCGGCGGCAAGCGTCTTGCCTTCATCGTCCTTGATGATCTGGGCGTAGATGTGCCGGCCTGACCGGAATACCGACAGGCGCGGCCGTCCGTGAGCCGCGGCTTTTACGGAAAAGCGAGTGCGGCCTCTGCGGCGCTCGGTGCGTTTTTCATTCTTCGTGGTCATGGCCTGATCCTTTTACCCGCGCTCTACTTCTTCTTGCCTTCTTTGCGCAGGATGAATTCGTCGCTGTAGCGGATACCCTTGCCCTTGTAAGGCTCCGGGCGTTTGTATGAGCGAATTTCGGCCGCAACCTGGCCGACACGTTGCCGGTTAGCCCCTGTAACCTCTACCTGAGTGGGCACGGGAGTCTTGACATCGATGCCTTCGGGCACGCTGTAAATAATATCGTGTGAGAACCCGAGGCTGAGATTCAGCTTCTTACCCTGCGCTTGAGCCTTGAAACCGACGCCGGTGATATCCAGAACCTTCTTGTAACCCTGGCTGACACCCTTCACCATATTGCTGATGGTCGCGCGCGTCGTGCCCCACTGGGATCGGGCGCGCTTGGTGTCGTTCTTAACCTTCACCCACACTTTGCCGTCAGCGACATTGGTTTCAATGTCGTCGGTGGTGTCGAACTTCAACTCACCCAACTTGCCCTTAACGGTCAAAGTCTTGCCCGCCAGAGTGACGGTAACGCCGGTGGGAACGGCGACCGGATATTTACCAACGCGTGACATCGTGCGCTTCCTTCAAATCCCCGGCTTCAAATCACCGGCTTAAAATCTGCCGATTAGAATACTTGGCAAAGCACTTCGCCGCCTACGTTCGCCTGGCGCGCTTCCTGA
The DNA here is from genome assembly GCA_945906455.1 of Caenispirillum bisanense. Lineage (GTDB taxonomy): Bacteria > Pseudomonadota > Alphaproteobacteria > Rhodospirillales > Rhodospirillaceae > SHVO01. The sequence goes on from CAMDRB010000003.1 coordinate 20,716, forward strand.
TCGGACATAACGCCGCGCGGCGTGGACAGGATGGAAATACCCAACCCGTTATAGACTTTTTGCAGGTCTTTAATTTTCGCGTAAACGCGCCTGCCAGGCTTTGAGACGCGCTGGATCTCGCTGATGACCGGCGAGCCCTCGTTGTACTTGAGGTCCACACGCAGCTCTTCGATACCTTCGCGCAGGGCATACCGTTCAAAGCCGCGGATGTAGCCTTCGCGCTCAAGGACACGCAGCAGGTTTTCTCGCAAGCCCGAGGCCGGGGTTGTGATCGTCGGTTTGCCAGCCCGCTGTCCGTTGCGGATGCGGGTCAGCAAATCGCCCACAGGATCGGATAATGACACTGTCGCTCTCCTTACCAGCTCGACTTAACCATGCCGGGAATCATGCCTTTGGAGGCAAATTCCCGCAGCTTATTCCGAGCCATTTTGAACTTGCGATACGTCGCGCGCGGACGGCCTGTCAATTCACAGCGGTTACGGATGCGCACCTTCGAAGAGTTGCGCGGCACCTGCGACAACTTCACCACGGCGGCGAAACGGTCTTCGTCGGTCGTGTCACGATCCATAATTACCGCCTTCAACTTCGCGCGCTTACCCGCCGCCGACTTAACCATGCGGCGACGCTTCTTATTGCGCTCAACGGTGCTCGTTTTCGCCATGGGAAATCTCCTTCCCGCTCTATTTCTGGAACGGCATCTGAAAACCTTCGAGAAGCGCGAGCGCCTCGGCGTCGGTTTTTGCGTTCGTGCAAATGGTTATATTCATGCCGCGGACCTTATCGATCTTGTCGTAGTTGACCTCGGGGAACACGATTTGCTCCTTCAGGCCCATATTGAAGTTGCCAGCGCCGTCAAAGCTCTTGCCGTTGAGGCCGCGAAAGTCGCGGACACGGGGCAGCGCAATATTCACGAGCCGATCGAGGAATTCGTACATCCGTGTGCTGCGCAACGTAACCGAGCAGCCGACCATCTGATTCTCACGCAGCTTGAAGTTTGCGATGGCCTTCCGCGACTTCGTGATCACCGGCTTCTGGCCGGCGATCGCCGTCAGGTTTTCGACCGCACCTTCAATCTTCTTCTTATCTTGCGACGCTTCGCCCACGCCCATGTTGATGACGATCTTCGTCAGCCTGGGGACAGCCATCGGGTTTTTATACCCGAACTTCTCCACCAGCTTGGGCCGCACAACGTCGGTATATTCTTTTCGTAAACGCGCCATTGCCGTAGTCCTTCCTAGTCCCTGCTTCGCTTAGCCAATGACTTCGCCGGAGCGCCTTGCGATGCGCACCTTGCTTTTGTCATCGAGGAACTTAAAGCCGACGCGGGTCGGCTTATTATCCTTGGGATCAATATGGGAAACGTTGGAGACGTGAATCGGCATCTCTTTCTCGACGATGCCGCCGTTCGCCGTCGGTGATTGACGTTGGTGGCGCTTGGCGATGTTAACGCCCTGCACAATGACTTTGTTATCGCTGGGGAACGCGCGCAGAACCGAGCCCGATTTGCCTTTATCGCGGCCGGTCAAAACGACGACGGTGTCCCCTTTTTTTATTTTGAGCTTGGGCATTAGAGCACCTCCGGCGCCAGCGAAACAATCTTCATGAACTTCTTGCCGCGCAGCTCGCGTGTCACCGGCCCGAAAATGCGGGTTCCAATCGGCTCGCCCTGCTTATTGATCAGAACGGCGGCATTGTGATCGAAACGGATCGCGGTGCCGTCGTTACGCCGCAATTCCTTGGCGGTACGCACGATAACGGCACGGTGCACGTCACCCTTCTTCACGCGGCCACGCGGGATCGCGTCTTTCACCGAAACGACGATGACGTCGCCGATGGCTGCGAATCGGCGTTTTGAGCCGCCAAGCACTTTGATGCACATCACTCGGCGAGCACCCGAGTTGTCGGCAACATCCAAATTACTCTGCATCTGAATCATGACTATGCGTCCTTAAAGACCAGGATAATGAGAAACGACTACTCCGCTTTTTCCTGGACCAGCTCCCATGTCTTGGTTTTCGAAATCGGCGCACACTCGCGGATTCGCACCACGTCGCCAGTCTTGCTTGAATTGTTTTCGTCGTGGGCGGCGAACTTCTTGCTGCGTCGTATGAACTTCTTATAGATCGGGTGCATCATGCGGCGCTCGACGCGTACAATAATCGTCTTATTGCCCTTGTCGCTCACAACGACGCCTTGGAGAATTCGCTTCGGCATTGACTGGTCCTCCCCCTGCTTACGAAGCTGCGCCGGCCTGAGCCGGGCTGCTGCGTTCCCGCAGGATTGTTTTGATCTGCGCGATTTCCTGACGCACGCGTCCGAATTGCGCGGTATTGGTCAGCTGGCCGGAAGCCTTCTGAAAGCGCAGATTGAATTGCTCCTTCTTCAGCTCGCCGAGGCGGCCTTCCAACTCTTCGTCTTTCTGGGCGCGTAAGTCTTTTGCAGTTGCCATGACGGCGATTCCTTAACCGATGCTCTTAACCAATTCGGGCGACGACTTTGGTTTTGATTGGCAGCTTAGCGGCCGCCAGAGAAAAACCTTCGCGCGCCATCTCCGCCGACACGCCATCAACTTCAAACATGATGCGGCCCGGCTTTATTCTGCACACCCAAAACTCGGGGGTACCCTTACCCTTACCCTGGCGAACTTCGGCCGGTTTCTTAGATACCGGCACGTCCGGGAAAATGCGGATCCAGACACGGCCTTGGCGTTTCATGAAGCGAGTCAGCGCGCGACGCGCGGCTTCAATTTGACGCGAAGTCACGCGCTCGGGCTGCAGCGCCTTCAGGCCGTAGGAACCGAAATTCAACGAGCTGCCACCTTTGGCGTTGCCGTGAATCCGGCCTTTGAAGGCCTTGCGGTACTTTGTGCGTTTCGGTTGCAACATGTTACGTCTATCCGTTTTCCATCACAGCGCCACTTAAGCCGCCGATTGATCTGAACTTACGCCCTACTGCGGACGGGTGTTCCCGCCGCCGCTGCCGCCACCCTGTTCGTTGGCGCGCTTGTCCTGCGCCATCGGGTCGTGCTCGAGAATTTCACCCTTAAATATCCAAACTTTGACGCCACAGGTACCGTACGTCGTCATTGCAGTGCCCTCGCCGTAATCGACGTCGGCGCGCAACGTGTGCAAGGGCACGCGGCCTTCGCGGTACCATTCAGTGCGCGCGATTTCGGCGCCGCCAAGGCGCCCAGCGCAGGTAATGCGGATGCCTTCGGCGCCAAGACGCATGGCCGCCTGAACCGCGCGCTTCATGGCGCGGCGGAAGGCGACGCGACGCTCGAGTTGCTGGGCGATGTTTTCGGCAACTAAGTGAGCATCGATCTCGGGCTTCCGGATTTCAACGATGTTCAGGTGAACCTCGTTGCCGGTCATCTTTTGTAATTCCTTGCGGATCACTTCAATATCCGCGCCCTTCTTGCCAATAACCACGCCCGGGCGGGCGGTGTGGATCGTGACCCGAGCCTTCTTTGCTGGGCGCTCAATGATGATGCGCGACACGCCGGCCTGGGCCAGGCGCTTTCTCAAATAGTCACGGATCTTGATGTCTTCATGCAGCATCTGGCTGTAGGCGCCGCGCGCGGCGTACCAGCGCGAATCCCATGTGCGGTTGATGCCGAGCCTGAGCCCAACTGGATTGACTTTTTGACCCATCAGGCGGTCTCCCCTTTCTCACGCACGATGATCGTGAGATTGCTAAACGGCTTGGCGATACGGCCCATCCGGCCGCGCGCCCGGGCGCTGAAGCGCCGCATCAACAATGACTTGCCAACATAGGCTTCGGCTACGACCAGCTGATCGACGTCGAGCTGATGATTGTTTTCAGCATTAGCGATCGCGGACTCGAGCACAGTCTTAACTTCTTCCGCGATGCGGCGCGGAGAGAACGAAAGAGCTGCCAAGGCCGCCTCGGCCGACTTGCCGCGGATCATCTGCGCCATCAGATTAAGCTTGCGCGGGCTCACCCTCATCGACCGGGAGAAAGCCCGGGCTTCGGTGTCGGCAACGCGGCGCGGAGCACTTTTCTTGCTCATGGCTTATGCCCTTTTCGAAGCCGGCGCGGTGGTGCCGGTTACGGCTTTTTTGTCGCCCGTGTGGCCATGGAATGTTCGGCTCGGGGCAAACTCGCCGAACTTATGTCCGATCATATTCTCGGTCACGAGGACAGGAACGTGCTTGTGGCCGTTGTGAACCCCAAACGTCAGGCCCACGAACTGCGGCAGAATGGTCGAACGCCGTGACCAGGTTTTGATCACATCGTTTCGCCCTGAGGAGCGAACGGTCTCCGCCTTCTTAAGGAGGTAACCGTCGACAAATGGGCCTTTCCAGACTGAACGTGCCAAGTTCCGCTCTCCGTTTCTAAATCTACTTTAAATCAGCGCTTAGGCTTTTTTCGCCAAATGGCGGCTGCGCATGATCAAATTCTGAGTACGCTTATTCTTTCGAGTCCGCTTACCTTTAGTGGGCTTGCCCCACGGCGTCACCGGATGGCGCCCGCCCGAAGTTTTACCTTCACCACCGCCAAGCGGGTGATCGACCGGGTTCATCGAAACACCGCGGTTATGCGGCTTCCAGCCCAGCCAGCGCATGCGCCCGGCTTTGCCGAAATTGATGTTCTGGTTATCAGGGTTCGACACCGCGCCGACCGTTGCCACGCACTCGGCGCGCACTAAACGCACTTCGCCTGACGACAGCCGGACCTGGGCGTAACCGGAGTCCTTACCGATCAACTGGGCGTAGCAGCCGGCAGAGCGAGCGATCTGGCCGCCACGGCCGAGCTTCAGCTCGACGTTGTGGACAATCGTGCCGACCGGCATGTTCTTCAGCGGCATGGTGTTGCCGGGCTTAATGTCCGCCTGTTCAGACGCAACGACCTTATCGCCAGCCTTTAAGCGCTGCGGAGCCAGAATGTAAGCGAGCTCGCCGTCGGCATAACGGACCAGCGCAATGAACGCCGTGCGGTAAGGATCGTACTCAAGCCGTTCAACGGTCGCGACTACGTCGCGCTTCTTGCGCTTGAAGTCGATCAGACGATAACGGCGCTTGTGGCCACCGCCCATAAAACGGCTGGTAATACGGCCCTGGTTATTGCGACCGCCGGTGGAGTGCATCCCCTCCGTCAATGCCTTGATCGGCTTGCCTTTGTGCAAGTCGCCGCGGTCGATGAGCACGGTATTGCGTAGGGACGGGGTAACCGGATTGAAGGTTTTCAGCGCCATGGCTTAGAGTCCCGTGGTGACATCGATCGACTGGCCAGGAGCCAGCGTCACGATTGCTTTCTTGACGTCACTTCGTTGGCCCAGACGACCGCGGAAGCGCTTTTGTTTGCCCTTAGTGATCAGCGTGTTCACGGCCGTGACGCTGACCTTGAATAACGCTTCGATCGCCTTCTTGATCTCCGGTTTCGTCGCCTTCAACGGCACGCGGAACATCACTTGGTTATGCTCGGCCGCCAACGTCGCCTTTTCGGTGATTAGCGGTGCGAGCACAAAATCATAGAGCGCCGGATCGATAGCGCCGCCGGCCTTCGGCACAGCCTTGGCCTTCTTGGCCTTTGCTCTGGCGGTTTTTTCTTGCGGGCTCATTTCAGGCGCTCCTCGAGCTTCTCGACTGCGGCCTTGGTCAGAACCAATGTATCGCGGCGCAGGATGTCATAGACGTTGGCGCCCTGGCTCGGCAGCACATCGATGCCTTTGATGTTGCGGGCGGCACGGGCAAAGGATTGATCAACTTCGGCGCCGTCGATGATCAACACCGAAGTCCAGCCGAGCTTCTTGAAGCGTGCGACCAGGCCCTTGGTCTTGGCGGCCTTTTCAGAGGCCGTATCCAGAATCACGAGCTTGCCGTCCTTGGCTTTGGATGACAGCGCTGTCTTGAGGCCGAGGATGCGGACCTTTTTAGGCAGGCTGTGAGCATGGCTGCGCACAACGGGTCCGAAGATGATTCCGCCGCCACGCATCTGCGCGGACCGGAGCGAGCCCTGACGGGCGCCGCCGGTGCCTTTCTGCTTGAATGGCTTCTTTGTGGTGCCGCTGACGTCGCTGATGATTTTGGTCTTGTGTGTACCGGCCTGACGTTTGGCAAGCTGCCAACGTACGACGCGCTGCAGAATGTCGCCGCGCACTTCAACGCCGAAGACATCGTCGGGAAGTTCGACCGAGCCGACATTCTTCTTGTCGAGATTGATGACGTCCAGCTTCATTGCCGTTAGTCCTTCTTCGCCATGAGGCCGGCCGGTTGCGGCGCGTCCTTGGGCAGGGCTTGTTTCACGGCGTCGCGCACGAGTACATAGCCACCGGCGTGTCCGGGCACCGCACCTTTAACGAAGATGAAGCCCTTCGCGTCGTCGACGGAGACGACCTGCAGATTCTGGATGGTGACTTGCTCGACGCCGAGATGCCCGGCCATCTTCTTGCCCTTGAACACCTTGCCCGGATCCTGGCGTTGACCGGTGGAACCATGCGAGCGGTGCGACACGGACACGCCGTGCGAGGCCTCCAGGCCGGCAAAGTTCCAGCGCTTCAACGGTCCGGCGAAACCTTTGCCGATCGTCGTGCCGGTGACGTCGATGTATTGACCGGCAAGAAAATGCGACGGCGCAAGTACGGCGCCCACGTCGAGGAGCTTGTCAGCGCCGACACGGAATTCGACCAACTTGCGCTTGGGCTCAACCTTGGCCTTGGCGTAGTGGCCCTTAAGCGCCCGATTGACGCGATTGGCCTTACGTACGCCGATGCCAAGCTGAACGGCGGTGTAGCCGTCCTTTTCTTGGGTTCGCTGAGCGACCACTTGAACGCCGTCAACCTTGAGCACAGTGACGGGCACGTGATTACCCTCCGCGGAGAATACGCGGGTCATACCCACTTTTTGTGCAACGATACCGGAACGCATATGTCCCACCTTCACTGGCGTCTTTTTAGAGCTTGATCTCGACGTCAACGCCGGCGGCGAGGTCGAGCTTCATCAGAGCGTCGACCGTCTGCGGCGTCGGATCGACGATGTCGAGCAGACGGCGATGTGTACGAATTTCAAACTGTTCGCGCGACTTCTTATCAACGTGCGGCGAACGGTTTACCGTGAATTTCTCTATCCGCGTCGGCAGCGGAATCGGCCCCCGCACTTGAGCGCCAGTGCGCTTCGCCGTGCTGACGATTTCCTTCGTGGATTGATCCAATACACGGTGGTCGAACGCCTTCAGGCGGATGCGGATGTTTTGACTGTCGATCATGGCCTATTACCCAAAAGTAAGTGGCACCCGCCTGATCGGCGGATGCCAGGTATCTAACGTCTCTACTCAATAATCTTCGCGACGACGCCGGCGCCGACGGTGCGTCCGCCCTCGCGGATGGCGAAGCGCAGGCCGTCGTCCATGGCGATCGGAGCGATCAGGTTGACCTGCATGGAGATGTTATCCCCCGGCATGACCATCTCCGTGCCCGCGGGCAGCTCAATGGTTCCGGTGACATCGGTCGTGCGGAAGTAAAACTGCGGACGGTAGTTCGAGAAAAACGGCGTATGCCGGCCGCCCTCGTCCTTGGTCAGAATGTAGCATTCCGCCTGAAACTTGGTGTGCGGCGTGATCGAGCCCGGGAATGCCAGAACCTGGCCGCGCTCGACGTCTTCGCGCTTAGTGCCGCGCAACAGGCAGCCGACGTTGTCCCCGGCCTCACCCTGATCCAACAGCTTCCGGAACATCTCAACCCCGGTCACAACCGTCTTGACCGTCGGCTTCAAGCCGACAATCTCGATTTCCTCGCCGACCTTGACGATGCCGCGCTCAATGCGCCCCGTGACCACAGTTCCACGCCCCGAGATCGAGAACACGTCCTCGATCGGCATCAGGAACGGCTTATCCTTCGGACGCGACGGTTGCGGAATGTGCTCATCGACCGCCTTCATCAGCTCTAAGATCGCCTGCTTGCCGATCTTCTCGTCCTTGCCTTCCAAGGCCGCCAGGGCCGAGCCCTTGACGATCGGAATCTTGTCGCCCGGGAACTTGTACTTGGTCAAAAGCTCGCGGACCTCAAGTTCAACCAACTCCAAAAGCTCAGGGTCGTCGACCTGATCGACCTTGTTCAGGAACACAACAATCGCTGGAACGCCAACCTGGCGGGCCAACAGTATGTGCTCGCGCGTCTGCGGCATCGGGCCGTCGGCCGCCGATACAACCAGGATCGCGCCATCCATCTGCGCCGCGCCCGTGATCATGTTCTTGATGTAGTCGGCGTGGCCGGGGCAATCAACGTGCGCGTAGTGACGCGCCGCCGTCGTGTACTCAACGTGCGCCGTCGATATTGTGATCCCGCGCGCCTTCTCCTCAGGCGCCTTGTCGATCTGATCGTAGGCCGTATAGACGGCCCCGCCGGTCTCGGCCAGAATCTTCGTGATCGCCGCCGTCAGCGACGTCTTGCCATGGTCAACGTGACCAATGGTGCCGACGTTGCAGTGCGGCTTATTACGTTGAAATTTCTCTTTCGCCATGACTCACTCCGTTATTGGGAGAATTAAGATTGTTGTTAAACGCTTAGAATTAGCCGGCCAACTTGGCCTTGATCTCATCCGACACGTTGTTAGGCACCTGCTGATAATGGTCGAATTCCATCGAGAACTGGGAACGGCCCTGGCTCATGGACCGTAGCGTGTTGACGTATCCGAACATATTTGCAAGCGGCACCATGGCCGAGATTACGCGGGCGTTGGCCCGCTGATCCATGCCGCCAACATGGCCGCGACGGCTGTTGAGGTCGCCGATGATATCGCCCATGTACTCATCGGGCGTCACGACTTCGACTTTCATAATCGGCTCTAGCAATTTGGGCGCGGCTTGCGGCAAACCCTCGCGGAACGCAGCGCGCGCGGCAATTTCAAAAGCTAAAGCAGAGGAGTCAACGTCGTGATAGTTGCCGTCATATAATGTCGCCCTGAGATCGGTGACCGGGAAACCGGCGATCACGCCACTTTCCATTGACGACAGCAGACCTTTAATGACGCCCGGGACGTATTCCTTCGGGACGGTACCTCCGATGACGTCGTTCTCGAACTGGTAGCCCGAACCCGGCGGTAACGGCTCGAAGCGAATCTTGACGCGAGCGTACTGACCCGAACCGCCCGACTGCTTCTTGTGGGTGTAGTCGATCTCGTGAACCTTAGAGATGGTTTCACGGTAAGCCACCTGGGGGGCGCCAACGTTGGCTTCGACTTTGAATTCACGGCGCATGCGGTCGACAATGATTTCAAGGTGCAGTTCGCCCATGCCCTTGAGGATCGTCTGTCCGCTTTCCTGATCGGTTGAAATCCGCAGCGATGGATCTTCGGCACCAAGGCGCGCAAGAGCCATGCCCATTTTCTCGACGTCGGCCTTGGACTTCGGCTCCACCGCCACTTCGATGACGGGGTCCGGGAATTCCATACGCTCGAGGATGATCGGATGCGCGATATCGCATAGCGTATCGCCGGTGGTGGTGTCTTTCAGGCCGACGAGCGCGACAATGTCGCCGCAGGTGGCTTCCTTGATTTCTTCGCGGTTATTGGCATGCATGAGCAGCATGCGCCCGATGCGCTCCTTGCGGTCCTTTACCGAATTGAGCACGCCCGAGGCGCTTTCCAGCTTGCCCGAATAGATGCGCACGAAGGTAAGAGAGCCTACGAACGGGTCGGTCATGATCTTGAAGGCGAGAGCCGAGAACGGCTCATCCGGCGATGTCTTGCGGGTGATTTCCTTGGCTTCCTTGCCCGGCAACAAACCCATGATCGGCGGAAGATCGAGTGGTGAAGGAAGATAATTGACGACGGCGTCGAGCAGCGGCTGAACACCTTTGTTCTTAAAAGCCGCGCCGCAGATCACAGGCACGAACTTGAATGTCACCGTGCCCTTGCGGATGCACTTGTTGAGCAGTTCCTCGTCCGGCTCCTTGCCTTCGAGGTAAGCTTCCATAGCCGCATCGTCCATTTCGACGGCGGCTTCCAGAAGAGTGTGACGGTATTCCTTGGCCTTCTCGAGCAGGTTCGCCGGGATTTCAACTTCGTCGAACTTGGCGCCCAGGTCTTCGCCCTTCCAAATTAGGGCCTTCATCTTGACGACGTCGACGACGCCGACGTGATCGGCTTCGAGGCCGATCGGGAAATTCACGACCACCGGCCTGGCACCCAGACGGTCGATGATCATCTGCACGCAACGCTCGAAGTTCGCGCCCGTGCGGTCCATCTTGTTGACGAAACAGATGCGCGGCACGTTGTATTTGTCGGCCTGGCGCCAGACGGTTTCGGACTGTGGCTCGACGCCGGCGACGCCGTCGAACACAGTGCATGCACCGTCGAGCACGCGGAGCGAACGTTCGACTTCAATCGTGAAGTCAACGTGACCCGGGGTGTCGATGATGTTAATGCGATGATCTTTCCAGTAGCAGGTCGTCGCGGCCGACGTGATCGTGATGCCGCGTTCTTGTTCCTGCTCCATCCAGTCCATGGTCGCCATGCCGTCATGGACTTCGCCGATCTTATGTGACCGGCCGGTGTAATAAAGAATGCGTTCCGTGGTCGTGGTCTTACCAGCATCGATGTGAGCCATGATGCCGATATTGCGGTAACGCTCGAGAGGATATGCCTTGTCGCTCATTTTCTTGTTTTCTTAATTACCAGCGATAGTGCGAGAAGGCGCGGTTGGCTTCCGCCATGCGGTGCGTATCTTCGCGCTTCTTGACGGCGCCGCCGCGATTGGCGGCGGCATCCATCAGCTCGTTAGAGAGACGATCAACCATCGTCGATTCATTGCGACCGCGGGCGTTAGACACCAACCAACGGAACGCCAGCGCCTGACGCCGCTCCGGGCGTACTTCGACGGGGACCTGATAGGTAGCGCCGCCGACACGGCGGGACCGCACTTCGACGGTCGGCTTCACATTTTCGATGGCGTCATGGAACACCTTCAGCGCGTCCTGCCCGCCCTTCTTGCTGATGCGTTCCAGCGCGCCGTAAACAATGCGCTCGGAGACACCCTTCTTGCCGTGTTCCATGATCGAGTTGATGAACTTCGCGAGCACCGTATCGCCAAACTTGGCGTCCGGAAGGATTTCGCGTTTCTCTGCTGAGCGACGGCGTGACATGGGTTCCTCGCTTACTTCGGACGTTTCGCGCCGTACTTCGAACGACGCTGGCGACGGTCACTGATGCCCTGCGTATCGAGCGTGCCGCGGATGATGTGATAACGAACGCCGGGCAAATCCTTCACGCGGCCGCCGCGGATCATGACGACCGAGTGCTCCTGAAGATTGTGGCCCTCGCCCGGAATATAGCTGGTGACTTCAAAGCCATTTGTGAGCTTCACGCGCGCGACCTTACGCAACGCGGAGTTCGGCTTTTTCGGTGTCGTTGTATAGACGCGCGTGCAAACCCCGCGCTTCTGAGGGCAGCTGTTCAACGCCGGCACCTTGTTGCGTGCAACCGGAGCCCGGCGACCCTTGCGGACCATCTGATTGATTGTTGGCATCGTCTTTGCGACCTCGACCTTTTTGCGCCCGAATCAACGTTTCAAAATTGCGTTTCGCTCAACCTGCATCGCCATCCCGGCACGGTCTCTGCGTCGGCTCTCACCGCGCGACCCACCCGAGACGCAAAAAACCGAAAAGCAGGCCGTTTCCGAGCCCGTCATCGGTTCCGAAATCGACCCCGAAGGGCCGTTATATATTTTGCTTGTTCGACTGCTACCCGCGTCTAGAGCGCGAAGCTGGCTCTACCACCGGACGCCTTCAAGAACGGCGCGGAATATACGTACGCCCCCCCTCCCCGTCAAGCGCCGAATAACTGTGATTTTGCGGGCTTTTTTGCTACTTTGCGGCGGTCGGCGTGGCTGCGGAGAGCGCAGCCTTGGGCAAAGAAAAAGGGGGCCGGCAAGTAAACTCGCCCGCCCCCTTTGGAACCTTGGCACACTAGATATTGTAGGTACTACTCCGCCGGTGCCCGAGCCGCCCGTTTTGCCGCACCTTCGGCGTCTGATACCGGCAATGCCTGAGTGCCCTTGGCCGACTGCAGCTCGATATCGCGGGTCGCGGCCAGGGACTTGAGGCGGTTCATAAGTGCTCCGGTGCCGGCCGGGATCAGGCGGCCGACGATAACGTTCTCCTTCAAGCCGACCAAGCTGTCGACCTTCCCGGTGACGGCGGCTTCCGTGAGGACGCGGGTCGTTTCTTGGAATGATGCCGCCGAAACAAAGGACTGAGTCTGCAACGAGGCCTTGGTGATGCCCTGGAGCACCGGCAGGGCCCGCGCAGGACGGCCACCTTCGGATTTGACCTTGGCGTTTTCGGCGTCGAACTCGAGCTTGTCGGGCAATTCGCCGACAAGGAAAGTCGTGTCCCCGCCGTCAACGACTTCGACCTTCTGCAACATCTGGCGAACGATCACTTCGATATGCTTATCGTTGATCTTCACGCCCTGCAGACGATAGACGTCCTGAATTTCCTTAATCAAGTAATAGGCCAGCGCCTCGACGCCCATGACGCGTAAGATGTCATGCGGCACGGGATTGCCGTCCATAAGCGCGTCACCCTTGCGGACAAAGTCGCCTTCCTGAACCGCGAGGTGCTTGCCCTTGGGAACCAAGTATTCGACCGGGGTGCCCTTCTCGGGCTTAACAACAATCCGGCGCTTGGACTTGTAGTCCTTGCCGAATTCCACACGGCCCTCGATTTCGGCGATGATCGCATGGTCCTTGGGCTTGCGTGCCTCGAACAACTCGGCCACACGCGGCAGACCACCGGTGATATCGCGGGTCTTTGAACTTTCGCGCGGAATGCGCGCGAGAATATCGCCTGCGTGCACCTTCTGATGGTTGTCGACCGACAACACCGCATCAACGCTGAGGAAGTAACGGGCTTCCATACCGTTATCGAGAGTGATGACCTTGCCGCCCTGCTCAATCGGCTTATCGCGCAAGGTGATCCGCGGCTTTAAATCGGAACCTTTGGGCTGCTGTTTCCAGTCAACCACGACCTTGGAGGCGATGCCGGTGGCCTCGTCCATGGTCTCGCGGACCGAGATGCCTTCAACCAAATCCATGTAATGCACAACACCGGACTTCTCGGTAACGATTGGCAAAGTGTAAGGATCCCACTCGGCCATCTTCAAGTTCTTGGTGACCTGTTGTTTGTCTTCGACGTACATCTTGGCGCCGTAGGGAACGCGGTGGCGGGCTTTCTCACGACCTTGCGCATCCTCAAGGATCAGTTCGCAGTTCCGCGACATCAGGATGTTGATCTTGTCGTTATTTTTCACGACCGCGCGGTTGATAAACTTCACCTTGGCATCGAATGCAGCTTCGATGCTGGACACTTCGGCTCCACGCTGTGCGGCGCCGCCAATGTGGAAGGTGCGCATGGTAAGCTGCGTACCCGGCTCACCGATCGACTGGGCAGCGATGACGCCGACCGCCTCACCGACGTTCACCGTCGTGCCACGGGCCAAATCGCGCCCGTAACACCTAGCGCATACGCCGCCGACGGTTCCGCAAGTAAGCGGCGAACGAATCTTGAGTTTCTGCAGACCGAGTTTGTCGATCACCTCGACTTCGGCCTCGCTTAATAGGAATCCCTTCTTGATCACGGACTTGCCGGTTTCCGGGTTCACCACGTCCTCATTGGTGACGCGGCCGAGGACACGCTCACCCAGAGTCAGGACCACTTCGCCGCCTTCGACCAAGGTAGCTGCGGTTACACCTTCGTGCGTCTCGCAATCCTCCTCGATGATGATGGCATCCTGCGCCACGTCGACCAGCCGGCGCGTTAGGTACCCGGAATTGGCCGTCTTGAGCGCCGTGTCGGCAAGGCCCTTACGCGCGCCGTGCGTGGAGTTGAAGTATTCCAGCACGTTCAAACCTTCTTTGAAGTTTGAAATGATCGGGGTCTCAATGATCTCACCCGAGGGCTTCGCCATGAGGCCGCGCATGCCGGCGAGCTGTTTCATTTGCGCGGCGGAACCGCGTGCACCGGAATGTGCCATCATGAAGACCGAGTTTACGGGCTTGCCGGTCTCAATCTTCTGAATCTCCTTCATCATAGCTTCGGCGACTTCTTCGGTGCAATGCGACCAGGCATCAACCACTTTGTTGTATTTCTCGCCATGCGTGATCAAGCCGTCCTGGTATTGCTGCTCGAATTCCTTCACCAGGGTTTCGGTCTTCCTGATCATGCCGTCCTTGGACTTCGGAATGATCATATCGTCCTTACCAAAGGAAATTCCGGCTTTGGCCGAGAAGCGGAAGCCCAGCGCCATGATGTGATCGCAGAAAATGACCGTCTTCTTCTGACCACAGTGGCGGTAAATGATATCGATAACCTCGGTGATCTCTTTCTTACGAAGTAGGCGGTTGATCAGCGCAAACGGGACATTTGGATGACGCGGCAATTCTTCGGCCAGCATCATGCGGCCCGGCGTCGTGTTTACGACCAGCGTAACTGGTTTGTTGTGTTCATTGACGGTCTTGTAGCGCGCCTTGATCTTGGCGTGCAGCGACACGGCCTTGGCTTGCAAGGCGTGTTCAATCTCTGCGACACCGCCGAACATCATGCCCTCACCCTTCTCGCCCTCGCGGTCTAGCGTGGCGTAATAGAGGCCGAGAATCATGTCCTGCGTCGGAACGATGATCGGCTTGCCGTTGGCCGGGCTAAGGATATTGTTGGTGGACATCATCAACACGCGCGCTTCCAGCTGCGCCTCCAGCGAAAGCGGCACGTGTACGGCCATCTGATCGCCGTCGAAATCGGCGTTGAATGCCGTGCAGACCAGCGGATGCAACTGGATCGCTTTGCCTTCGATTAACACGGGCTCGAACGCCTGAATACCGAGGCGGTGCAAGGTCGGCGCGCGATTGAGCAGCACCGGATGTTCACGGATGACTTCTTCAAGAATATCCCAGACCTCGGGGCGCTCTTTTTCGACCATGCGCTTCGCGGCCTTAATCGTCGTGGCCATGCCGTACAGCTCAAGTTTCGAGTAGACGAAGGGCTTGAACAGCTCGAGCGCCATCTTCTTGGGAATGCCGCACTGGTGCAGCTTTAGCTCAGGGCCGACGACGATGACCGAGCGACCCGAGTAATCGACGCGCTTGCCGAGCAAGTTCTGGCGGAAGCGTCCCTGTTTGCCCTTCAACATATCGGACAATGACTTCAGTGGTCGCTTGTTGGCACCGGTGATGGCGCGACCGCGGCGACCGTTGTCGAACAACGCGTCCACGGATTCCTGCAGCATGCGCTTTTCGTTGCGAATGATGATATCCGGCGCGCGCAGCTCGATCAGCCTCTTGAGCCGATTGTTGCGGTTGATGACGCGGCGATAAAGATCATTCAAGTCGGATGTTGCAAAGCGGCCGCCGTCGAGCGGCACGAGCGGCCGCAATTCCGGCGGAATAACCGGGATAACTTCAAGAATCATCCACTCGGGGCGCGCGCCCGAGGTCATGAAGCTCTCAACCAGCTTCAAACGTTTGACCAGCTTCTTGCGCTTGGCCTCGGAGCCGGTTTCTTTGAGATCAACCCGCATTTCATTGCGGAGCTCTTCGAGATCGATAGCCGTCAGGATGTCGCGGATGGCCTCGGCGCCGATGCCATAGCGGAAACTGTCCTCGCCGTATTCATCGACAGCGGTCTGATGCTGGTCTTCGCTTAGCAGTTCCCGCGCCTGCAGCGGCGTCATGCCGGGCTCGATGACAATATAATTCTCGAAGTAAAGTACGCGTTCAAGATCCTTCAGCGTCATATCGAGCAGAAGGCCGATGCGGCTCGGCAGCGACTTCATGAACCAGATGTGCGCAACCGGAGCGGCCAGTTCGATATGGCCCATACGTTCGCGGCGCACTTTCGACAGTGTCACTTCAACGCCGCACTTCTCGCAGATGATGCCCTTGTACTTCATCCGCTTGTATTTGCCGCACAAGCATTCGTAGTCCTTGGTCGGCCCGAAAATGCGCGCGCAGAACAGGCCGTCGCGTTCCGGCTTGAAGGTTCGGTAATTGATCGTTTCCGGCTTCTTGATCTCGCCGTAGGACCACGAACGGATTTTTTCGGGGCTCGCGATGGAAATGCGAATCTGGTCAAAGGACTCCGAAGTGCCTGTAACCTGTCCGAAGATTTTCGTAAGTTCGTTCATGAGTCTGTCCTCCTAGAGGAGCATATTCTTAATGTTTCCGCAGCGGCCGTGCCCATTGGCGGCGGCCGATCTAAGAATTACCGCTGTGGCTCAATTCCACATCGAGGCCCAAGGAACGCATTTCCTTGACCAGGACGTTGAAGGATTCGGGAATGCCGGCCTCGAACGTATCGTCGCCACGCACGATCGCTTCGTAGACTTTGGTGCGGCCCGACACGTCGTCGGACTTGACCGTAAGCATTTCCTGCAACGTGTAGGCGGCGCCGTAGGCTTCGAGCGCCCACACTTCCATTTCACCGAACCGCTGACCGCCGAACTGCGCCTTACCGCCCAAGGGCTGCTGGGTGACAAGCGAGTACGGGCCGATCGAACGCGCGTGGATCTTGTCGTCCACAAGGTGGTGGAGTTTGAGCATGTAAATATACCCGACCGTGACCTTGCGGTCGAACATCTCGCCGGTCGAGCCGTCGTGAAGCGTGACTTGTCCCGAGGAATCGAGCCCGGCCTTCTCTAACATTTCAACGATATCGTCTTCGCGCGCGCCATCGAATACCGGCGTCGCGATCGGAATACCGTCGCGGAGATTCTCGCTCATCTCGGCGACAATTTCGTCCGAAAGGTCCTGGAACTCCTGCTTGTAGATTTTATCGCCGTAGATCTTCTTCAACAGCGTCCGCAGTTCGCGTTCGGTCTTGCCAACGCGGTAACTGTCGAGCATCTGGCCGACCTGAAGGCCGAGGCTACGGCAGGCCCAGCCCAAATGTGTCTCGAGAATCTGCCCGACATTCATGCGTGACGGCACGCCCAGCGGATTGAGCACAATATCAACATGCGTTCCGTCGGCGAGATAAGGCATATCCTCGATCGGCAGTATCTTGGAAATCACGCCCTTATTGCCGTGACGTCCGGCCATCTTGTCGCCCGGTTGCAACTTGCGTTTCACCGCCACGAACACTTTGACCATCTTGAGAACACCGGGAGGCAATTCGTCGCCGCGCTGCAATTTCTCGACCTTATTCTCGAAACGCTTATCGATCAGGGAAACGCTTTCCTCGAGCGATTTCTTCATTTCTTCTATGTCTTCCATCACCTTGTCATTGGCGACGGCGATCTGCTTCCACTGACCGGGCGTGTATTCGGCAAGAAGTTCGTCGGTTACTTTGCCGCCGGCCTTGAAGCCTTTAGGGCCGGAAACGGTTTTGCGGCCCATGAGCATCGCCTTCAGCCGCTCACTGAAGCTGCGCTCGAGAATCACTTTCTCGTCGTCACGGTCTTTGGCAAGGCTTTCGATTTCCATGCGCTCGATGGCGAGGGCTCGCTCGTCCTTATCGACGCCGCGGCGGTTGAATACGCGCACTTCCACGATTGTGCCTTGCGCACCCGGCGGCACGCGCAACGACGTGTCGCGGACGTCCGAGGCCTTTTCGCCGAAAATAGCCCGAAGGAGCTTTTCTTCCGGTGTGACCGGTGATTCACCCTTCGGGGTGACCTTGCCGACCAGAATGTCTCCGGCCTTTACTTCGGCACCGACGTAAACGATGCCGGCTTCGTCGAGGTTCTTGAGGGCTTCTTCGCCGACATTGGGAATATCGCGCGTGATTTCTTCCTGGCCGAGTTTGGTATCGCGCGCCATGACTTCAAACTCTTCGATGTGAATCGAAGTGAAGACGTCATCGCGGACGATGCGTTCGGAGATCAGAATCGAATCTTCGAAGTTGTAGCCATTCCAGGGCATGAACGCGACCAACACGTTGCGCCCCAGTGCGAGTTCGCCCAGTTCCGTCGATGGTCCATCGGCGATGATATCGCCCTTGGCGACGACTTCGCCGACCTTTACCAGCGGTCTTTGATTGATGCAGGTGTTCTGGTTGGAGCGCTGGAACTTTAGCAGTCGATAGATATCGACGCCCGGCGAAGATGTGGTGGTGTCTTCGGTGGCGCGTACGACAATACGCTCGGCGTCCACTTGTTGTACGACGCCGGAACGGCGTGCGACGGTTGCCGCTCCTGAATCGCGCGCCACGGCCTCTTCGACGCCCGTGCCGACCAAAGGAGACTCTGCGCGGAGCAAAGGCACGGCCTGACGCTGCATGTTCGAACCCATGAGCGCACGGTTCGCGTCGTCGTTCTCGAGGAACGGGATGAGTGCGGCAGCGACGGACACAAGCTGCTTAGGCGAGACGTCCATGAACTGGATCTCGCTTGGCGCCAGCAAGAGAGCGTTGCCGGCCTTGCGGCAGCTGACAAGCTCATTGATCAGCTTGCCTTTGGCGTCAACGTCTTCGTTCGCCTGCGCGATATTATAGCGTCCCTCTTCCATCGCCGAGAGATAGACCACGTCGTTGGTGACGCGCGTATCATCCACTCGACGGTAGGGGCTTTCAATGAAACCGTACTGGTTGACGCGCGCATAGGTCGCCAACGAATTGATCAGGCCAATGTTCGGGCCTTCCGGCGTCTCAATCGGGCAGATACGTCCATAGTGCGTCGGGTGAACGTCGCGGACTTCGAATCCAGCGCGCTCACGGGTCAAACCACCTGGGCCAAGCGCCGAGAGGCGGCGCTTGTGGGTGATTTCCGATAATGGATTGGTTTGATCCATGAACTGCGAGAGCTGCGATGAACCGAAGAACTCGCGAACCGCCGCGGCTGCGGGCTTCGCATTGATGAGGTCGTGGGGCATGACGGTGTCGATGTCCACCGAACTCATTCGCTCGCGGATCGCACGCTCCATGCGCAGCAGACCAACCCGATATTGATTCTCCATCAGCTCGCCAACCGAGCGGACACGCCGGTTGCCAAGGTGATCGATGTCATCGATCTCGCCGCGACCGTCCTTCAGCTCGGTCAGCACCTTAACAATGCGCAGGATATCCTCCTTGCGCAGGTTGCGAACGGTATCGGGCACTTGATCCATTTCGACGTTGAGGCGCGCGTTCATCTTGACGCGACCGACGGTCGAAAGATCGTAGCGCTCGGAATCGAAGAATAGGCCCTGGAAAAGCGCCTCGGCAGTTTCCAACGTCGGCGGCTCACCGGGCCTCATCACCCGGTAAATGTCCACCAGCGCTTCGTCGCGACTGGTGTTTTTATCGAGCGCCAGCGTATTGCGGATATAGGGGCCGACGTTCATACCGTCGATGAAGAGAGTCTTCACCTCGTTGACGTCGGCCTCGTCGAATGCCGCCAGCGTATCGACCGTGATCTCTTCACCGGCTTCAATGTAAATTTCGCCAGTCTTGACGTTGACCACGTCCTCGGCGATGAACTTGCCGGCCAATTCTTCCGGCTGGACGCGCAGCTCTTTGAGTCCATCCTTTTCGAGCTTCAGCGCAAGGCGCGGCGAGAGCTTTGAGCCGGCTTCCAGCTTTACGCGGCCGGTCTTGGCGTCCACCAGGTCGAAGTTCAGCTTCATGCCGCGCATTTTTGCGGCCTGGAAATCCGTCCGCCAGCCCTTCTTCTCGCGCTCGAAGGTCTGAGTGTCGTAGAAGTAGTTCAGTATCTCCTCGGCCGACATGCCGTGCACTTCGTGCGCATCAACGCTCTTGCCGTCCTTAGCGCGCTTGGTACGCAACTTTTCGGTGCCCAGATTGTCGAGGGCATACAGCAGCGTCGTCACCGGCAGCTTGCGCCTGCGGTCGATGCGCACATAGACCAGATCCTTCGCGTCGAATTCGAAGTCGAGCCAGGAGCCGCGGTAGGGAATGACGCGCGCCGCAAACAGGTATTTACCCGAGGAGTGGGTCTTGCCCTTGTCGTGATCGAAGAAGACACCCGGCGAACGGTGCATCTGTGAGACGATTACGCGCTCGGTGCCATTTATGATGAAGGTGCCGTGATTCGTCATGAGCGGCATATCGCCCATGTAGACATCTTGCTCTTTAATGTCGCGAACCGACCGCGCGCCAGTATCTTCGTCGATATCCCAGACGACGAGGCGCAAGGTCACCTTGAGCGGCGCGGAAAAAGTCATGCCGCGCTGCTGGCATTCTTCAACGTCGTACTTCGGCGCTTCGAGTTCATAAGCAACGAACTCAAGTTCACCCTTGCCGGCAAAGTCCTTTATCGGAAACACCGACTTGAAGACTTCCCACAGACCGGATTTTTGGCGCACATCCAACGGGGAACTTGCCTGCAGAAATTTATCGTAGGAGCTTTTCTGCACTTCGATCAGATTCGGCATCGGCGCCACAACCGGGATGCGGCCGCAGACATTACGTACACGCTTAGGACGGTTGAGGGATTTGGCCATACTCGTTCCTCGTCCTTGCGATCAAGTCGCCGGCAATTGCACCGGCGAACAACAAACACTCGACAAACTTTCCGCAACCTCTTGTCGCGGACTGCGCTCGCGTCAGCGATGGCTAAAATCATCGCTGACGGCAGCGCAGTTCATCCGTAGCCTCGTAGCTTCGCCCGTCTCGCCGCATCCCGCAGGAGAGACGGCGGAACCGGAGCACTCACGATCGGAGTGCCCCGGTCCCGTCCTCGCACTATCAGCGCAGGAATTACTTCACCTGCACCTTGGCGCCGGCGTCTTCCAACTTCTTCTTGAGTTGGTCGGCTTCGTCTTTCTTCACGCCTTCCTTCACGGTCTTCGGCGCGCCTTCGACCAGGTCCTTGGCTTCTTTCAAGCCGAGGTTGGTGATCGCGCGCACTTCCTTGATCACGTTGATCTTGTTGGCGCCGGCTTCCATGAGGACGACGTCGAACGTGTCCTTCACTTCGGCCGCGGGACCCGCGGGACCGGCGGCGGCGGCGGCCACCGGTGCGGCAGCGGAAACGCCCCACTTTTCTTCAAGCAATTTTGACAGCTCAGCCGCTTCTAGAACGGTGAGGGCGGAAAGGTCGTCTACGATTTTGGCAAGATTGGCCATTTAAGGTCTCCTGATTGAAGATGGAATGCGACGTCTAGGCTTTAGGCGGCTTCACCTTGTTTGGCGCGTGCCGCGAGAACACGTGCAAGCTGAGCGCCGGGAGCGGCCAGAATGCCGGCGATCTTGGTCGCAGGCGCCTGGACGAGTCCGACAATCTTGCCGCGCAATTCGTTGAGGCTCGGAAGTTTCGCCAGGAATTCTACCCCGGCTATATCCATCTTCTGGCCGTCGAGATTGCCGCCAAGAATTACCAGCTTGTTGTTGCTCTTCGCGAACTTCGAACAGACTCTTGCGGCCGCCACTGGATCCTTCGAGTACGCAAGACCCGTTGGTCCCTTCAGGAGGTCGCCCAAGTTTTCGAATTTCGTGCCGGCTAAGGCGAGACGCGCGAGCCGATTTTTAGCGACTTTGAAGCTTGCTCCCGCCTCACGCATTTGCTTACGCAGCGCCTGAATCTCAGCCACCGTCAGCCCATTGTTGTGGGTGACAGCGATGAAAGTCTGGCCCGCGAGCGCTGCATTGAGCGACGTGATCAGCCCCTGCTTTTCCTCTCGGTTCACTTTCGTCTCCGCTACTGAGGCCTGCTCCACCGCTGGATTTCACTCCAGGCAGCGTCATCAGACCGGTTTCACCATCCGTCGGGCGACGTAGTCCGGCGCCCGCCGGTTCCTGGTCCTGCCCCAGAAGCTTAAAGCCCGCTTCGCCCGCTTCGCGCGTTCGCCCGCTTGGTGCGTTCGCCTGCGCATCGCATGCATCACGGTCTTGCCACTCCCGTCTGTGATGGCGGCCTCTGATCATTTTTAGTGATCGTTTTGGCCTTTATGCCGGTGTCCTAGGACCACGGCACCATCAGTCTTGGACAGGTCTCCGGCGGCTCAAAGTTTGAAACTTCTTCGCCGCCTTCTCTCGCCGTGCGCCTACCCAAAAAGGGAAAGCGGCACTGCGAAATTCCTTATTCCACCGTTGCGCCGGCTTTAGCGAGCCAGCGCGTCAGTGGGGTTGATCTTGATCCCCGGTCCCATCGTGGAACTCACGGAAATCTTCTTGATGTACGTGCCCTTGGCCCCGGTTGGCTTGGCTTTCATGATGGCATCTACGAAGGCCTTGACGTTGTCGGCAAGCTGCTGTGCGCTAAAGCTGGCTTTGCCGATGCCGGCATGGACAATGCCGGCCTTCTCGACACGAAACTGCACTTCGCCGGCCTTGGCGTTCTTGATGGCGGTTTTCACATCCATCGTGACGGTGCCGAGCTTCGGGTTCGGCATCAGGCCGCGCGGGCCCAGCACCTTACCCAGCTTCCCGACGACGCCCATCATGTCGGGAGTAGCGATGACACGATCAAAGTTCATTTCGCCGGCATTGATCTTTTCCGCAAGGTCTTCCGCGCCGACAAGATCGGCGCCCGCATCTAGGGCGTCTTTGGCCTTGTCGCCTTTAGCGAACACCGCAACGCGCATGGACTTGCCGCTACCGTGCGGCAAAGCCACCACGCCGCGCACCATTTGGTCGGCGTGTTTCGGATCGACGCCCAGATTCATCGCGACTTCGACCGTTTCGTCGAACTTCGCCTTGGCGTGATCTTTCAGAATTTTCACGGCGTCGGTCACGTTATAGACCGCGTTGCGATCTACCGCGGCGAGACCGGCCTTCAGACGCTTTCCCACTTTTGTCATGTCCCTACTCCACCACTTCCAAGCCCATGGATCGGGCAGAACCTTTGACCTGAGCCATCGCTGACTCGATCGTCGGCGAGTTGAGATCGGGCATTTTCTTTTCGGCGATTTCGCGCACCTGGGCCATCGTCACCTTCCCCGCGAAACCGCGGCCGGTGGTTCCCGAACCCTTGTCGATCTTGGCGGCGCGCTTCAGGAAGAAGCTCGTCGGCGGGGTCTTGGTCACGAAGGTGAAGCTGCGGTCTGAAAAGACCGTAATGATCACTGGCGTCGGCACGCCAACTTCCAACTGCTGCGTGGCGGCATTGAACGCCTTGCAGAATTCCATGATGTTGACGCCGCGCTGGCCGAGCGCGGGACCGATCGGCGGTGAAGGATTGGCCTTTCCCGCCGGTATTTCGAGTTTGACGTAGCCTTCTATCTTCTTTGCCATCTTATTTCCTCAGCGTATGCGCCGGATACCCTCCGACGGGCCGGGTCCGCGGTGCGGCCGCCCTTGGGCTTTGGGGCGCGCCTTCCGCAGATATCACAAGCACCTCATGGCGCCTGCTCTCGCAGCTAGGTCAGAGCTTCTCGACCTGGCTGTATTCCAATTCCACGGGCGTCGAGCGTCCAAAAATCGAGACCGACACCTTGAGCCGCGCCTTTTCCTCGTCGACATCCTCGACCACGCCGTTGAACGACGTGAAGGGACCATCGGAGACGCGTACTTGTTCGCCGATTTCGAAGATGATCGAGGGCTTCGGCCGCTCGATCCCTTCCTGCACCTGCTTCATGATCCGATCGGCTTCCGCTTCGGACATGGGTCGCGGCTTATTGCCGCCCAGAAAACCAGTGACCTTTGGCGTATTCTTGACCAGATGCCACGCTTGGTCGGTCAAATCCATTTTGATGAGGACATAGCCCGGGAAGAACTTACGCTCGGCATTGACCTTGGCGCCGCGCCGCACCTCCACCACTTCCTCCATGGGGACCAGCACTTCCTGAATTTTGTCGCTCATCGCGTGTTGTACGGCTTGCTCACGGATGGACTGCGCCACCTTGTTCTCAAAGCCCGAATACACGTGCAGCACGTACCACTTAGCCGCCATAGTGCTGCTCCCTAACCGAATATCAGCGAAACGCCCTTGGCCAGGATCTTGTCCACGACCAGGAAGTAGATTCCCAGTATCATGCTGAGCACGAAGACCAGCGCGACCGAGACCAGCGTTTCGCGCCGGCTCGGCCATGAGACCTTGGACATTTCTTGCCGCACCTGGCGGACAAATAGACCCGGAGACGTATTCGCCATTTGCACTATTCACGCCTAAAACCGTTCACACCTGACCACCCGATCCGCCGACAACCGGGAGAGCCGCCATAACTTGTTACGGACATGGAATCGGAATGACGTCAGAGTGACCCTGGGGATGCCCCCTCGTTAGAAGCACCAGGGCCCAAAGGTGGCAGGGGCGATAGGAATCGAACCTACAACCCCCGGTTTTGGAGACCGGTGCTCTACCAGTTGAGCTACACCCCTAAGACCTTGATTCTCTTACGCTTCCTAAATCCTGAGGTCAGTGTGCCGCATCGCCGGGCACCTGCCTTCATCTGTCCGCCACCGCCGTTCGCCGCGCCTTACTCATAGGCAACAAAAACTGCCGGTCGAC
>CAMDRB010000004.1 GCA_945906455.1 Caenispirillum bisanense
TCAGTGCCGGCACCATCGACAACAGCTACATCGAATGTACGACTGGGTGCCCGACCTCGATCCCAGCCCGCCAGACCATCAACGATAATCGCATCGCCGGCCGGTTCTGGATGGACGCCGCCATGTCCTACAAGTTCGTGATGGCGGAGGATGTTGAGGGCGAGGCGTTCCTCAACATCAGGAATCTCGGCAACATCGATCCGCCGCCGGTCTTCAACCAGTACGATCTGCAGATGACCAACCAGCAGCTCTACGACGCCCTGGGCCGTGTGTTCCGCGCAGGTATCCGCTTCAAGATGTAGTCTAAGCGTTCGGAGGCGCAAAACGCCTTCCGGACATGCTATGTGTATCGACTGGCCGCTGGAGTTCGATCCAGCGGCCAGTTTTTAGATCGAACGGCGGTACGGAATCTGCCATTGGTTTTATTGGCGATATCGCAACCAGGGGCTGATCCGTGCGCAATAAACCATGGATCGTAACCTGTACCGCGCTCCTTGCGTCTGTCGCAATTCCTAGTGTCGCCAGTGCCCAGCGCGCCGACGAGAACGCGGTCACGACCGCCGAAGACGCCTTCGGCACCAGGGTTGGGAACGAGAGTTCGGGACTCTACGATCCGCGCAACGCCCGGGGCTTCGATCCCCAGCAGGCGGGCAACATCCGCCTTGAGGGAATGTATTTCGATCAGCAGGCCACTTTTGGGCCCCGACTGCAGCGTAGCTCGTCGATGCGGATCGGGCTCTCGGCGCAGTCCTATCCGTTTCCCGCGCCCACCGGCATTGCCGATATCTCCCTGATCCTTCCCGGCGACAAGCGCGTCATCAGCGCCGTCGCCCAATACCAGACGCCAAGTGGATCGCGCTCCACGGCTATCGATATCAACACACCGCTCATCGACGGAAAACTGGGCTTGGCCGGCGGCATCAACTTCATGCCGGGCATCTCGGATTATCTCGGCAAAAACACCTTCTTTACCATCGCCGCGCTATTTAAGTGGATGCCCGTCGAGGGCGTCGAGATCATTCCACTGGCCTACTATAACCAGATCCTCGACAGTGAGGCGCAGCCGCTCATTCTCCCCGGCGGCGCTTACCTGCCGCCACGCATCGACCGGTCGGTGTTCTTCGGCCAGGAGTGGGCGTCGCGGCGCTCCAACGACCGCAACTTTGGCGTTATCGCCCGGGGCGCGCTGTCGCCGACCTGGCGGCTGCAGATGGGGCTTTTCAAGTCCGACCAGGAGCGCTTGCAGACCTACTCCATCCTCTACCGCAATACCCAGCCTAACGGTAATGCCAACCTGGACTTTCTGCGCTCTCCGCCGCATCGCTTTGCCTCGGCCTCGGGCGAGGTCAGGCTCTCGGGCGTCTTTACCGACGGTCAGTTCCGCCACACCGTGCATCTGGCTACCCGCGGGCGCGACACCGATCGCGTTTTCGGTGGCGTCAGCACCGTGAACGCTGGGCCGGCGGTCATTGGCGTCTATCGTCCGATCCCACGACCGGTATTCAATTTTGGCCCGCGGGACGAGGATGTCGTGCGCCAGATTTCACCGGGCATCACCTACGTCGGCCAATGGGCGCGCGTGGGCGAATTCAGCATCGGTCTGCAAAAGAGTTTCTATCGCCGTAGCTTCGGCCGCCAGGGCCTGACGCCGACCAAGACCAGCAGCGAGCCCTGGCTCTACAACGGCACGCTCGCGGTTTATCCCACGACCGATCTAGCTCTTTATGCCGGCTACACCCGCGGGCTCGAGGAATTTGGCGCTGCGCCGGACAATGCCGCCAACAGCGGCGCGCCCATGCCCGCCGGCCTGACCAGCCAGGTCGACGGCGGCATCCGCTATCGCCTCATGCCGGGCGTGAATTTTGTCGCCGGCGTATTCGAGGTCAAGAAGCCCTACTTCGACCGCGACCCGGCAAACATCTATACCAGCGTCGGCGACCTCAGCCATCGCGGCGTCGAGATGTCCTTGTCCGGTCAGGTCATGCCCGGCCTGACCGTCGTTGCCGGCGCGGTGTTCTTGAAGGCCCGCGTTACAGGCTCCAGCGTCGAACGGGGATTGATCGGCGAAGTGCCGCCGGGTGTGTCGCCGCGGATATTCCGCTTCAATGTCCAGTACGGCCCGTCCAGCTGGAATGGCCTATCGGTTGATGCGCAGGTCGATACCTCAAGCTCCCACAACGCCAACCGCGCGAATACTTACCGCATCCCGTCGTCGGCGACCCTCGATCTGGGTGGACGGTATTCGTTCACGGCCATGGGAACCAAGGCCAACGTGCGCGTACAGATTCGCAACATCACCGATGCCTATAACTGGACGGCCGATGGTGCATCCGGGCGCGTCGCGCCGACGCCGCCCCGCCGCTACAGCATCCGCCTCGGCGCCGATTTCTGATCCGGAACGGGGATGGAGCTGACCTTCGATCTCTACTGGTCCTTCCGCAGTCCCTATTCCTACGTCGTCCTGCCGCGGATCGTTGATCTTTGCGCGAACTATGGCGTGACGGCCGAGATGCGGATCGTCCATCCGGCCGCCATCCGCAATCCCGCGTACTTTGCGCGCATGGACCCCATTGCGCGGCCGTACTTCATGCTCGATAGCGCCCGCGTTGCCGCGTTCCAAGGCCTCGGTTTTCACCGGCCAATACCCGATCCTATCGAACAAGATCCGGTGACGCTCACCATCGCTTCTGAACAGCCGCTCGCGCGGAGATTAGGGCGCCTCGGCATCGCCGCCGTCGAGCGCGGCCAAGGGTTGGCGTTCTGCAGCGAAGTCGCAACGCTTTTGTGGCACGGCAAGACCGCCGGCTGGGATAAGGGCAGCCACCTTGCTATGGCAGCCGCCCGCGCCGGTCTCGAACTTACCCAGCTTGAGGCCGCGATCACCGCCGACCCCGGGCACTATGAAACGCAGTTGGCGGAAAACGACTCCGCGCTCCATGCTGCCGGGCATTGGGGGGTCCCGACCATGGTTTTCGAGGGCGAGCCGTTCTTCGGCCAGGACCGTTTCGACGTGCTAGTCTGGCGGCTGAAGCAACGCGGACTCAAGCTGCGGGTCAGCTCTTCGGCGTAACGGCGAGGAACCCTATGAGCTATGCAATCATGCTGCGCGAGCCGGGCGGTCCGGACCAGCTCCGGTGGGAGAGGGTCGAGGTACCGCGTCCTGGGCGGAATGAAGTCCGCGTGCGTCATACCGCCATTGGCGTCAACTTCCATGACACCTATGTCCGCTCAGGCCTTTACAAGACGCTGCCCTTGCCGGGCATTCCCGGTTTGGAGGCGGTCGGTATTGTCGAAGAGGTGGGGCCCGGCGTAGGTGGTCTCGGCGTCGGCGATCGAATCGTCTATATCGATGTGGGCTATGGGGCTTACACCCAAGCGCGCATCCTTTCGGCGGCGTTGGCGCTTCCCATTCCATCGTCGATCAGCGACGAAGCCGGCGCGGCGATCACGCTCAAGGGCATGACCGCATGCATGCTCCTGCGCCATGTCCACAAAGTCGCCCCTGGGCAGACAATTCTCATCCATGCGGCCGCCGGAGCCATGGGCCAATTGCTGTGCTGTTGGGCCAAACATCTCGGGGCGATGGTCATCGCCACCGTCGGTAGTCCAGAGAAGGCCGCGGTGGCCCGCGCCTGCGGCGCTGATCACGTAATCCTCTATCGCGACGAGCCCTTTCCCGACCGCGTCCGCGAGATCACCAAGGGCAGGGGGGTTGATGTGGCCTATGACTCGGTGGGAAAGGATACCTTTCTCGGTTCGCTCGAATGCCTGGACTACCTGGGCCATCTTGTGAATTTCGGGCAGGCGTCGGGGCCGGTCGCGCCGCTCAATGTGCCCCTGCTCGCGGCGAAATCCATCACGCTTACGCGACCGCTGCTCTTCCATTACATTCGCGGTCGGGAGGCGCTGGAGCATATGGCGGGCGAAACATTCGATGCCGTGGCCGCCGGGGTCATCCGGCCGGAGATTGGTCTAAATCTGCCGCTCGCCAAGGCCGCCGAAGCTCACCGCGCGCTGGAAAGCCGGGCAACGACCGGTTCCGTGGTCTTGACGCCCTAATTGCGAACCCCGCCCAGCCATCTATGATGGGCCCTCGTTGGGGCACGGCGG
Source organism: Caenispirillum bisanense (assembly GCA_945906455.1). Taxonomy (GTDB): domain Bacteria; phylum Pseudomonadota; class Alphaproteobacteria; order Rhodospirillales; family Rhodospirillaceae; genus SHVO01. The sequence goes on from CAMDRB010000004.1 coordinate 4,111, forward strand.
TCCACCCGCAACGCCCCTTGAGCGACGTTTCATTTCTGAAAGGATTCTCCGAGATGGCGGCTGCACGGCAGATGACGCTGATTGCCTTCCTTCAGGCGCAGAATTGCTCGAACTTTCCGGCATCGTGGCGCCACCCCGACGCCGCCAGTGATTTCATGACCGCGGACTACTATCAGCGCATCGGGCGGACGCTCGAAGGCGGAAAATTCCATCTGGCATTTTTCGACGATCGGCTAGCGATCCCCGACGTTTACGCCGATGATTATAAGGTAACGGTGAGGGAAGGCATCCGCGCCGTGAAGCTCGACCCGGTATTGTGCGCGAGCGCCCTCGGCCATGCCACCTCGAATCTCGGTATCGGCGTCACCTATTCGACGACCTACTACGAACCGATACATGTGGCGCGCGTGTTCGCGACGCTCGACCATATGACCGGCGGCCGCGCGGCGTGGAACGTCGTAACGTCACTCAATAATTCCGAAGCCGCGAATTTCGGCAACGACGTCGTGCTTGAGCATGACTTGCGTTACGACCGCGCCGAGGAGTTTCTTGAGATCGTGCGCGGACACTGGCGGAGCTGGGACGACGACGCCCTGGTGATCGACAAAAAAAGCGGGCGGTTCGCCGACCCTGAGAAAGTGCGCCGGCTTGAGCATAAAGGGCAATGGTTCAAGTCGCGCGGACCCTTCACTGTCCCGCGCACGCCGCAGGGCGAGCCGGTGCTCATCCAGGCGGGACAAAGCGGTCGCGGCCGCGCTTTCGCCGCGAAATGGGGCGATCTGGTATTTGTGATCTATCCCAACCTCAAGATCGGCCAAAAATCATATGCCGAATTCAAGGAGCATCTGCGCTCGACTGGTCGGGGGGCCGACGCTGTAAAGATCGCGCCCGCCGTCTATGCCGTCGTCGGCGAGACCCAGATGGAGGCAGAAGACAAGCGCGCCGCCATCGACAAGCTCGTGAAACCCATCGACGGTCTCGTGCTGTTGTCCGAAGTGCTCAATTTCGATTTTGCCAAGAAGGGCTATGACGAGCCGTTCACGACCGCGGAGATGGACGGCATTTCCGGGCTTCAGGCCTTCCGCGACCGGGTCGTCACGCTGAGCGGGCGGGCGAATCCTACCCCGCGCGACTTTGTCGAGTTCACCCGGCGCGGAACCCTGGACGAGTTTCCGGTGTTCATGGGCGCGCCCAAGAAGATCGCCGACGAGATGGAGCAGTGGTTCGGGACGGCCTGCGACGGTTTTGTGCTCGCGGCAACCCATGCCCCGGATGCTTATGCGGATTTCATCCGTCTCGTCGTGCCCGAACTTCAGCGCCGCGGCTTGTTCCGCACCGAGTATCAGGGCAAGACACTGCGGGAAAATCTCGGCCTGGCCCGGCCAAGCTTTTAGAAAACACGGACGCAATCATGACCGGGACCGCAAAATCAATCTTACCGCTCGAGGGAATGCGCGTGCTGGATCTCAGCCGCGCCCTTTCCGGCCCGTTTTGTGCCATGATTCTCGGCGACCTGGGCGCCGATGTGATCAAAATCGAACCGGCGCCGGACGGTGATTTGAGCCGCGCTTGGGGACCCTTTGATCGCGGCGAAAGCGTTTATTATCTTTCGACGAATCACAATAAACGCAGCGTCGCGGTGAATTTCCGTTCGGCCGAAGGCCTCGCCCTGCTGCGTGATCTGGCGTTGAAGTCCGACGTTATCGTCGAGAATTTTCGCCCCGGAACCATGGCCGAAATCGGCCTCGACCCCGCGGAGCTTCAGCGTCAAAAGCCGGGGCTGATCGTCGCCAGCCTCAATGGCTTCGGCAGCAGCGGTCCGCTTGCCGCGCGGCCGGGTTTCGATCAAATCGCGCAAGGATATTCGGGGTTTATGAGCGTGACCGGCGCCAAAGGCGGAAATCCTACGCGCGTCGGCGTTCCCATTGGCGATCTGACCGCCGGCATGTGGCTCGCGATTGGCGTGCTCTCGGCGCTCATTGGGCGGGAGAAGCACGGCCGCGGCCAAATTCTGGAAACGTCGTTGTTTTCGAGCCTGATCGGCCTCTTGGGCGTGCAGGGTCAACGTTATCTCAGCTTGGGCGAAGTCGCGAAGCCCAACGGCAACGATCATCCGGTCATTGCGCCTTACGGTGCGTTTGCTACCAAGGACGGAGATTTGAATATCGCGGCGGGGACCCAGAAAATGTGGCTGCAGCTCTGCGACGTTGTCGGCTTGCCCGAATTGAAGGCGGACCCGCGTTTCAGCGACAACGCCAATCGTGTGGCGGCGCGAGAAATCCTGCGCGGCCTTCTGGAGACGCGGCTGCTCACGCGCACGCGCGCCGAATGGATGGTGGATCTTGTCGCCGCCGAGATTCCGGCCGGTCCGATCAATAATATCGGCGATGTCTTCGCCGAACCGCAGACCGCCCATAACGGCCTGGTGGAGGAAATAGACCATCCGACATTGGGCGCGCTTAAGCAGATTACACTGCCGTTGAAGTTCGCCGGGCATAGCGAAGGCTGGGTAAGGCGCCCGCCGCCGCTGTTTAGCGACCACACCGCGGAAGTCCTCGCAGAATTCAACTATTCGGGGCAGGAGATCGAAAACCTGCTGCGTGCGGGCACGGTCGTTCAGCGCGACGCCACATCTTAATAGCAGCGCTTTTTTGCAGGCGGGGCGTGCCCGAGGCGCGGTTTTGATGACAGACTAAGCGACGTCTAGCGGACTTCGCGTAAACGCCTTGCTCGCCGTAAGTAGAGGGGGTTTTAAACCGAAAGATTCTGTTGAGGGCGGCACCAAGCGTGGCCGACGAATTTCGTCGCCAGCACCACGCGCGGTATCGACTTCGAAGCCAGCTACCGCTTCGGGCTCGAAGACTTGAACGAGAGCTGGGCGGGCAACGTCTCGCTGCACGGCACGGCGACCCGTTATCTCAAGAATTACACCGACGACGGCTACAATGAGCCGACCGATACCGTCGGTGAAAACGCCGGCGGCAATCCATCGACCTGGCGTTACACCGCAACCCTCGCCTACGACCTTGATCCGATGAGAGTTTCGCTCACCGCCCGCGGGTTTAGCGCCGGCACCTATTCGAACGCCTATATCGTGTGCACGACCGGTTGCCCGTTGTCGACCGCCGCCCACCGCACCATCGATTTTAACCATATCGACGGAGCGATGTATTGGGATGCGTCAACGTCCTACAAGTTTGCCATTGGTGAGGAAGCCGAGGGCGAGGCCTTCCTGAACATCAGGAACCTTCTCAATGCCGACCCGGCGCCGGTCGCGCGCTCGGCCACCGGTAACTCGTTCTTCGAGCCGCTGACGAACATCAGAAAGTTTGATGTGCTTGGCCGCGTGTTCCGGGCCGGCCTGCGCTTCAAGATGTAAGGCGCTAAAGCTCGATGCTGAGCGAGAAGGGGGGCTTTTAGCCCCCCTTCTTTTTTCCGCACGGGGGCCAGTTGGGCAACCCGACTGGTTACCCATTTGCCGTGGAACTGGCGGGAATCCGCTCTTTTCCCGGCGCGGGCGGCATCCCTTAACGGGGCGTAATCGCTAGGCATTTCTGGACGGATTGCCTTGGGAGGCGTAAACTTTTGAAAGGGAGAGGTGGGTCGCGGGCTCGAGGGGTCCGTTTACCGGAACGCGAAAATTTCCAAGGTGCGGACTATAGTCGCGCTGCCCAGTCGTTTATCCGAATCAGTTTCTTTGCCCAAACAGTGAACGGGAGAGAGTGAAATGATTTCCGAGATTTCTCGCAGACGAGTACTCCGCGGCATGATGGGCGGCACAGCCGTCTCGGTTGGTCTGCCGTTTCTCGATTGTTTCCTTAATACCAACGGCACCGCGCTGGCCGACGGCACGGCGTTCCCCGTGGGTTATGTCTCCTGGTTCCAGGGCCTCGGCTTCTCGCCGGGCTTCTGGGAACCGAAAACCTTGGGGCCGGGTTTCGAGTTCGGACACCATCTCCGTACGCTCGCGCCGTTGCGCGATAAGATCAATATTTTCAGCGGCATGAAGGTCTATCTCGACGGACACGCCGCCGGCGCCCACAATATCGGCCCGCAGTGTATTACCCAAGGCGGTATCGCCGACACGTCTCTGCCCAGCATCGACCAGATCATCGCCGATGCGATCGGCACGCGGACTCGTTTTCGCTCGCTGGAAGTTTCATGTGAAGGCAGCCAAGACAGCTTCAGCCGCCGCAGCGCCAGCGCCATCAATCCCTCCGAGCCTTCGCCCTTGGCTCTGTATTCGCGCATCTTCGGACCGGATTTCAAAGATCCGAACGCCGCCGACTTCACACCCGATCCGCACGTCATGGCGCGGGCCAGCGTGCTGTCGATGGTCCAAGAGCAGCGTGCCTCATTCGTCAAGTCTCTGGGCGCTTCCGACAAGGCGCGCCTGGAGGAGTATTTCACCTCGCTGCGCGAACTTGAAAAGCGTCTCGCGCTCGACTTGCAAAAACCGGCGCCGCTGGCGTCTTGCACGATTCCGAAGAAGTTCGATGAAGAAGCCAAGCCCGGCGAGGTCATCGACGACGCGCTTATCAATCACAATCTCCACGCTCAACTTCTGGCGCATGCTTTCGCCTGCGGCCAAACCCAGGTCGCCAGCGTCAACTTCGGCGGGTCAAGCTCCGACTTGCGCCGCCCGGGCATGCAGCAGACCTTCCATATGTACACCCACGAGGAACAGATCGATCCGGTGCTGGGCTATCAGGTCAACGTCGAGTGGTTCAGCAACAAGACCGCTGAATCCTTACTGGGTTTCGCGAAGGCCTTCGAAGGCATCCGTGAAGGCGACGGCAATCTGCTCGACCGCGTCCTGATCATGTACTCGACCGACGGCGGCTTTGCCCGCACCCACTCGACCGAGAACATCCCCTTGATGACCATCGGCAAAGCCAACGGGCGATTGAAGACCGGCATCCACGTTTCGGCGAAGGGCGATAGCGTGTCGCGCTTCGGCTTGACCGTGATGCAGGCCTTGGGCGTTCCCATCGGCACCTGGGGAACTGAGTCGAACCGCACATCGAAGACCTTTACCGAGGTGATCGCCTAACTCGCTGTTACGGCCGGCAATGACTCTAGGGGGGAGAGTGAAATGAGTTCCGAAATTTCGCGCAGGCGAGTTCTCCGCGGCATGATGGGCGGAACAGCCGTCTCGGTAGGCCTGCCGTTTCTCGATTGTTTCCTCAATACCAACGGCACCGCGCTGGCCAACGGCACCGCATTCCCCGTGGGGTATGTCTCCTGGTTCCAGGGGCTGGGTTTTGCTCCGGGCTTTTGGGAGCCGAAAACCTTGGGATCAGGCTTCGAGTTCGGACACCATCTCCGCGCACTTACGCCGCTTCGCGACAAGATCAATATCTTCAGCGGCATGAAGGTTTATCTCGACGGACACGCAGCCGGCGCGCATACGATCGGCCCGGCGTGCGTGATGCAGGGCGGGATCGCCGACCCAACGCTGCCCAGCATCGACCAGATCATCGCCGATACGATCGGGACGCGCACGCGCTTCCGCTCGCTCGAGGTTTCCTGTGAAGGCAGCCAGGAAAGTTTCAGCCGTCGCAGCGCGACGGCCATCAATCCGGCCGAGCCATCGCCCTTGGCTCTCTATGCGCGCATCTTCGGACCGGATTTCAAGGATCCGAATGCCGCCGACTTCACGCCCGACCCGCAGGTCATGGCGCGGGCCAGCGTGCTGTCGATGGTCCAAGACCAGCGCGCTCCGTTTATCAAGACTTTGGGCACTTCCGACAAAGCGCGCCTGGAGGAATATTTCACCTCGCTACGCGAACTTGAAAAGCGTCTCGCGCTCGACCTGCAAAAGCCCGCACCGCTCGCGGCCTGCACGATCCCGAACAAACTCGACGAGCAAGCCAATCCCGGCCTCGTCATCGACGACGCGCTGGTCAACCACAAACTGCACGCTCAGTTGTTGGCTCATGCCTTCGCCTGCGGCCAAACCCAGGTCGCCAGCGTCAACTTCGGCGGGTCGGGCTCCAACTTGCGCCGCCCCGGCGCCCAACAAACCTTCCATATGTACACCCACGAGGAGCAGATCGATCAGGCGCTGGGCTACCAAGTCAACGTCGAATGGTTCAGCAATAAGGTCGCCGAGTCCTTGTTGGCGTTCGCGAAAACCTTCGAGGGCATCCGGGAGGGCGACGGCAATCTGCTCGATCGCGTCGTGGTCATGTATTCGACCGACGGCGGCTTTGCCCGCACCCACTCGACCGAGAACATCCCCTTGATGACCATCGGCAAAGCCAACGGGCGCCTGAAAACCGGCATCCACGTTTCGGCGAAGGGCGATACCTCATCGCGCTTTGGCCTGACGGTCATGCAGGCCTTGGGCGTTCCCATCGGCACATGGGGAACTGAGTCGAACCGGACTTCAAAGACGCTTACGGACGTGATCGCCTAGGCCGACGCTGGCCGCTCCGCACGGTCTTGGGGCGGCGAGGATGCTTCCGGGCCGCAGTTGGTGAAGTTCCAGATGCGCCCCGATTCGCTCGCGTATTGATCAAGCTACAACCCTAAGGGCCTGCTGCTTTCCCCCCCCATGCTTCTCGCGGCAGGTCCTGAGCCGGCCACCTCTCCCCGGTGGCCGGCTCACTTTTTATGCCGCTTGACACGACCCTTGGGCTATTCTGTATTCGAAGTTTAAGGGCTGAATTCGGCAGCGGAGCGCGACATGAACTCAATTAATACGCTTTGTGTATCACGCGCGTCGGTGAAGGCGCGGATCCGTACGACCGTGAGCGCGCTGGCGCTTGTGCTCGGCGGAGCTGCCGCCATGGTCGCGGTAAGTTCGGCAAATGCCGCCGACGCGCCGGCGTGGGCGCAGGAACCGGCCTGCCAGTCGCTGCAGATGGTCGGTGCAGGTGGTCCGGCGCCGAAGGGTTCCGACCTCATGGTGCTGCGCTACGTCGGCTCGGCCAATTTTGAAATGGCCTATCGTGATTCGGTGATCCTGTTCGACGCCCAATACGAGCGCGAAGCCTTCGCGCGGCCGATCGGCGTCACCGCCGATCAAATCAAGAAGGTTACGGCGCTCTACATCGGCCACGGCCACGGCGATCATATGTCCGAGGGTCCGCAGATCGCCAAACAAGCCAATGCCCCGCTTTACGGCGCCGCATTAACGACCGAGGCGGCATTGAAAATGGGTCTGCCCGAGAAGCAGGCCATGACCGTCAAGAATGGCGACGTCCAGAAGTATCCCGGCTTCACGGTGGAATCGATCTTGTCCCACCACAATTCGCGCACGCCGGAATTCACCAAAGTCGCAGGCGCGGCTTGGGCCGAGTTGCAAAAAGCGACCGGCATCGGCCGTTCGGCGGAAGCGCGGGCGGCGGGCAATTCGGGAGTTATTAAGGGCACCAGTGACCCACGTGTCATCGATCAGGGCACCTACGCTTTCCTGATTACCTTCGACAACGGCTATAAGTTCATGATGTTGGATAGTTCCGGCCCGATCACCGAAGGCCAGCGCGCAGTCATGAAGCGTATCGGCAAAGTGGATGTCGCCAGCGTCGCCTATCAAGGCTACTTCGTGCCGAAACGGCAAATTGAAGGTACGCTGCCGTTGGTCGAGCTGTTCAAGCCCGACATTTTCCTGCCCAACCACCACGACGAAACCGCCGGCTCGTTCCCGGACATGGGCACCGAACCGCTGTTCATGGCGGTGCGGGATAAAATGCCCGCGACCCAGTCCATCGCGCCGCTTTATCGGACGCCCGTGTGCATCAATATTCGCACCAAGGAAGTCTTCATCGGCGAGCCCCACACCTGGCCGGCAAACAAGCGCCAGAGCTAAGGCCCTTAAGTGCCGGGGCCCGTAAGCGTCCAGTTTTAGGGGAAGTTCGTTGAGGCAGCCTATCCGCGTATTGCTCGCCAAGGTGGGCCTAGACGGCCATGACCGTGGTGTGAAGGTCGTTGCGCGTACGCTTCGCGATGCGGGCATGGATGTGATTTACTCCGGCCTCCATCGCACGCCCGAGGAAGTCGTGAGTGCCGCCATCCAGGAAGACGTTGACGTTCTTGGGGTCAGCCTGCTCTCAGGCGTGCAGCTCACGGTCTTTCCCAAGATCTTCAAACTCCTTGCCGATAAGGGCATCAATGACCTGATCATTGTTGCCGGTGGGGTTATGCCCGATGAGGACGTGGTCGAACTCAAGAAGATGGGTGTGAGCGAGGTGTTGCTGCAAGACACGCCGCCCGACGCTATCGTCAAGACGCTCACGCGTCTCGTCGCGGAACGAGGGCCGCGTTGACCGCATCCGCGCCGATGGAATCCTGGACATTCCCGCCGACCTACGACGACACCTACCTGCCACCATCGGGGAGTCGCCACTGGTTTCCGCGCCGGGAAACCATGCCGAGCGGCGAACGGGAACGGGCCATCCTGGAGCGGCTGCGTCTTGTTTGTAGATACGCCTATGAGAACTCAGAGTTCTACCGGCGCAAATGGAACGAAGCCGGCTTCCATCCCGATCACCTTCGCTCTCTGGAAGATTTTGAGGATCGGGTGCCGGTCGTCAACAAAGCCGAGTTGCGTGCTTCCCAGGCGAAGACTCCGCCCTTCGGCGACTATCTGTGCGTCCCGGAAGGCGAGATTTTCCACCTTCACGGCACCAGCGGTACGACCGGCCGGCCCACGGCTTTCGCCATTGGGCGAGGCGACTGGCGGGCTATAGCCAACGCCCACGCGCGCATCATGTGGGGCATGGGCATGAGGCCCGGCGATACGATCTGTGTCGCCGCAATTTTCAGCCTTTACATGGGCAGTTGGGGCGCGCTGGCCGGTGCCGAGCGCCTCGGCGCCAAGGCCTTCCCCTTTGGCGCAGGCGCACCCGGCATGACGGCGCGATGCGCTCAATGGCTCGATATCATCAAGCCCGGTGCCTTTTATGGCACGCCGACCTATGCCATCCACCTCGGCGAGACCGCCATTAAAGAGGGCCTCGATCCGCGGAAATTCGGCATCCAGCGCATGTTCTTCTCGGGCGAACCGGGCGCGTCGATTCCGGGCGTGCGCGCCCGCATTGCCGACCTTTACGGTGCCGCGATCTTCGATTGTGGTTCCATGGCCGAAATGACCCCGTGGATGAATGTCGCCGGCTCGGCTGAAGCTGACGGCATGCTGTGTTGGCAGGATATAATCTACACCGAGGTCTGCGATCCCAAAAACATGCGCCGGGTCGCGTACGGCCAGCGCGGCACACCGGTTTACACGCACCTCGAACGCACATCGCAGCCGATGATTCGGCTGGCATCCGGCGATCTCACGCAATGGGTTGATGGTCCTAACCCATGTGGGCGCACCTATCCGCGATTGCCGCACGGCATCTTCGGGCGCATCGACGATATGTTCACGATCCGCGGCGAGAACGTCTATCCCAGCGAGATCGAAGCCGCCTTGAACGAGATCCCCGGCTACGGCGGCGAACACCAGATCATCATTTCTCGCGAAGCGGCCATGGATGAACTCCTGCTGCGTGTCGAGGCCAACGATGGGATTTTCAAGGCTGGCAGCAGCGCCGTTGAGGCGTTTCGCCTGGATGTCATGCACCGATTGCAAAAGGTTCTTGGCCTGCGTACCCGGGCGGAAATTGTCGCCCACGGCCAGTTGCCGCGCACTGATTTCAAGGCGCGTCGTGTGATCGATGACCGCGCGGCCGTTCGCGAGATGCACGCGCAACTGGAACGGGAGCGGGCGGGGTGAGCGCCTATGTGCCGTCGGTCGAGCTCATTCCCCGGATCGAGCGCGGCGAAATTCACGCCATTGCCCGGCTCATATCGCGCGCCGAGGCCGGGATTCCTGAAGCCCGGGCCGCATTGGCGCAAGTTTACCGCCGCGCCGGCAGGTCGCACGTCATTGGTATCACGGGCGTTCCCGGAAGCGGAAAATCCACCCTGGTGGCAACGCTCGCCGCCCGCCTGCGCGCCCGCGGCAGCAAGGTCGGAATCGTCGCGGTTGACCCGTCCAGTCCTTATTCGGGCGGCGCAATTCTCGGCGACCGCATTCGCATGTCGGACCTGGCCGGCGATGCCGGCGTCTATATCCGCAGCATGGCGACGCATGGCGCCATGGGCGGCCTGGCCCAGGCGACCTTGGACGCCGTGGATGTCCTCGACCTCGGCGGTTTTGATGCCATCATCATTGAGACAGTTGGCGTTGGCCAAGACGAAGTCGAAATCGCCAAGGCGTCGGATACCACGGTCGTCGTCTCGGCGCCCGGCCTTGGCGATGAGGTCCAGGCCATCAAGGCCGGGATGCTGGAAATTGCCGACATTCATCTTGTTTCGAAGTGCGACCGCAGCGATGCTAACCGGACCCTGACGGATCTTAAGCAAATGCTGACGCTCGGGGCCCAGACGGCCGCCAAGCCTGAGTGGCGGACGCCCGTCATCGGTGTATGCTCATTTACCGGTCAAGGTTTCGACGAATTTCTGACGGCACTTGAAGGGCATCGCGGGGCGAGCCAAAATACCGACATCGGCCGCAGACGACGCTTGGCGATTGCCGCCTTCCGCTTGCAGAAAACCGCCGAGAACCTGCTGATTGAACGGTTTACCCAAGCCGCCGCTGGCTTGAGACCGGTTTTCGCCGAGCGCCTGCGCCTGCGCGAGAGTGACCCCTATTCGCTCGCAACCGATTTGCTCGCCGCTTCACTGAAATAAGCGTCACTGAAGTAAGCGTCACCGAAATAAGACCATCCGAGAAGAGGCATTCGCACATGAACAAGACCATGGATCAAGCATCGGTTGACAGGATCCGCGCCGAGGAGCTGGACTGGGAAAATAACGAGGTCGCGCAGTTCGTGAAGAAGCAGGCCGAGCGTAAGCCTGCCTTCTTCACCCTCGGCGATATTCCGGTCAAACGCACCTACACGGCCGCGGATCTGTCCGACACTCCGGCCGAGGATGTCGGACTGCCGGGACGTTATCCCTTTACCCGCGGGCCCTACCCAACCATGTACCGCAGCCGTCATTGGACGATGCGCCAAATCGCCGGATTTGGAACCGGCGAGGACACCAACAAACGTTTCAAGTACTTGATCGAACAGGGCCAGACCGGCATCTCGACGGACTTCGATATGCCGACACTGATGGGTTACGATTCCGACCATGCCATGAGCGAGGGCGAGGTCGGGCGCGAGGGCGTGGCGATCGACACGCTTGCCGACATGGAAGCGCTGCTCGACGGCATCGATCTGGAAAAGATTTCGGTTTCGCTGACCATCAATCCGACCGCGTGGATTCTGCTGGCGATGTACATCGTGCTGGCCGAGAAGCGCGGTTACGATTTGAACAAACTCTCTGGCACGGTGCAGGCCGACATCCTCAAAGAATACATGGCTCAGAAAGAGTTCATTTACCCGGTCGAGCCGTCAGTCCGCCTCGTGCGCGACTGTATCACCCACTGCGCCAAGACCATGAAGCGCTATAACCCGATCAATATCTCTGGATATCATATCTCTGAGGCTGGCTCATCTCCCCTTCACGAGGCGGCGTTCACGCTCGCCAACTTGATCGTCTACGTGAAAGAAGTGTTGAAGACCGGCATGGACGTCGATACGTTCGCGCCGCGGCTGGCGTTCTTTTTTGTGTGCCAGGCCGACTTCTTCGAAGAGGTCGCGAAATTTCGCGCCTTGCGCCGGTGCTACGCCAAAATCATGAAAGAGCGATTCGGCGCGAAGAACCCCGAATCAATGCGCCTGCGGTTCCATTGCCAGACCGCGGCAGCGACGCTGACGAAACCCCAATTCATGGTCAACGTGGTTCGCACCAGCATGCAGGCGCTGGCGGCCGTGCTCGGGGGCTGCCAGTCGCTGCACACCAACGGCTACGACGAAGCCTTCGCCATCCCGACGGAAGATGCCATGCGCATGGCGCTTCGCACCCAGCAAGTCATCGCTGAAGAAACCAACGTCACGCAGGTCATTGATCCGCTCGGGGGCTCCTACTTCGTTGAAAGCTTGACCACCGAATATGAGAAACGGATATTCGAGATTCTTGACGATATCGACGCCCGCGGCGGTACGCTCAAGTTGATCGAAGAAGGCTGGTTCCAGCGGCAGATTGCGGATTTCGCCTATGAAACAGCCCTTCGCAAGCAGTCCGGTGAGAAGCCCGTGATCGGCGTCAATCGCTTCGTTGACGGAACGCCCGATCCGAAAATCCACACCCATCCTTACGATAAGAGCACGGCCGATCGGCAGATCGCGCGCACGCGCAGGGTACGCGCGGCGCAGGACCCGGCGCTGATGTCGCGTCTGCTCGACCGTCTGAAGGCGGTTGCCGCGGACAAGAACGAGAACATTATGCCAGTCACCATCGAATTGGTGCGGGCGGGCGCGACGATGGGTGATATTGTTGAAGCGCTCAAGACCATCTGGGGCACCTATCGCGAAACGCCGGTATTCTGATTTGTCTTTCTAATTTGTCGAAATCTCGTTTTTCGTAACGCGCCGCGCGATCTCGTCGCGCCGCGCAAAACCCTGGGAGGGGGCCATGGAATCAAGCTCGATCGTTGCCGGTGATCCGGCGAGGGATGCGGTCTACGCAAAGGTCTTGCGCCGCCTGATTCCATTCCTGCTGACATGCTACATCATCGCCTACCTCGACCGCATCAACGTCGGCTTCGCGAAGCTCCAGATGCTCGCTGATCTGCAGTTCAGCGAGACGGTCTACGGCCTTGGCGCCGGAATATTCTTTATCGGTTACGTGGTCTTCGAAATCCCGAGCAATATCGTCCTGATGCGGGTCGGCGCCCGCCTTTGGATCGGAATCATCATGATCGCCTGGGGCATCATTTCCGCGGCGATGATCTATGTCGCATCGGTGCCGACGTTTTATGTACTTAGATTCCTGCTGGGGGTCGCCGAAGCCGGTTTTATACCGGCGGTCCTCTACTACCTGACTCTGTGGTTTCCTTCGACGCATCGAGGCAAGGCCTCGGCGATGTTCCTCGCCGGCATCCCCTTGTCGGGCATCATCGGCGGCCCAGTATCGGGCTGGATTATGAACAGTTTCAACGGTGTCATGGGGATGGCCGGGTGGAAATGGGTATTTTTTCTGGAAGCGATGCCGGCCATCGTCCTCGGCGCGATATGTTTCACTTTTCTGGACAATGACGTTGAGTCGGCAAAGTGGCTGAATAGGTCAGAAAAAGACCAGGTCAAAAAAGACCTGCTCGCGGAGGCGGGCGGGAAGGCGCTGCATTCGGTCCGGGATGGCCTGCTGAATGGGCGGGTGTGGCTGCTGGCCTGCACCTACTTCTTTTTTACGATGGGTCTCTACGGTATCAGCTTTTGGCTTCCGAGCATTATCCAGGCGAGCGGCGTGGCCGATCCGCTGGACGTTGGCATGCTTTCAGCCATTCCCTATATTGCCGCGCTGATTGCCATGGTCGTAATTGGGCGCAGTTCCGACCGGCGGAAGGAGCGCCGCTGGCACCTGGCGCTTTCGGCGGTCACGGGAGCCGTCGGCCTACTCCTGAGTGTCATGTTCGCCGACAACGTGGCGATCTCGCTCGCGGCACTGACATTGGCGGCTATGGGCATCATCCCTTGCGTGCCGCAGTTCCATACCTTGATGCCGTCCATCACCACCGGCGCCGCGGCGGCCATGGGGTTCGCCGTCGCGAACTCGGTGGGCAGCATCGCGGGATTTATCAGCCCCTATCTCCTGGGGTGGGTCAAGGATACGACCGGCAGCACAAGCGCGGGCGTCATGGTGCTTGCCGCGGCCCTGGTCACCGGGGCGCTGATGGTGTTCGCCAATCCCGCCAAACTGGTGAACCGGTAGGGATTGGGCCGACGACGAAAGGGCGGGGAAGCTTGAGTTCCCCGTCTTTCGTCGTCACCCCATAGATCGATTGCCGGGCTTCGAGCAAAATCTGCACCGATAATGTCTTAACTCACTGTAAAACAACAATAAAAATCCATGTCCGGGCGATCAGGCCGCCCAAGAAATCCTGCCGCTGACGGCCTGCCGCGCGCTGGCTGAGGGTCTTGGATCTGAAGCGAACTTCTGAGTCGCTGCCTGGCTGGCCGCAGTCCTTGACTAGAAAGATATCGCCCCCGGGCAATCCCTGATTTTTCGAGAGCCGTGACAATAATGTTGCGAACAAGGGGTCGCCCTGGATTGGGTGCGCCGTTGCGAAGAAGTCACACTGCGTCGCGGAGTGCTTGCAAGATGCGTTACTGCTCGATTGAGGCGTCCCTCGTAGTGCAGATGTGGTAGAGTGAGATCCGTGAAGATGCGCCTGTATGAACAGTCGGCCGAAATTGTTGCTTGGACCCAGAGCAATAGTCTCTCAGGCAATGGGGTTTTAAAACACTTGTTAGTTGACGGCTCCATTGGCTCAGTCGTAGCCATGGGCAAGGTTACAGGCTGCCCAGTGCGACGGGCGGATTCGCGCCTGCTCTCGGAACGGCGCAGCGTCAAGCAAGCCCGGCTCCGGCCCAGTGAAGCAAATGCGCCCGCGGCGAGCTATGTCGACCGAAAAAGAGCGTTAGCCCCCGGACGTAGCCGATGAACATGAGCCTAGCCCTACCTTCAGGCATCTTAAAAATCTGGGAACAGGTCAAGACGGCCCTCGACGTCGTCCGTCCGGCCGAAACCGCCCTCCAAGTCCCGACACGCGAGGAAGACCTGGCCTCCCTTTGCGAGACATTGCTCGCACGCAGGGAAGAGAACGCCGGCGTCAAGCTCGTCGCGGAAATCCTCGACAAGTATCAGTCCTTCTCGGAGGAGGGCCGTTGCCGTTTCTTAAACGTGCTGGCGGATAATTTCGGTCCGGATGTGGCAAGGCTAGGCACCGCGGTTCTGGCCTATCAGGCATCGCCCGATGATCTGGCTTACCGTGAATTGCAGGCGGCGGTGGAGCCGCGCCGCCAGAGGCTGATCAGGCTGTTGAATTTTGCTCCGCAGGGCACTTTCAAGATCGTCCAAATGCGTGCCGACGCCATCCGGATGAGGAGCAGGATTCCCAGGTTCGCCCAGCTTGATTCCGACTTCGTTCACATCTTCCGGGCTTGGTTTAACCGGGGATTCTTGGTCCTGAAGCAGGTCGACTGGTCGTCGCCCGCGCAAGTATTGGCGAAGATCATCCAATACGAAGCCGTCCATGACATTAAAGACTGGAGCGATCTACAAAGCCGGATTGATCCGGACGACAGGCGCTGCTTTGCTTTCTTCCATCCCCAGATCCCCGACGAACCGCTGATCTTTATCGAAGTCGCGCTGACCCTGGATATTCCGTCGACGATCGAAAGCTTGCTGACAAATAAGCGCGCGGCCATCCGTGCCAGCGAGGCGCGGACCGCGGTGTTTTATTCGATATCGAATTGCAACATCGGCCTGCGCGGCATTCCGTTCGGCAATTTTCTCGTGAAGCATGTCGTCGAAGTCTTGCGGCGCGATTTGCCCGCGCTTCAAACGTTTGTCACGCTTTCGCCGCTCCCCGGATTTGCCGCATGGTTGGCGAAGGAGCGCAAGGGCACGACTGATGCGCTCATCTCAGCCGAAGAGGGCCTGCAGCTCGCTGCCATGGACAACGAGGATTGGCACCGTGATGCTGCGGCCGTCGAATCCGTTCGCCCCGTACTTCTCGCGGCCGCTGCGCGCTACTTGCTGCGGGCGAAAGATGAATTCGGCTTAACGCCCGATCCCGTTGCGCGCTTCCACCTTGGAAATGGTGCCCGCCTCAATCGCATCAACATGCTTGGCGATGTTTCGCCGCGTGGAATGAGGCAGGCGCACGGTTTTATGGTGAACTACCTTTACGACTTGAAAACCATCGAAGCCAATCAAGAGGCGATCGCTGTCAATGGCACCATTGACTCCTCGGCCGCCGTGCGCGACCTGCTTCGTGTCGGCGGCAAACCGGCGCGGCAAAAACGGGCAACCGCTGCGAGCGCTTGACGTCCCGGCCGTCCCGGGAAGCGCTCCCGCCTGGGCTATTAACCCCTTGAGGTTGTTGCGTAGAGTCAACCATTCCTGGTGACTTTCACCGGCTTGGTATCCGCCGTACACTATCGTCGCGGTCATGGTCGCCGTCCTGGGCAATTTATCAAACAGTGGGAGTTCTAAATGAAGGAGATCGTGACGTCCTTTGCCGTTAGCCTTGGGCTCATCGTCGCGCTTTCGGTCGGAGGGGAAGCGCAAGCCCAGAGTGTCACCGAGGAGAGTATCGAGAGCCGATTTCAGCTGGACTTTCATGTCCCCGAAGAGGCGCTTAAGAAGTTCCTTCCGGCGGGTTGGGACGTGCAGATGGCGGCAACCGGCCCGGCGAAGGACTGCAACTTACGCGTCATTTTCATTGATCGCGTCAACGTCAATGGCCCCGACGGTAAAACACTTGGCACCGGCGCAAGCCAGATGGTCTACCTGACTGTGCCGGTTAAGAACTCCGCCTCCGGCAGCACCGTGCAAATGGTCATCGCGGGGCTTACGGGAGATTCAGCCGATGTGCCGGGACCCTTCGGCGTCTACACGCAAGCCGCCGGGCACCAGATGAAACGATCGACCGTCGCAGGCAAGGGCATCGGCATCATCGAGGAACAAACCTGGGAGTTCACGGCCGCCGGCGGCGAGCGGATCGAAAGCTTTGTCAAATACGAACGCGTTCCCGCGGCGCGGGCCAGGCGCGAAACCACCTACGTATCGGCCGCCGATCCGAAAATTACGCAAGTTTCTAAGGTTGACATGGGATTAAACATAGCGCGCAATGCCACGGTGGAAATGCCGGATCGCGTCAAGGAGTTCCGTTACAAGATTGGCGGCGGACGGCTTGCGCCGCTCTTCGATGGCACCGAGCGCGTCGTCAGCGTCGATATTTTTCCGTGGAACAACCTGACTATCGCGGCGGCACCAAAATAAGCGACCGATTGATAACGGCTTACGGAGTGGGGCGACTTGAAAGCGGCTTCGGTACTCGACTATCGCATCCTGGCCAGACGGCGATTGCCTCATTTCCTGTTCGAATACTTTGACGGCGGTTCCTACGCTCAAGTCACGTTGAAACGCAGCACGGCCGACCTTGAAGCGGTCGCCCTGCGCCAACGCGTGCTGGTCGACATCTCCAAGCTCGATCTTTCGACCAGCCTGTTCGGCCAAGCTCTCTCGATGCCGATCTCGCTTGGCCCCATTGGCCTGGCCGGGATTGCTGCGCGGCGCGGCGAAATTCAGGCGGCCCGTGCCGCCCACGCCGCCGGGCTGAACTTCTGCCTGTCGACGGTCGGCGTATGCGGGCTGCGCGAAGTTGCAACCAGCGTAAAAAAGCCCATCTGGTTCCAGCTCTATATGATCAAGGACCGCGGCTTCATGCGCAGCCTGCTCGCCGAAGCCAAGGAGCTTGGCGTTTCCGCGCTCTTCTTCACGGTTGATATGCCGGTGCCGGGCACGCGCTACCGCGACATTCACTCCGGGCTTGCCGGCGCCCCCGGCTTTTTGGGCGACATGCGGCGAACCTGGCAAGCCTT
This sequence comes from Caenispirillum bisanense, assembly GCA_945906455.1. Taxonomy (GTDB): domain Bacteria; phylum Pseudomonadota; class Alphaproteobacteria; order Rhodospirillales; family Rhodospirillaceae; genus SHVO01. The sequence continues at coordinate 21,603 of CAMDRB010000004.1, forward strand.
GTGCCGGCCGCGCTGGGCCTGGGACGTCGGCATCAATGGCCGCCCGCACAGCCTGGGCAACGTCGCGCGCGTGCTGGGCAGTAACAGCGGCCTTGAGGACTTTTTCGCCTGGATGCGCAACAACTTCGACGGCAGCGTGAGCTGGCGCGATCTCGACTTCATTCGCGAAACTTGGAACGGCCCGTTGATCATCAAGGGCATCCTCGATCCCGAGGACGCCCGTTCCGCGGCCTCCCTCGGGGCCGACGGCATCGTCGTCTCGAACCATGGCGGGCGGCAGCTCGACGGTGTCTCGTCCACGGCCCGCGCCCTGCCGGCGATTGCCGACGCTGTCGGCGACAAGCTGACCGTGCTGGCCGACGGCGGCGTGCGTTCGGGATTGGATGTTGTGCGCATGCTCGCGCTGGGCGCGAAGGGCGTGCTCCTCGGCCGTGCCTGGGCTTTTGCCCTGGCCGCAGGCGGCGAAGCCGGCGTAGCCCATGTGCTCTCGCTCATCCAGGCGGAAATCAAGGTCGCCATGGCGCTGACCGGCATCACTAATATTCAGGCGATCACCAAGGATATTCTCGACCTATCGCAAGATCGGAAGTATCCGGCGAATCAGTAGGCCAGTCGTCGCCGGCGGTGTGCTAGAATTGTACAAGAACGGGAGGGAGGGGTGCATGTCGAATGACCTAAATACAAAGGACCTCGATACCGAGCAGGTCGCGGGCAACGGTCTTCTCGACCGTCGCCTGTTTCTTCGCCAGGGCGGTGGCCTCATCGGCGCCGTTGGCATGGCCGCGGGTCTCGCGGGCTACTCCCGACCGGTCCACGCCGAAACCCTGGTCGTCCCGGATTGGACTAAAACGCCGGGCGCTTGGCTTCAGGGCTACACCCAGCCGTCAAAATTTGAAGGCAAGGTAGTCCGTGGGCCGCTACCGAACAATCTCTATAACGGCATCGGCCCGGGCAATGCGCGAACCCCGCTGCAGTACCTCGACGGCATGATCACCCCCAACGGCCTGCATTACGAGCGCAGCCACAACGGCATTCCCGATATAGATCCCGCCGGCCACCAATTGCTGATCCACGGGTTGGTGAAGCGCCCCTTGACGTTTACCGTCGAGGCGCTGTCGCGCTATCCCATGACCTCGCGGATTTCCTTCGTCGAGTGCGCCGGCAACAGCGGCGGCATGTACGCCGCCACGCCGGCGGACGGCACGGCGCAGTCGCTGCACGGTTTGGTATCATGCGCCGAGTGGACCGGCGTTTCGCTCGCCATGCTGCTCGAAGAAGCCGGCGTCGATCCGACGGCCAAGTGGCTGGTGGCGGAGGGCGCCGATGCCGCCGCCATGAGCCGCTCCGTGCCGATCGGAAAAGCGCTCGACGACGCCATGGTCGCGCTTTATCAAAACGGTGAGCGCGTCCGGCCCTCGAACGGCTATCCCATGCGCCTCTTGTTGCCCGGCTACCAGGGCAACATGAACGTCAAATGGTTGCGGCGCATCAAATTGCTGCGTGAGCCGGCCATGACCAAGGACGAGACGTCGAAGTACTCCCTTCTGGTGAAAGACGGCAAAGTCGCACAGTTCAATTTTCCCATGGACGCCAAATCGGTGATCACCAAGCCCTCTCCAGGCATCAATATGACCGCGCCGGGTCTTTACGAGATTTCGGGCATCGCCTGGTCCGGTCACGGCAAGGTCGCGAAAGTGGAAGTTACGGCCGACGGCGGCAAAAGCTGGGCGCCGGCCGCGCTTTCTGACCCCGTGCTTTCGAAAGCCATTACGCGCTTCCGGATTCCCTGGCGGTGGAGCGGCGCGCCGGCCATTCTACAGAGCCGCGCCATCGACGAAACCGGCTATGTCCAGCCGACGCGCGAGGCGCAGATCGCCGCCCGCGGATCGCGCGCCGCCTATCACTGCAATCTCATCACCAGCTGGGGCGTGGCCGCGAACGGCGAGGTCAAACATGTTTACGCGTAACATCGCCGCCATCAGCGTCGCGGCGCTCGGGTTTACGGTCGGCTTGGCCTCGGCCGCCGAAAGCCCTGGGCTTGGCCAGCCGATCACCGAGAAAGAGGCCGCGGCCTGGGACCTCTCGATTGGTCCCGACGGCGTCGGGCTGCCCGCCGGTCGCGGGACGGTCAAACGCGGTGAAGAGGTCTACCTGGAAAAATGCCAGGGCTGCCACGGCGAAACCGGTGTGGGAACACCGTCCGACAAATTGGTTGGCGGGCAGGGCACGCTCATGGGCGATCAAGCGCCGGTGAAAACCGTCGGCAGCTTTTGGCCCTACGCCACTACGCTGTTTGACTATATCCGACGGGCCATGCCCTTGGCCGAGCCGCAAACCATGTCGGACAGCGATGTCTACGCGGTTTCTGCATATGTGCTAAATCTCAACGGCATTATTGGCCCCCGGGCGGTTATGGACGCCAAGAGTCTGCCCAAAGTGAAAATGCCCAACCGGGACAATTTTTACATCGTCTATCCAGGGCAGATTAAGTAATCGAAGCGAGAGTTAGAGCACGCCTCGGAATAATGTCAGTATCGGCCGATGCCGATATTTTCCATTCTCGATCTCGCGCACATCATCCAGGGCGCCACCCCCGCGGACGCGCTGCGCAATTCGCTCGATTTGGCGCGGCACGCCGAGCGCTGGGGCTACCGCCGGTACTGGCTGGCCGAGCATCACAACATGACCGGGATTGCCAGCGCTGCGACGGCGGTGGTGATCGGCCACGTGGCGGCGGGCACGAAAACCATCCGCGTCGGCGCTGGCGGTATCATGCTGCCCAATCACTCGCCTATGGTCATCGCCGAACAGTTCGGGACCCTTGAGGCCCTTTTTCCGGGCCGAATCGATTTGGGCCTGGGGCGCGCGCCCGGCACCGATCAGCGGACCCTCAGGGCCTTGCGCCGGGATCCAGCCGGCGCCGACAGCTTTCCGCAGGATGTGGTCGACCTCAAGGCCCTGCTCGGGCCGGTCCAGCCCGGCCAGACCGTTCAGGCCGTGCCGGGGGCGGGAACCAATGTGCCCATTTGGATTTTGGGCTCAAGCACGTTCGGGGCGCAACTCGCGGCCATGTTGGGCCTGCCCTATGCCTTCGCCTCGCATTTTGCGCCAGATTCGCTGCTGACGGCGCTCAAAGTCTATCGCGGCGCCTTCAAGCCATCGGAAAGTCTGGACCAGCCCTATGCCATGGTCGGCGTGAATGCCGTCGTCGCCGAGACCGATGCCGAAGCGCGGCGGCTGTTCACGTCGGCGCAACAGAGCTTTGCCAGCCTGGTTCGCGGCACCCGTGGCCAGCTTCCGCCGCCGATCGACGATATCGAGGCCTTCTGGTCGCTTGCCGAAAAGGCCCAGGCCTCAGGGATGTTATCTTACGCCGCCGTCGGCACGCCCGAGACCGTCCGCCGCCAACTCGCGTTGATACTTGATCAAACCGCCGCCGACGAGTTGATGGTCGTATCCGCGATTTACGACCACGCTGCGCGCTTGCGTTCTTACGAGCTTCTCGCCGACGTGCGCGGAGCGCTGGGTACCAGGTGACGGGGGGCATCAAGAACCTGACCGACGCCGGCTTCATGAGGGCTTCATGAGGGCGTCCTTGCCCTGGCGGCATCTGCTGCTCGCACTTTCGGTCATCGTCGTCTGGGGGACGAACTTCGTCGTCATAAAGTCCGCGCTCGGGCAGTTCCCGCCATTGCTGTTTGCGGCTCTGCGATTCACGTTCGTACTGCTTCCTGCGGTCTTTTTACTGAAGCGCCCCGACGTGCCCTGGCGGCAGCTCGCCGCCTACGGCCTCTTGATCGGCGTCGGTCAATTCGGGATCCTCTATACGGCGATGAACGGTCAGATTTCGCCAGGCCTTGCCTCGGTCGTGATGCAGTCGCAAGTGCTTTTCACGATCCTGTTCTCGGTGTGGCTGGAAGGCGAACGCCTGCGGGCCCTCCAGGTCACGGCGATTGCCCTGGCCGTGGGCGGGATTGGCGTGATCGCTTGGCACACCGATGGCGACACGACCGCGCTCGGCCTGGGGATGGCGCTGGCCGCGGCCTTAAGCTGGGCCGGGGGCAATTTTGTCGCCAAGCGCAGCGGCAAGGTCAACATGCTCGCCTACGTGGTTTGGGCCAGTATGTTCTGCCTGCCGCCATTGTTCGCGCTGTCTTTGCTGATCGAGGGGTGGGATGCCATCGATTACGCCCTGCGCCATGCCGACACCGCGGGCTGGACCGGCGTTCTGTGGCAGACCGTCGGCAATACGCTCTTTGGCTACGTCGGCTGGGGTTGGCTGCTCGCGCGGCACCCTTCGGCGACGATTGCTCCGCTGGCGCTCTTGATCCCAATCGTCGGCCTGGCTTCGGCGGTCTGGTGGCTCGACGAGCCGATGCCGGCCTGGAAGGTGGCGGCGGCGACCTTGGTGGTCGGCGGAGTTGCCTTGAATATGCTCTGGCCCCGCATGAAGGCGCGTATGGGATAATCGCCGAGCGGGTAGAGATTAGACGATGCGATTGACCCAAAGCATCGAGAGAATCCCCGCGAGTACCACGAACAAGGCGCCAACGCCCGCGGCTACGCCCGTGAGCTCGGTCTCGTGCGTTTCCATGACCAGCGTCGCGGTCAAAGTCTTATAAACGTCGTTGAGTTCCTGCTGGTTGCCGGCGCGGTAATAGGCCGCGTGGGTGATGTCGGCGACCTTTTTTAAGGTGAACTCATCTAGTTTTACGTGCGTCTGGCGGCCCTCAAACTCGATGATTCCGCCCTTTTCGGAGCCAAAGCCGACGGTGAATACCCGCACGCCGCGATCTGCCGCGGCCTTGGCGGCCCGGATCGGGTCAGCGCCCATGTTGGTCTGGCCGTCGGTCAACAGGATGATGACGGCGGAAGTTAGCGAGCCCGCCGGTACGGGTATGAGTTCCACCGGCGCGGGTGCGCCTTCGCCCAAGGGGGCCCCGCGGCCCCGCCCTTCGCTTTGCGGTCTCAATTCCTCCTCAAGCCCGCCTTCCTCGAAAATATTGCGCAGAGACGTGAGGATACCGCTGCCCATGGCCGTATAGCGCTGGGGTACAAGCCGCGAGATGGCGCCGATGACTTGCTCGCGGTCTTGGGTCGGCCGCTGCACGGTCATGGCATTCGTCGAGAACGCCACGACGCCGATACGCGCGCTGATCGGCAAGTCCTTCACGAAACTGATCGCCGCCGCTTGAGCCGCCGAAATACGCTGCGGCTCCATATCGGTCGCCCGCATGCTGCCCGAGATATCCATCGCCAAAATGATGGTCTCGCGCTGGGAGGGCAGGCTTATGACCGCCGCCGGGCGGGCGAGCGAGAAAATCACCACCCCAAGGGCTAGCAGAAATAGGGCCGGCGGGACGTGCCGGCGGATTTTCTGGCCTCTGCCGATGGCGCTCTTGAGCAGCCCGAGGTTGGCGTAACGCAGCGCATTCTTATTTCGCCGACGGAGAAGCAGCACGTATGACAGTGCTAGAAGTGGCAAAATAGTGAGCAACCATAACATATTAGGAGAAAAAAGAATCATCCGTCCCTCGTCCTGGCGCCTCTACATTTACTGCGGTCAAATCCCCCACCGCGCTGCGGTTCCACACCATACGCTATAAAATTGTCTGGGAACATCAGCCATTAGCAGGTGTTGCGGGGAACCCGGATATCTACCCACAATCCCCAGCTGGGGGTGTGTTCAGGCTCCCAGCGGCTTGTCCTCAGGCTTGAGCATGAGCCGGGTGACCCGACCGCCGTCCCTGACGTGGGTCACGAGGATTTCATCGATGTCGGCCTTGGTTTCATAGTGGTACCAGACCCCGTCGGGGTAGATCACCATATCGGCGCCCAGTTCGCAGCGATCCAGGCAACCGGAGGCGTTGATCCGCACGCCGGTTAAGCCCATTTTCTTGGCGGCCTCCTTCATGTAGTCGCGCAGCTCGACCGAGCCCTTGCGGGCACAGGAGCCACGCGGATGATTTTCCGGGCGCACATTCGTACAGACGAAGACGTGGCATTCGTAGAAGGGCGCGGGGTCGGCGGCGTTCATGTCGTCCTGGCAATTCGCGGGCGAACTACTTCTTGAGAAGCTCGCCGCTGATGATCAATTTACGGACTTCCGTGGTTCCGGCGCCGATTTCCAGCAATTTGGTCGCCCGAAACAGGCGGTTGGCCTCAGAGTCCCAGATATAGCCGCTGCCGCCATGGATTTGCACGGTCTCGTCGAGGATCTTGTTCATGGTCTCGGCGGTATACATCAATGACGCCGCCGACAGCGCGTGAATTTCGCCGCGTCCGCCGCCGCCGATCTCCATGTCGTTGCATGCCGCGAGGACGCGATAGTTGAAGGTGCGCATGGTCTCGAGCCACACGTACATGTCGGCGATCTTCGATTGGATCATCTGGAATTCGGCGATCGGCTTACCAAACTGCGTGCGGGTTTTGGCATAATCGATGCTGATCTCAAGGGCGCGTTCGGCAATTCCGACGCAGATCGCCGAAATCATGGCGCGTTCCAGGTCGAGGCCGCTCATGACAATCGCCACGCCGGCGTTTTCCTCGCCGACCAGGTTCGCCGCCGGGACCTTGCAGTCGTCAAAGACCAGCTCGCCGGTCTGGCTGCCCCGGAAGCCCATCTTGGTCAACTTTTGCGCAACCCGGAATCCTGGAAAGTCCTTCTCGATAATGAACGCCGAGATGCCCTTGGTTCCTCGCTCTGGGGCGGTCTTGGCGTAGACCAGAAGGACATCGGCAATCGGACCGTTGGTGATGTAAAGTTTGGTGCCGTTGAGGATGTAGTGATCGCCATTTTTGCGGGCGGTGGTGCGCATGGAGCCCAAGGCATCGGACCCGGCCCCGGGCTCGGTCAATCCGAGCGCGCCCAGCGATTTTCCGGAACACAGGCCGGGCAGATACTTTTTTCGCTGGGCGTCGTTGGCATTGCGAAGAATGTTGTTAAGGCAAAGATTCTCGTGGGCGACCCAGCTCAAGGCCACGGCGTGATTCCAGCGGCTGAAGGCCTGGAGAACAAGCCCGCTGGTGAAAAGGTCGCTGCCCAGGCCACCGAGTGATTCGGGTGCGGTAATCCCGCAGTAGCCGGCCTCGCCGATTTTGGCCATGAGCCCGGGCGGCCACCACTCTTCAAGGTCCATGCGCGCAGCGATCGGATAGAGCTCGCGGCGCGCCCAGGTGTTGGCCAGCTCCAAGGTCTGGACTTGTTCGCCCGTCAGGTCGAAAGTCGAGGTATTGCGCGGGACGGCGGGCATCGGGTGGCGTCCTTTGGTGGTCAGGACCGGATGATCGGCAATAGATTAATAAGTCTTACTCAGTATGTCTATGATTATAGCACCCAATATTGCGACCTGACAACGAGGTGAGCCGCCCTCACTCGTAAAAACTGTAAATAAACAAGTCAATAAATCAACATTTCCGGCGCTAGGCTTGACGCCGACCCCATTAATGAGTTTAACTCATTATAATGCATAAAATGGCTCATGTTGAAAGTCCACCCGTGAAGGGCGCCTCACTCCATCCGCGCCGCCGCGTTTACCGTCTGTCCCGGGAGCGGCGGGTTGCCGACATCATGGACAGTGCGCGCGGCGTATTTTGCGCCAAAGGCTACGGCGACGCCGTGATCTCGGAGATTGCCGGCCAACTTGGCATCGTCGAGGGCACGATCTACCGCTACTTTCCGACCAAGCGGGATCTGTTGATTGCGGTGGTTGAGGACTGGTACCGCCGGATTCTTGCCGACTACGATGAGCAACTGAAGGGGATCAGCGGCACGCGCAACCGCTTGCGTTTTCTCATCTGGCGGCACCTGAAGGTCATCCACGACGATCCCGCCATGTTCCGGCTTGTGACCGGGGAACTGCGCGGCGGCGCCGACTATCGCACGACGTCGGTCTATGACATGAACCGTCAGTATACCAAACGGACGTTGGCGATTGTCGAGGAGGCCGTCAAATCCGGCGAGTTCCGCGCCGACGTGCCCTTGCGCATGGTCCGCGATATGATCTACGGCGGCGCTGAACACCACACGTGGGCGTTCTTGCGCGGTGAAGGCGATTTTTCGCCCGACGCGGCGGCTGAGGCGATCGTCGGTATCATATATCGCGGATTGATGGGCGCAGACACGGCGCCTAACTCCGAAAACGGCGCCGTCGACGCCCAGGCCATCAGCCGGCTCGAAAGCGTCGCGCGCCGGCTGGAACGCGTCGCTGAATCCCGCGACCCGCGCCGCGGGCGCGAGAAAAGCCGAAAGCAAGGTTAGGGGCATGCTCAAGCGAGTCCTCATTGCCAATCGCAGCGAAATCGCCTGCCGCGTCATCCGCACTCTGCGCGCCATGGGGATCGGGAGTGTCGCCGTATATCATCTGGAAGATCGGGGCGCGCCGCATCTGGATCTGGCCGATGAACACGTGCCCCTGCACGGGCAGGTGCCGAGCGCCGCCTATCTGGATCAGGATCAGATCATTGCGGCCTGCAAGGCTACAGGCGCTGACGGTCTGCATCCGGGTTATGGCTTCCTCTCGGAAAATGCCAGCTTCGCGGCGCGGGCGGCCAATGAGGGCATCGCCTTCATCGGTCCCGATGCCGACGTCATTAAACTTATGGGCGACAAAATACTTTCACGGGAATTTGCCCGGAAACTGGGTATTCCCATCGCGCCCAGCGCCACGCAAACCGGATCCTTGGAGCACTTTATCGAAGCCGCCGCCGCCATCGGCTTTCCGCTCCTGATCAAGGCATCGGCGGGCGGTGGCGGTAAGGGCATGAAGATCGTCCGGGCGGCCAAGGATCTGGAAGAAAATATCCGCATGGCCGCCGGCGAAGCCCAGCGCTATTTCGCAGATGGTCGGGTCTACGCCGAGAAACTTCTCGACCAGCCGCGCCATATCGAGGTGCAAATCCTCGGCGACGGCAAGGGCAATGTCATTCATTTGTTCGAACGCGAGTGCTCGATCCAGCGACGCTATCAGAAGGTCGTGGAGGAATCGCCCGCGCCCAATTTGGACAGGAAGTTGCGTGACCGAATTTGCGAGGCCGCGGTAAAACTCGCGTCCGCGGCTAATTATAAAAACGCCGGCACGGTCGAATTCATCGTCAGCGCCGACGGCACGTTCTACTTCCTGGAAATGAACACACGCCTACAAGTCGAACATCCGGTCACCGAAATGGTGACGGGCGTGGACTTGGTCGCTGAACAAATAAAAATTGCCTCGGGGCAGCGCCTTTCTTTTGCGCAAAAGGACATTACGCAGAAGGGCAGCGCCATCGAAGTGCGCATCTGTGCCGAACGCCCGGAGAAAGACTTTCAGCCGGCCGTGGGCCGCATTGGTTTGCTGCGTGTCCCGGTTGGCGAAAACCTGCGCTTCGACGGCGGCATTCGCGAGGGCCAGGTCGTGACGCCGGCATTCGATTCCATGCTCGCGAAGCTGTGTTGCCACGGTGAGAACCGGGCTGGCGCCGTCGCCGGTCTCGAAGCGGCCTTGCGTGAACTCGTGATTCTCGGCGTGCCGACGAATATCGATTTCCTGGCGCGAATTGCCCGGAATGAGGTTTTCAAGTCAGGCAAACTGCACACGGGCTTTATCGCCGAACAGGCGGCCGATCTCGCCCCACCGCTATTGGCGCCGGCTGATGAGGCCGCGGCGGTCCTGGCGGCGCTGTTTGGCGATGCCGATTTCCGCCGCGTGGCCTTCGGCGTGCCCGAGCCTTACGCCTCAATCGGCGCCTGGCGCAACTAAGGCCCTGGTCATGCCCCCCACGAAAACCACGATCAACGGCCGCTCCGTCGATACCGAGATCATCGCGCGCAGGCCTGCGCTCACGGTCAAGGTCGGGGAGGGCGTGCACGTTGTCACGGACATTCGTCGGCCTTCCGCGGGTCAAATCGAATTCAGCCTTGATGGCCGCGTCGTTCGCGGGTGGCGCTTTGCCGGCGCCGACGAGGTCTACGTTCGAATCGCCGGAAATACCCATATCATCAACGTGGCTCGGCCCGGCGCCTCCGGTGCCGGCAACGCCCATGCTGTCAACGATATTCGCGCGGAAATGCCGGGGACAGTCGTCGCGCTGCATATCGCCGAAGGCGATTCGGTCGCCCTCGGTCAGAAGTTGATGACCGTCGAGAGCATGAAGCTGCAGATCGGCGTGGTGGCGCCCCGCGACGGCGTGGTCGCCAAGATTCATGCCCGACTCAATTCCACATTTGATCGTGGCGCGGGTCTGGTGTCGCTGGCGCCGGCAGCAGGCGAAATCGAGCCACCCAAGGGAAACGGCTAAAGAAATGGGGATCGGTTCATGCCCGCGATCAAGTCGCTAATTTCCACCGGCTCGGAGGACTTCCGCAGGCGCTATGCCCACAACAAGGGGCTGGCCGCGGCGTTGAAGTCGAAGCAGGACGAGTCCCGTCACAAGCGCCCGCAGCGCGATTTCGACCGTCTCGCCAAGCAGGGCAAGATGACTCCGCGCGAACGCTTGAACAAATTGCTCGACCCCGCCACGCCGTTTCTGGAGTTATCGACCCTTGCCGCCAATATGGCTTACGGCGGTGAGGCCCCCGGCGCCGCTAGTATATGCGGCCTTGGTATCGTCTCGGGCCGCGAGGTCGTGATCCATGCCGCCGATTCGACGGTCAAGGGAGGCGCCTGGTATCCGTTGACCGTCAAGAAAGTTCTGCGCGCTCTGGACATCGCTATCGAGAATCACTTGCCGGTTATTCACCTGTGCGATTCCGCCGGCGGTCAGCTGCAAATGCAGTCCGAAGTGTTCCCCGACAAATACATGGCTGGGCGAATCTTTCGCAATCAGGCGATTCTCAGCAAGATGGGCATCAAGCAGGTCGCACTGGTCATGGGACACTGCACGGCGGGTGGCGCCTATATTCCGGCGATGAGCGACTACAGCGTCATCGTTCGCGGTACCGGCGGCGTGTTCCTCGGTGGCCCGCCGCTGGTGAAAGCAGCGACCGGGCAGGTGATGACGGCCGACGAAATTGGCGGCGCTGATCTGCACACCCAGCTGAGCGGAACGGTTGACTATGCCGCCGATAACGAAGACGAATGTATCGCGCTGGGCCGCGATATCGTCGCCCAGTTCGATCGCGGACCGAAAACGCGGATCGAACAGGCCGAGCCCGAGGCGCCCCTCTATGATCCCGACGAGCTCTACGGCATCATTCCCGACGACATCAAGCACGGTTTCGACATGCGCGAAGTCATCGCGCGCATGGTCGATGGCAGCCGGTTCCATGAATATAAGCCCGCATACGGCACGACGTTGGTCTGTGGCTACGCTCATATATTGGGCTTCAAGGTAGGCATCATTGCCAACAACGGCATTCTCTTTAACGACAGCAGCAAGAAGGGCGCGCACTTTATTGCGCTTTGCAACCAGAACAACACGCCCCTGGTTTTCCTCCAAAACATCACCGGCTACATGGTCGGCCGGGAATATGAAATCGCCGGCATCACCAAGGATGGCGCCAAGATGATCATGGCCTTGGTCGGTAGCCACGTCCCTAAATTCACGGTGATGTGCCACGCCTCGTTCGGCGCCGGCAACTACGGCATGTGCGGTCGCGCCTACGACGGCCGTTTCCTGTTCACCTGGCCCAATCACCAGATTGGCATTATGGGCGGCGAGCAGGCGGCTAACACGCTGGTCGAGGTGAAGCAACGACAGCTCGAACGCGAGGGCCTGACGGTGGATCCGGAGGTTCTGGCCAAGGTGCGCGCGGATACCATGGGCGCGTTTGAATCCCAGACAAACGCCTACTACGCGACGTCGCAGCTCTGGGACGATGGTATTCTCGATCCGGTCGATACGCGCAATGCTTTGGGAATCGCCATCTCCGCGGCGTTGAATGCGCCCTTCGGAGTGCCTGGCAACGGAATATTCCGATTCTAGTCTTGTGGCGCTACGCATGGTATCCGACAGGGCCTTTATCTGACCGGGACATTAGGGGAAGATTGGTGGGTCGGAATGGCCGATGATTTTTCACAAGTTGGCATCGGCTGGGAAGTTGGCGTCCCCAGCGGCTGGGGCACCTACGGCACCAACCTCGCCGTTGAACTTGCGCGTATAGACATCGAGCCGGCGCTGTTCTTCGTTTCATCGCGGCTGCAATTACCCGAATCCCGGAGCGAGCGGCTGGACGTAGCCATCAGCAAACACGCTGCGTGGCTGAGCGCGGCACGGCGCGGTGGACTGAAGCTCGATTTCCCGATGTTGTTGTCGCTCAACGATGGCCTGGCGTTTTTCGACGCTCTGTCTGGTGTTCGCGGCAGGCCCAACGTCGGCATTCCCTTCTTTGAATCCGCGGTCATTCCGCCTGAGAACGTCGCCGGTGCGGCGAAAACGTTCGATCTGATACTTGCTGGTTCTTCGTGGAACGCCGACGTCTTAAAGCGCCACGGCCTGGCGAATGTTCGCGCCTGTCTTCAGGGTGTGGATCTCGCGCTCTTTAAGCCCGGCGCAAAGAAGGGCCTCTTTCCTGACCGCTTCACGGTATTTTCGGGCGGAAAACTGGAATATCGCAAGGGCCAGGACCTTGTGGTTGCCGCCTTCAAACGGTTTCATGCCCGCCACCCCGAGGCGCTGCTTGTCACCGCCTGGCACAACCCCTGGCCTAAGGCGGCGGCAGGGCTCGGCAATTCACCCCATGTCGTCGGGCCGCCCGGGTTAAGCCCCGACGACAAACTTAATGTTGCCGGCTGGCTTCTCGCTAACGGACTACCCGAAGGTTCGTTCCGTGACCTTGGGGCCTTGGCCAACGTCGCCACGGCCGGGATCTTGCGTGAGATGGATCTGGCCATCTTTCCAAACCGCTGCGAGGGTGGCACCAACCTTGTTGCCATGGAATGCATGGCTTGTGGGATTCCCGTCGCGCTCGCCCGCAACACCGGACATCTGGATCTGATTAGCGCCGACAACTGCTACAGCCTCGATATGCAGATTCCCATGGGCGCCGTCACCAACCGGCGTGACCTCGATGGCTGGGGCGAAAGCTCCCTGGATGAATTGCTGGCGAAGATGGAAGAAGCCTACAGTGATCGGGCCGGAGCCGCTCGCCGCGGCGCGGCGGCGGCGGCGTTCATGCAGAACTGGGGCTGGCTGGCTCAGGTCGGACGCCTGGTTACGGCGCTGCGGGAATTTAGTTAGGGGTCTGCCCTTGCCCTTGACCTGTTGCGGTGGGCAGGGTCGAATGGGTACGACATAGCGAGCGGGGGATACCATGACACACTTTCTGGTGACCGAAGACAAACCGGACGGCTATCGGCTTGAAGATATCTTGATGCTCATTCGCAAGGACATGCTCGCACGGGCGGTAAAAATCGCCGACGACCGCCGCCCCGAGGCCTTGCAAGTCATGAGCAACAACATGCAGATTCTGGGCCTGATCAGTGAAGCGATCTCATTGGCAGAGGATTCCACCCGCGTGCTCGACAAAGCCTTTGGCGCCGTCAAGGGTGGGCCGCCACGCATCGGCAAGGCTTAGTGCCGCCCCTCAGGGTTGGGACGCGGAACGCAGATCGAGTACATAGCCTAACTGCACGCCCAATCGTTTGACCTCAAATATTGTCCGGCCGGGACGATCGGCGTGATCTTGGCAAGGCACGCCGGTCATGCCCATGTAAAAATCCGCCTCGGCGAGCACTTCGGTGAGGGCAGTGCCGGGGGGCAGGAATGGCTCGGCCGAAATACGGTCGCCGCAGGCGAACACTTCGATGGTCGCTCCTGTCGCGGCCGGACCTGGCGGATTCTGGGCGAGATACGCGCCGAGGCCGCGCGCGGACTCTGCGAGCGTGATCCCCCAATAATCCAGTTCAAAGCGGCTTTCCGCGCCTTCTATGCCACCGATCAGCGCGTTATAGGCGAGATATTGATAGGGATGCAGACCGCTCATGATCACGACCTGTCGGCTGAACCCGAGCAGGAGGAGGGTGCCCAAGACCGCAGCGAAGACACGACTTCTTCGCGACGCGTACGACAACGCCTGGTCAAGGCCAATGGCGCTAAGGATCACCAGGGGCGGCACGACGAACAAGAAGTGCCGAAGTCCGTTATAGATCGTAGGTTTTAGCACTATGTAACCCGCGATCGGCGCCAGAGCCGCGCAAATTAGAAACAGGTATTGCTGGGCTTGGGGCTGAGAAAATAATCCGGCGATGGACTGCCTCCGGATCATGCAACCTGTCACCACCGCGGCGACCAGGCCCACCAGCGCAAGTTCCGGCAATTGCAGGGCAAGAAGCCCAAGAAGATAGACCTCGGGCATAGCATCGGCGCGAATCGATTCGCCGTTCCACAATACCTGGGGAAAAAACGCAAAGTGCTCGAAGGCGCGAAACGCCGCAAAAACGTTCGTGGGTTGTTGCACCGACCACGGCCAAACCAGCGCCATGGTCATGATCGCCAGGATCGCGGCTGCCGTGAAAGCTAAGGCCCCATCTTTCGTCCGCTGCCATATCGCAATCAGCGGCTCACCGTTCACCGCGCGGGCGGTTACCGAGACGGCGAAGACGGCGGCGAAAATGAAAAGATAAACCAGTCCGACCACACGCGTTCCGACGGTTAGGCCCAAGCTCATGGCGAGCCCCGCGATGACACCCCAGGCCGGCCTTCCACCGCCGGCTGCGCCCAGAAGGCGGCAACAAAAATAGGTCGTCCAGAGTCCAAGCCAGGCGAAGGGGCTATCCTTGGGATTGATAAATCCGTGTCCATAGAGCAGCGGGGTCGTCGCGAGGCATGCGAGCGCGATCAACGCCGCCCGTTCGCCGGCCAGGAGGTGGGTGAGTTTCCAGGCGCCGAGTAGCCCTGTAAGGAAGATCAATCCGCCGAGCAGGTGGCGAGTCTCATAAAGTCCAAAGGGCGAAACCAGATTGGCCTGCGCGGCCAGCAAGTCGAAGAAGCCGCCATAGAGGAAGAGATTGAGAAACGAGAACGCCGAGCGGTCGGCAAAGCCGCTGGTGTAGTAGTCGAGAAGTTTCTCGCCGTAGGCATTCTGTAACCGCTCGTCCCAGGAATTACCGTAATCCCGGAAGGTTGCGAGGATGATGATTGCCAGCACCGCAAAAATCACCGCGGCCAGGGCCTGGTAGAGCGAGAACCGGCGCCCTGGCGACGCGGCCGCTGCGGCGGGGCCGGTCATGCCGCCGTCTCGGAAAACCGCCCGAGTTGCAGATTACGGCGCGCGAGACAATCCAGGAACGCACCGCTCTGCAGAAACGCATATTCGGCCCCGCGCATCGTAGCGTGGGCAGCGATGTCATCGGCCGTGCCGGGGTGACATAGAATCAAGTGCCGCCGCGCCGTCATGGTGACAAATTTCTCGAATAAGCCGGTGTAGTCACCTTCGGTTGGGGAAAACCCGTGGATGCCGCTGAAGCCGTCGTTCATCATCGCCTTCGACATTCCAGCCTCGCGCGCAAAGCCCCGCCCTAACGCCGCGAGGAATGACGTTTTGGGAACGGCGACGCCCCGCTTAAGAATGGTGGAATAGCGCTCGGCGACGTTGCGCAGCCATGGCCGCGGGGTCAGGCCCTGCGCCATCGTCAGCACCAGCCTGCGAATTCCGGGCAGGACGTGGGTATGCAGATGACCATCGATATGCTGCGGCGGGAAACCCATGACTGCTTCGAAGGCCGCCGCTTGCGCCCGGATCTCGGCGTCAATCTCACCCAGGTCGATCTGGCCGAGATAGCATTTCGCGATCAGCGCGCCAATTCCCGGAAGCCGGCCGCGCGGCGCGGTTTTCGGCATCTCAGTCAGTGGGGCTTCGTCGACCAGGGTGATGTGGAGGCCGATATCAACGGCGTCGCGGACATCCCGAAGCCAGCGCCCGTGTTCGGGCCAGTGCGGCGACGCCGTCATGCAACTCAGCGCCGAAATACGCTTGTTGGCCGCCAAATCCAGGATCGCGCGGCTGATCGGTTTTGTGTGGGCGTAGTCGTCCGCGCACAGGACGATGGCTCGTTTCATCCCGGAATGCTCACCAGGGCGGCGCTCACACCGGGCCCTTGATTAGGCTCAGTGCGGAATTGGCGCCAACGATCTCGGAGGCAGCGGCCTTGCCGATGATTTCGCGCACGAGGTAGAGCGGCCGTGCTTTGACCTCGTCGTAGATCCGACCCAAGTACAAGCCCATCAATCCGATTTGCAACATGGTGAAACCGCTCAGGGCCAGCGTCGAGACGATAATCGAGGCGAATCCCGGCACGTCGATGCCGAAAATCAGCGTGCGCACCAAGTAATACGTACCGAGCGCGATCGAGGCAAACGCAATGACCGCCCCGGCGTACATGGCGATCCGCAAGGGCACCGTGGAGAACGAGAGGATTCCGTCGAATGCCAGGCCGAACAGACGCTTGGATGAAAACGAGCTTTTGCCGTGGGCGCGTTCGGTGACGGCGAATTCAACGCTTACGCTCTTAAATCCAACCCAGGCGTAGATCCCCTTCATAAAGCGCGCGCGTTCGCGCATGCGGCGGATGGCGTCTACCACCTTGCGGTCCATGAGGCGGAAATCGCCAGCATCGGCTGTGATTAGCGTGTCGGAAATCGAATTGAACACGCGGTAGAACGCCCGCGAGAGCGCCCGCCGCAACGCGCCGTCGTGGTCGCGGTTGCGACGCACACCGTAAGCAATGTCATAGCCGGCGCGCCACTGCGCAATGAACTCTGGAATGACCTCGGGCGGATGCTGGAGGTCGCCATCCATCAGGATCACGGCATTGCCTTCAGCGATGTCGAGGCCGGCGGCGATGGCGACCTCCTTGCCGAAATTGCGCGAGAGGCCGACGAGGGTGAGGGCGGGGTAGTGCGCCCGCCAGGCCACCAGTCGGTCCCAGGTTTGGTCCCGGCTGCCGTCGTCGATGCAGATCACTTCGGACGTGAGGCCTTCGCGCTCCAGCAACCCGAATAGGCGCGGAATCAGGGCGTCAAGGTTTGCCGCCTCGTCAAAGACCGGGATAACGATCGAAATCAGGCCCGGTTCTCGGGGGTTGCGGGAGATCATGAGGTTGGTGCCTTCCGCTGCGGAATCTGGCCCAAGCCGGCGCTGGCCGCCAGCAACAAATCGCCAAAGAGTCCCGAGGGCCGCCCGTTACTCGTTGTCCTTAACGACCTCATCGGGTAAAAGCCCCGCATCGGGTTAGCCACGCCCCCAGCATTCATCACCATAGGAATTCGCGAAGATTATGGCCAGCTATCAATACGTCTATGTCATGAAGGGCCTCAACAAGACCTATGCCGGCGGGCGCGAGGTCTTGAAGAACATTTTCCTATCCTTCCTGCCGGGGGCGAAGATCGGCGTGCTCGGCGTCAACGGCTCGGGCAAGTCGACACTCCTCAAGATCATGGCCGGCCTGGACAAGGACTTTAACGGCGAGGCTTGGTCCGCCGAGGGCGCCCGGGTAGGCTTTCTCGCCCAGGAGCCGGAGCTGGATGCCTCCAAGACCGTGCTCGGCAACGTCATGGACGGCGTCGCCGAGATCAAGGCGCTGCTCGACCGGTTCGAAGTGGTCAGCGCCAAATTCGCCGAGGAACTTTCCGACGACGAGATGAATGCGACCATCGCCGAGCAGGCCGAGTTGCAGGAGAAGATCGACGCCGCCAACGCCTGGGATTTGCAACGCACCTGCGAAATCGCCATGGATGCCTTGCGGTGTCCGCCGGCGGACTCGGAAGTCACCAAGCTGTCGGGCGGCGAGCGCCGCCGCGTGGCGCTGTGCCGCCTGCTGCTGTCGCGGCCCGACTTGTTGCTGCTTGACGAACCGACTAACCACCTGGACGCTGAATCCGTCGCCTGGCTGGAACGCTTCCTGGAAGAATATGAAGGCACGGTCGTCGCCGTCACTCACGACCGCTACTTCCTCGACAATGTCACGGGCTGGATTCTGGAACTGGACCACGGCCGCGGCATTCCCTACGAAGGTAATTATACGTCGTGGCTGGAACAGAAGAAAAAGCGCCTGCTTCAGGACGAACGGGAAGAGGAATCCCGCGCGCGCACCATCGACCGCGAGCTGGAGTGGATCAGGCAGACACCCGCCGCGCGGCGCACCAAGAGCAAGGCGCGTGTCGCGGCCTTCGAAAATCTGGTGGCCGAGGCCGCCAACGCCTCGCCCGAGGCCATGCAGATCATTATTCCGACCAGTATTCGTCTGGGCGGCACCGTGATTGTCGCGAAGGACTTGGGCAAAGCCTACGGCGACCGCCTGCTGATTGAAGATCTGAATTTCAGTCTGCCGCCGGGCGGCATTGTCGGTGTCATCGGTCCGAACGGCGCCGGTAAGACCACGCTGTTTCGCATGATCACCGGGCAGGACAATCCCGACAAAGGTTCGATTGTCATTGGTGAGACGGTAAAGCTCGGTTACGTCGACCAATCCCGCGACAGCTTGCGCGCCGACGCTACGGTCTGGGAGGAGATCTCCGGCGGCAACGACGAAATCATGCTCGGCAAGTTTCCCGTGCCCAGCCGCGCCTACGTCGGCCGCTTCAACTTCAAGGGTGCCGACCAGCAGAAACGGGTCGGCCAGCTCTCGGGCGGCGAACGCAACCGCGTCCATCTTGCCAAAATGCTCAAGACCGGCGCCAACGTCATTCTGCTCGACGAACCCACCAACGATCTCGACGTCGATACCCTGCGCGCCCTCGAAGCCGCGCTTCTGGAGTTTGCCGGTTGCGCCGTCGTGATCTCCCACGACCGCTGGTTCCTCGACCGCATCGCCACCCATATCCTCTCGTTCGAAGGCGACAGCCACGTCGAATGGTTCGAAGGCAACTTCGAGGACTACGAAAATGACAAAAGACGCCGCCTCGGCGCCGACTCCGTCGAGCCGCACCGCATCAAGTACAAACCAATCAGCAGGTAGGCTGCGAGGAAGTAAAGCCAGCCATGAAAATCGTCATCACCGGCGGCGCCGGGTTTATCGGTCTCAGGTTGGCGCGGCGGATTCTTGAGATCGGACGGCTGCACGGACCTTCCGGAAAACTTGAGCCGGTGGATGAACTCGTGCTGTTCGACGTGGTTTTGCCCGCCGAGCGTCCTTCGGGACTCGATGAGCGCGCGACGCTGGTGCGGGGCGAAGTCGCCGATCGTGACGCGGTCGCGAAACTTATTGATCGCCCGGATATCGGCGTCTTTCACCTGGCCTCGGTAGTTAGCGCCGGGGCCGAACAGGATTTCGACCTCGCGCTCAGGGTCAATCTTACCGGCCACATCCACGTTCTCGACGCCCTCAGGCGGGTCTCGGTGCCGGGAAATTCATGCCCGCGCCACGTTTTCGCAAGCTCGCTCGCGGTCTACGGCGGGTTAGCCTCCGGGCAGGTGACCGACGCCACCCGCCAGACGCCACAAACCACCTACGGCATGAGCAAGTCCGTGGGCGAACTTCTGATCAACGACTATAGCCGCAAGGGCTTCGTCGATGGGCGCAGCGGACGCTTGGCGGCGGTCATCGTCCGCCCCGGCAAGCCAAATAAGGCGGCGTCGGGTTTTGCCAGCGGCATGATCCGCGAACCCTTGAACGGCATCGACTATGAACTGCCGATTCCGCTCGAAACGGTGATGCCACTCGTCAGTTACCGGACAGTGATCGATGGCCTGATCGCGCTTTACGAGATCGATGGTGCCCGTCTCGGCGACGACCGGGCGCTCAATATGCCCAATGTCTCGGTCACCATGGCCGACGTGGTCGCGAGTTTTAGCCGCGTCGCCGCCCACCGCAAGCTTGGCAAAGTCAGCGTCGCCGTCGATCCGTTCGTGGTTTCCGTCGTCTCTGGCTGGCCGACGCATCTTGGCGCGGTGCGTGCCGCCGCTCTCGGACTGCCGCCGGAACCCGGCATCGATGCCATCATCCGGGCCTATATCGAGGATTACCTCGAGCCTTAGAGCGTGTTGCGGTTTGACTGAATCTGGGGATTCCCTGAATGCTTGAATTGTGATTCAAGCTGACTGCTGGGTTTGGAGGCCAGCAGTCATGGCAAGACCCCTTTCAATGGATATCCGACAACGAGCGATCACGCGGCTCGCCT
>CAMDRB010000005.1 GCA_945906455.1 Caenispirillum bisanense
TGGGGTGCGCGCGGGACTGTAGGGATTGCGGGTCAGGCCACCCACGCCGCTCCAGCCCGAAATCGACCAATTCGAACGGAAGTTGGCCCACTCCGAGAGGTTGGTTTTGCCGAGAATGACCGCACCGGCTTCCGTCAGCCTCTGGACGACGGGCGAGTCCAGGGCTGGAATATTTTCGGCAAGCGCCAACGAACCGGCCGTGGTCGGCATACCGGCGAAATCGATGTTGTCTTTGATCAGGATGGGCACGCCGTCCAGAGGCCCACGGCGTTGGCCGGCGGCGCGGCGCGCATCCGCCGCCCGCGCGGCATCAAGGGCCTTTGGATTGAGCGCAAGGACTGCGCGCACTTTCGGATCTTCAATCTTGATTCGCCCGAGGTAGCTCAAAGTAACCGCCTCGGAACTTACCCGCCCCGCCTCCAGATCCCCGGCAATGTCGGTCAGCGGCTTTTCCGCGACCGGATACGTCGGCCCGGCCGGGGAGCACGCGGCCAGCGTAGCGCCAAAAATTGCGACGCAAGCAAACCGTTCGGTGGTTTCCATAGGTCCCCCATTTCTGCTGCCGCAAGGTATCCCATTTGCACGGCACCAGCCCCTCCGCCCTTCGGGCCCCGGCGGGGCGCTAGCTTTTGTAAGCGGCCCGCCTTCGCGCGTCGCTAACGAAAACGAGGTATGGCTGGGGCGCCAGGATTCGAACCTGGGATGGCGGTACCAAAAACCGCTGCCTTACCGCTTGGCGACGCCCCATCACTTCCCAAAAGGGAGCGGCGCGGACCTTAGAGCATGATCCAGAAAAGTGGAAGCCGCCGGAATCACTGGCCGCTGATGGCGGCGATCACCGATGAGGGCGTCAACACCTGCGGCAGGATCTGGGGTTCGGCTGCTCCGGGCAGATAATAGAGATAGAGCGGCACGCCATCGCGCCCGACGGCCTTGAGCGCGGCACTGATCTCGGCGTTGCGGTTGGTCCAATCGCCCTTGAGGTAGGCAACTTTGCCGCGGGCGAAAGCCTCTTCGACCGTGGTCTTGGACAGGGCAATGCGCTCGTTGACCTTGCAGGTAATGCACCAGGCGGCGGTGAAATTGACGAACACCGGACGGCCTTCGGCGCGCAGAGCCGCGAGCCGCGTTTCGGAATAGGGTTCGCTAATCAGACCGGCGGCTACCGCCGCGGCCGTCGCCGGCGGGGCGCTGAGCGTCGCCGTCAGCGCGATCGTGGCCGCGAGCGCAAGTCCCGCTGTCGCCACCGCCCAGCCGCGACCGGAGGCGCTGGTGGATTTTTGCGCCGTGCCCCACAGCCAGCCAACAAATCCGACCAGCACCAGGCCGGCGAATGCGCTGGCCAGGGCGGTCGAATCCAGTTGCTGGGCGAGCACCCACACCAACCATGCCGCCGCGCCGTACAAGGGGAACGCCAGAACCTGTTTGACGCGGTCCATCCACAGGCCGGGGCGAGGCAGTTTGCGCGCGGCGCCTGGCACGAAACACAAGACCAGATAGGGCAGGGCCAGGCCCAGCGCGAGCGCCTCAAAAATCAAGATGGCCTCTAAGGGTGACTGTGTCAGGGCAAATCCGATGGCCGTTCCCATGAACGGCGCCGTGCAAGGCGTCGCCACGACGACGGCGAGAGCGCCGGTGAAGAATGAGCCGGTGAAGCCCCCGCGCGAGGTCAATTCCTGGCCGACGCCGATGGTGCCGCCGATGTTGAAGACGCCCGAGAGGTTGAGACCCATGGCCAACATCACGTAAGCGAGGCCGGCCACGAATACCGGCGATTGCAATTGAAAGCCCCAGCCGACGGCATCGCCGGCGGCCCTGAGAGCGAGCAGCAACCCAGCTAGGCCCCCGAAGGTCGCGAGCACGCCGGCGGTATAGGCCAGGCCGTCGCGCCGCAAGGCCGCGGGGTCAACGGTGCCGCGCGACATGAAGGTCATGGCCTTCATCACCAGCACCGGCAGCACGCAGGGCATGACGTTGAGAATGATGCCGCCGAACAACGCCAAGGCCATGGCAAAAACCAGCGGCATCACCGCTGTGGCCGAAGCGGAATCGAAGGCAGTCGCATCCGTAGCTGTACCGGTAACGGCCGCGGTTACCGTAAATCCTGTGCGCAGCTTGCCGACGTAAAACACCAAGACGCCGGAGATATCGCGGGGCGCGGCTTTACCCGGCGTCATGGCCAGGCGCATGACGCCGCTTTCGAAGTTGACGGTCTGCGGGGCGGTGTTGGTCAGGACGCCTTCGTCGAAGGGAAAGAACGCCACGCTGGAAAGTTCAGGGGCGCCGACGTTGGGGCCGGCCGTCAGTGTCAGGGCCGTGCCCTTGCGCTCGAAGCTCACGGGCCAGGGTGCGGGCTGCGGCATTTGCAGGCGCGCCGAGGCGATGGCGCCGCCAGCTCGCGTATTCATGCGCGGCCCTTCGGCGCCAATCTTGATCGGCAGCGTAAAACTTCCATCCTCGGGGATGCACACCTCGGCGCAGACCAACCAGGTGGCATCGGCAAGGAGGGTAATGTCCGCCGGCGTGGCGGTGGGCGCGACTTTTAGCTCGGTCAGCAACACGACCCGATCGCTATAGCCAAAGTTCATGAAATCGCCGTAGGGCAGGCGCTCGGGCGCCGGCCATTGGATGGCGCCGGCGGTGACGCCATCGGGCAATGTCCAGCGGATCTCGGCGGGTAAGCCGGAATCGCCCGGCGTACGCCAATAGGTGTGCCAGTTCGGCTTGATGGTGAAGGTAAGCGCAACCCACAGGCTTTCGCCGGGTGCGACCACCGCCCGCTCGGACGTCAATTCGGCGCGAATTTGCTCGGTCTGTACGACCGTATCGGCCACGGCAGGGCTGGTCGACCCGGACAGGGCGGCGAAGACCACCGAGCAAAGAATGGCAAGCCGGAGGAACTGTTTCATGGCGGCGAACATGAGGCCAGGGGGCATTGGAATCAACTCACATTTCCGCGTGGAGCGTCGCGTTAAGCCTAACTATCGGGCCTAAACGCTGGATTGCCGGGGCGCGAGAACCGGGGCAGCAGCGATCCACCACCTAGGCTTGCTCGCGGTCAGTTTCGCGGCCGCCCTTCGGGCCGCGGCCTCGTCAGAAAAGAGTCCAAAGCACGTGGGGCCGCTACCGGAGAGGCGCGCCAGCAGGCAGCCCGGGGCTTGTTCGAGGGCCGCCAGCACCGATGCGATGGCGGGCAAGAGTTCGAGCGCCGGCGCCGTCAGATCGTTGCGAAAATGTGCGAGCGCCGCGGCCAAAGCGGGCGCATTGGCAAGGCCGGCAACACTATCGCGGGGCGGTGGCTTCGACGTGCGGCCACGCAAGGCGGCGAACACCGCTTTGGTCGGCAAGGGTTCACCCGGATTCACCAAAACCAGCGAGGCCTGGGGCAGGGGTGGCGCCGGCGCAATGATCTCGCCGATGCCGCTCATGAACGCAGGCACGCCGCCGAGGCAGACCGGCACGTCGGCGCCAAGTTTCGCCGCGATGTCGCTGTCGGCGAGCCTCATCGGATCAATGTTCCAGAGGCGACCGCAGGCGATGAGTGTGGCCGCCGCATCGGCCGAGCCGCCGCCGATGCCCGAGGCTACCGGCAGGTTTTTTTCAAGCACGATATGAGCGCCCGAGAGCCGCGAGCCCGATACCCCAGCGTCTCGTCCGCGGGCGACGGTGCTCGCAAGCAATCGCGCCGCACGCATGACAAGATTGTCCGGCTGTTCGGCCAGCGCGCCCGCAAAAGGTCCTTCGATCGTCAGGCGAAGATCGTCGGCCGGCGAGACCATAATGCGGTCGCCAACGCCGGCGAACACCACCAGCGAGTCCAGCAAGTGATAGCCGTCCGCGCGCTGTCCGCAGATGTGCAGGGAGAGATTTATTTTCGCCGGGGCCGTCGCGATAATTGCCTCGGGCTCTGCCGCGGATGCCGCCATGGGTCGAACCTATCCGCGGGGGACCGCGCGAGCGTTTCTTGGCCCGGCTATTTCTGCGCCAGACCGCGCTCGAGCTTGGTGCCGATCACGACGCGCTGCGTCTCCTCAATTTCCGTGCTCAGCAAGGCGCGTTGCCATTGAAAGCGCGCCTCGTTGCGCCGGCCCACTTTCCAGTAGGCGTCGCCTAGATGGTCATTGATGGTGCCGTCGGCCGGTGTCGCTTCGACGGCCTTTTCCAGGTTTTGGACGGCCTGCTCGTATTCGCCGTTCATGAACAGCGCCCAACCGAAACTATCAATGATATAGCCGTCGTTCGGACGCTGCTTAAAGGCGTTTTCAATCAGCCGGCGAGCTTCGTCGAGCTTTACGCCACGATCCAAATAAGAATAGCCCAGATAGTTCAGAACGCTGGGATTGTTTGGCTGCAATTCCAACGCTTTTCTGAAGTCTTTTTCGGCCGCACCCCAATCCTTGGCGCGCTCGAGCGCGATGCCGCGCGAATAATGAATCGCCCAAACCCCGGCGTTGCCTTCGCCCGCGAATTTAAGCGCACTGTTATAGGCGGTGACGGCGTCGGCGTATTTCTTCTCCTGGCGCAGTATATCGGCCATGGCAACGTGGGCGTCGGTCCATTGCGGACTTTCCTTGAGCACGTCTTTCAGAATCACCAGTGCCGCGTCGGGTTGGCTCATGCGTGTCAAATTCTCGGAGATCTGCATCTGCACGTCTAAGTAACCCGGCGCCGACTTTTTCAGTTTCATGAGAATCGCGTTTGATTCGACGAATTTTCCGCGCGCCGCAAGCGTGCTGCCGATAAATCGGCGGGCAATGTCCATGTCCGGATTC
The DNA here is from genome assembly GCA_945906455.1 of Caenispirillum bisanense. Taxonomy (GTDB): domain Bacteria; phylum Pseudomonadota; class Alphaproteobacteria; order Rhodospirillales; family Rhodospirillaceae; genus SHVO01. Next base: position 4,773 of record CAMDRB010000005.1, read on the forward strand.
AGATAAATCGCGGCCTGGGCATAAGCGGTTGAAACTTGCGCCCGGATTTCATTGGGGTCGTTCATGAGCAGGAGCTCGGCCGCCGCGAATAATCCTTCGGCCATGCCTTGGTCGGCGGTGATTTTATCCGCGCCCACTTTCGGGATGGCGGCGGCGTAAGCTTCGAATGTCGGCGAAGTCCCGTGGGTTTTCAGAAAGCGGTCGAACAGCTCTTTGACCTGGTCCTTCCGGCCAAGGCGGACGTAGCCCTCGGCCACCAGCCGCAGAACCGAGAAGCGCTGTTTCTCAATGCCGATGGCCAGGGCGTCGTAGTGTGCGAGTGCTTCATCCTTACGGCCATAAAACTCATTCAGCAGCCCACCCATGACATCGACCAGCTCGGCGGTGTCCTGAAAGCTTTTGAGGGGCGCCAGCTCGGCAAGCGCGACTTCCGCAGATTGCACCGGCGCCATGGCCCAAGGCCGCATGACCGGCAGCGCGAAGCTGTTCATGGTCTGCCCGGTTGTCTTCTCGAGATAGGTGACCGCCTTGTCGTATTCCCGCTTCTTGAAGTGATCGATGGCGATGATCACCGGCGCCATGCCCCGGCGTGGCGCGGTCTCGTAAGCTTTGCGGGCGGCGGGTATCGCCGTCGCGAAGTCGCCGCTTTGCGCGGCGAGGAAATAGGTGTTCTGAAGGAGCCCGGAATTCTCGGGGTCGAGCTCGGTCACGCGGTTGTAAAAATCCACCGCCGTGTTGGCTTCGGAATTTGACTCGGCGTGACGCCCGGCCAGGAAGGCCGCAGCGAGGCCGGAATCCGCAGGCGCTGGCGGTGCGGCTGCCGCGGCCGCCTGGGGTTTTGCCTGATCTCCACCGACGGCGATCGCGGACGTACCAACGCCGATAGCGGCCGCCACGGCGGCGGCGAGTAATGCCCCGATGGCCAGGGTCAAGGGCCAGCCGATGGGTTTGATCAACGCATCGATCGATTGCCGAATGGGCGTGCCAGTCATAGCGCTATCATATCCCTTCACGCTGGCCATGAAACTGCCCAGCAGATCATATCGAGTTTAGCCGGTGCGGCTGCGCTCCGGGAACCCCTGACGGAGACACAAGGCCCTCCGGCGAGATTACATATTTGGATAGTTCGGGCCTCCGCCGCCCTGCGGCACAGTCCACGTGATGTTGCGGCTGGGGTCTTTAATATCGCAGGTCTTGCAGTGGACACAGTTCTGGGCGTTGATTTGAAAGCGTTTTCCACCGCCGGCGTCATCGGCGATCACCTCGTAGACACCGGCCGGGCAATAGCGCTGCGCTGGCTCGGCCCACAGCGGCAGGTTGACGGCGATCGGCAGGGCCGGGTCGGCGAGCTTGAGGTGGATCGGCTGATTTTCTTCGTGATTGGTGTTCGAGATGAACACCGAGGATAACTTGTCGAAAGAGATTTTACCGTCCGGCTTGGGATAGGCGATGGCCTTGGCCTTGGCCGCCGGCAGAAGCGTCGCGTCGTCGGACTTGCCGTGCTTCAGGGTAATCGGCAGGCCGATGCCGAGCTGGTTCATCCACATATCGATGCCACCGAGCATGAGCCCGACATGCAAACCGAACCGGCTCCAGAGCGGCTTAACATTGCGCACGCGCTTCAAGTCCGTATAGACCCAGCTCTTACGATAGGCTTCAGGATACGCGGTCAATTCATCGTGGTGTCGCCCGGCTTTCACCGCGGTGAAGGCGGCCTCGGCGGCGAGCATGCCGGTCTTCATGGCGTTGTGGCTGCCCTTGATCCGCGGCAAGTTTACAAACCCCGCCGCGCAGCCGATGAGCGCACCGCCCGGGAATGTCAGCTTCGGCACCGACTGGAACCCACCTTCAGTGATCGCGCGTGCACCATACGATATGCGGCGCCCGCCCACCAAGGTGGGTTGGATCGCTGGATGGTGTTTGAATCGCTGGAACTCATCGAACGGCGAAAGGAAGGGATTCTTATAATTCAAGTGCAGCACGAAGCCGATGGCGACTTGATTGTTCTCAAGGTGATAAAGGAACGATCCGCCGCCGGTTGAGCCGTCCAAGGGCCAACCCATGGTATGCGTCACCGCACCGGGCTTGTGTTTCGCTGGATCGATTTCCCAGAGCTCTTTGATGCCGATCCCGAATTTCGGCACGTCGCTCGCCTTGGCCAGATCGAACTTGGCGATCAAAGACTTTGCCAGCGAACCGCGCACGCCTTCGGCGATCAGGGTGTATTTGGCATGTAGCTCGATACCCGGCTCATAGTGGTCGGTCTTTTCGCCGTCGCGGCCGATACCCATGTCGCCGGTGGCAACCCCGCGCACAGCTCCGTTTCCGTCGTACAGCACTTCCGTCGCCGCGAAGCCGGGATAGATTTCGATACCCATGGCTTCGGCCTGGGTCGCGAGCCAGCGGCAGAGGTTGCCGAGGCTGATGATGTAGTTGCCGTGATTATTCATCAACGGCGGCATAAAGATATTTGTCAAGCGCACCGAACCAGTCTCGGTCAGATAAAGAAAATTATCTTCGCTCACGGCCGTGTTGAGCGGCGCACCTTTAGCTTTCCAGTCGGGGATCAATTCATTGAGGGCGATCGGGTCGATCACGGCACCCGAGAGAATGTGGGCGCCGATTTCCGAACCTTTCTCGATCACGCAGACCGAAATGTCGTGATCGTTGGCGGCCACGAGCTGTTTGAGGCGGATGGCGGCGCCGAGACCGGCGGGGCCGCCGCCCACGATCACGACATCGAATTCCATTGCTTCGCGTTCGCTCATCCCACCCTGCTTGGCCGGATCGGCCTCGACGTTGCGTTTTCACCAACGCTCCACAACCGGTCATTCCCCCGGTGTGGCAAGGGTTTAGGTATACCTCTCCGTATCGGGTAATCCAAGAACTTCGGTACTTTCCGGGGGTTGTTTCCGGGACCCTGGGGCGGTATATCGCTGGCGTGTGGTGACTGCGCCCCTCGCCCCTTGCCTAGGCCTGCCGACTGGGGCAAAACCGCAGGATCCAATCAGCCATCCCCCAGCGCAATTAGGACGAGTCCCTCGAAGGATATGCCGTGAGCAAGAACCCCGTCGTAATCGCCCTTCTCACCACCGTGCTTTTCGCGGGAACCCTGGGTGTTCTGATCGCCGTTGCCGGCTTTGGAATCATTCGCGTGTTCGAGGAAATGATGGAAGCCCTGGGCGTCCTGCCGGTCCGCTGGGGCGAGAACAATGTTATCGTCCTGCTCCAATTGGCCGCCGCGCTTAGCCTGCCTGCCGTGCTGTGGTTTAGCGTATGGTTTTATCGCAAGGCCCTGGCGGCCGAGCGCATATTGACGGCGCAAGAAGCGGCAGCCGAGGCAGCAGGCCACGCCAAGTCAACTTCGTCGCCCGCGATTTGAACACGCCCCGGCGACGGCGATTTTCGAATAAGCTGAATTCGGCCTGGCGCCGACCCCACCTTCTTCCACCTTGCTTGAGTATGACTGGTCATGTGGACAACGGCTGATCCCCCCCTTCAGAAGCCTCCTGGCGAAATCGCCGGAGAGAGCCGGATCGATACGGCGTCTCTTATCCTTGCGGGATTGACGCTGGTTGGCATCCTTAAGCTTGGCTTGTTGTCGGCGCTGCTCTCGGGCCTTTTGATCTATCTCGTTGTCCAGTCCGCTGTTCCGATATTCCGGGTTTTAGGTCTGACTCGGCGCGTGGGCAAGGCGCTGGCCCTCGTGTTATTCGCGACAACAATCGTCGTGGCCGTGGCCATGGGTGTTATTAAATCGATCACGCTCCTCACGGGCGGCTCCGACAATGTCGGCGCGCTCCTGCAGCAGATGGCCGATGTCATCAGTACCGCCCGCGAACGTACGCCGGCATGGGCGCAAGAGTATCTTCCGACGAGCACGCAGGAGCTTGAAAGCGCGGCGGCGGTCTGGCTGCGCGAGCATGCCGGGCAAGTCGGCGTGTTGGGTCAAGATTTCGGCAAGTTCCTGTTCCACACGGTGCTCGGTATGATCATCGGCGGTATCGTCGCGTTTTACCGCGGCATGGGCGACGGCGATGCGCGTCCACTGGCCCGCGCCCTGGGCGCGCGCGCTACGGTGATGAGCGGGGCATTCCGCAATGTCGTATTTTCCCAGGTGCGCATTTCAGCCCTCAATACCACGCTGACGGCGATCTATCTTGCCGGCGTGCTTCCATTCTTCGATGTCGATCTACCGCTGGTCAAAACCATGATTGCGGTGACGTTTCTTGTCGGTTTGATCCCGATCCTTGGCAATCTGATATCCAATACCGTGATCATTGTTGTCAGCCTGAGCGTTTCGCCGGTCGTGGCGCTCGGCTCTCTCGCGTTTCTCGTGCTGATTCATAAACTGGAATACTTCGTCAATGCCCGGATCATCGGCTCGAGAATTCGCGCACGAGCTTGGGAGCTGTTGATGGCGATGTTGGTGATGGAAGCCGCCTTCGGCATTCCAGGGTTGATCGCAGCTCCAATCTACTATGCCTATCTGAAGGACGAGCTGACCGCGCGTCGGCTGATCTGACCTCCCACGACATGACCCTGCCCGGCGACGTCCCGTCTTCCCACGTCCTCACAAGCGATCCAGCGACCTTGCTGCGGTGGTATCTCGATGCCGGCGTGGATGAGGCCATTGGCGATCAGGCGGTAGACCGCTTTACCGCCCTTCGCACGCCCCAACTCGCCTCGCGCCTGGCTGCAGAGTCCGAAGCGGCAGCTCCTCCCCCGGCTCCGCGGACACACGTTCCGGCAAGAGCGGCATCGGCCGCGCCCGCACCGCTCAGCGACGGCGGCGCTGCCCACGCCGCCCAAGGGGTCCGCACAGTGGATGAATTGAAGGCTGCGGTAGAGGCCTATACCGGCTGTGGGCTAAAACAGTTCGCCAGCCGGACGGTATTTGCCGACGGCAATCCACGCGCTCGCGTCATGTTCATTGGCGAAGCGCCCGGTGCCGACGAAGATCGCCAGGGTCTACCTTTCGTCGGTGTGTCAGGCAAACTGCTCGACCGCATGCTCGCTTCGGTCGGTCTATCTCGTGCCGACAACGCCTACATTACAAACGTTGTATTCTGGCGACCGCCCGGCAACCGCGCGCCGAACGATGAGGAAATCGCTTCCTGCCTGCCCTTCGTCACGCGGCACATTGAGTTGGTTGATCCAGCCGTACTCGTGTTTGTCGGCGGCCTCGCGGCGAAAACGCTGTTGGCCAAACCGGTCGGTATCACCAAGCTGCGCGGGCGGTGGTATGACTACGAAACCCCGGGACTCGCGCGACCCGTGCCGGCAATGGCGCTTTTCCATCCGGCCTACCTGTTGCGCTCGCCACAGCAAAAGCGCTACGCCTGGCGCGACTTGCTGGCGATTAAGCAGAAGCTAAGGGGCGGCCCCGATGCGCCGCCCGAAGATTAACATCGCGCGCACTGCCGCATGAGCCAGTACTCTTATTAGCCAGCTCCCTTATTAGCCAGCCTGGGGATTTCGCATGGGCATCGACCTCGAAAAAGCCTTCGTCCCGATCAATATCGCGATCATGACGGTCTCTGACACCCGCACCGCCGAGAACGATACGTCGGGGGCGACGCTGGTCGAACGGCTGAGCACAGCCGGGCACAAGCTCGCCGACCGCGTCATTATCAAAGACGACGTGAACCTGATTGTGGCCAAGCTCAGGCAGTGGATCGGCGACCCGCAAATCGACTGCGTGATCACGTCGGGCGGAACCGGCGTGACCGGCCGTGACGTGACGCCGGAAGCATTCGCCAAGGTCTGCGAGAAGGAGATCCCAGGTTTTGGCGAATTGTTCCGATGGATCAGTCTTAAGAGCATCGGCACCTCCACCGTGCAATCGCGCGCGACCGCAGGCGTGGCCAATGGCACCTACCTTTTTGCGCTACCCGGCTCCACCGGCGCGGTCAAAGATGGTTGGGACGAAATCCTCAAATACCAACTCGATATCCGCAACCAGCCTTGCAACTTTGTCGACCTCATGCCGCGTCTGAAGGAGCATCTGAGATGAAGCGCGGTCTATTGTACACACTCGTCGCCAGCCTTTTCGCGCTCCCGGCTCAGGCCGCGCTGACGAACGGTGTGGCAGCGCCAACGTTCACGACCCAGGCATCTATGGCCGGCCAGGAGTTTACGTTCTCGCTCACCGAGGCCCTGAAGACCGGGCCGGTCGTCTTGTTTTTCTACCCCAAGGCGTTTACGAGCGGCTGCACCGTCGAGGCCCACGACTTCGCCGAGGCCACCGGGGAGTTTAAGGCCTACGGCGCCACCATCATCGGCATTTCCGGCGACAATATCGAAACGCTCAACCGGTTTTCGGTCAGCGCTTGTCAAAGTAAGTTCCCGGTTGGCGCCGACCGTGATCGCAAGATTATGAAAGCCTACGACGCGGTAATGCTGCTGTCCTACGCGCGCCGCACGTCTTATGTTATCGCTCCGGACGGGAAGATTATTTATTCCTATACGGCTCTACTAAGTCCCGAGAAACACGTCACCAACACCATGGCGGCGGTCAAGAAATGGCATGAGGCTCAGAAACTGACCGCTCAAGCGACTCCGCCGTAAAGGTGCGCATGCCGCGGCCGAACTTCGCGTTTGAGCGGGCGGTCTTGGAACGGATACCCGGCGCGATTATCGCCGGTGTGGACGAGGCTGGACGCGGACCCTTGGCCGGTCCGGTGGTCGCGGCGGCCGTGATCCTCGACATCAAGAAAACATCTTTGAGCCTTCGGCGCGGTCTCGACGACTCCAAGAAACTTTCGGCGGCCCGCCGCGAAGAATTTTACGCCGCGCTCTTCGCACCCGATGCTGCCGTGATCGGCATCGGTCAGGCTGACGTTGGCGAGATCGACAACTTGAATATTCTCAACGCCGCTCACCTTGCCATGGCCCGGGCGGTCGCGGCCTTGAACCGTGCCGTGACAGTCGCGCTTGTGGACGGTAACCGCGCGCCGCAGCTTCCTTGCGACGTGCAGACGATCATTGGCGGTGACGCTAAGAGTCTGTCGATCGCCGCGGCCTCGATCGTCGCCAAGGTGACGCGCGACCGACTCATGACCGGCCTCGCGCTCGCGTATCCCGGTTACGGCTGGGAGAGCAACATGGGCTACGGCACAGCGGCGCACTGCCAGGCCATCGAGCGGCTCGGCGTCACGCCGCATCACCGCCGCTCGTTCGCGCCGGTGCGGGCGCAGCTCGATCGCGAATCCGTGGCGATCGATTTAGCCTGATTTTTTTTTCCGCGTCCGCGCCGCGCGCGCTAGGGGTTGAGTCCCCGATTCGACCGGGCTCCACATCTAGGGTTTTCGAGCCGCCTCCCGCTGCCAATGTTAAGCAATCATAAGACTTTGATTCTTATAATTCTTCTGAACAGGCCCCCGCTGTCCTGAGTGACGGCGCCTCAAAAAACGGGGCCTGCAACGGGCCCGCCCCAATTTCTGGCCGACGCTTTTGGCTCAGGGGTTACGGGGTGGGGAGGGTAACCGCCCCCAAGTCTCGGGGCGCACAGACACCTGAAGACGCGCGGGGTTCTCAAAGGATTATTCCTTGTCGGACTCCGCGCGCACTTCGCCACAGGCGGGATGGTACAGCATGCGAGCGGCCCAGGACTCTGCGAAACCGGCTTCCACTGCGACTCTCAAGACCAATGTGATTTACGGCGGCGACTGCATCGCGGCCATGGACCAGCTGCCGGAAAACAGCGTCGATCTGATATTCGCCGATCCGCCCTACAACCTTCAGCTCGGTGGTGAACTCCACCGGCCCGACAATTCACGGGTCGATGGCGTCGACGACGCCTGGGACCATTTTGACAGCTTTGCCGCCTACGACGATTTCACGCGCCGCTGGCTAGCGGCCGCGCGCCGGATTCTGAAGAGCACCGGCTCGCTCTGGGTGATCGGCTCCTATCACAATATCTTCCGCGTTGGCTCGATCCTCCAGGACATTGGATTCTGGATGTTGAACGACATCGTCTGGAGAAAATCCAACCCCATGCCGAATTTCCGCGGCACGCGTTTCACCAATGCCCACGAAACCTTGATCTGGTGTGCCAAGGACAAACACGCCAAATACACCTTCAATTACGACGCCATGAAGAACCTCAACGAGGGACTGCAAATGCGCAGCGACTGGATGCTGCCGTTGTGCACGGGCGAGGAACGAATCAAGGGTGCCGACGGCGCAAAACTGCACCCGACCCAAAAGCCGGAATCGCTGCTCTATCGGGTATTGCTGGCCGCGACCAAGCCGGGTGATGTCGTGCTTGATCCATTCTTCGGCACCGGGACCACCGGCGCGGTCGCGAAGTTCCTGGGCCGCAAGTACATCGGCATCGAGCGTGATGCCGACTACATCGCTGCTGCCCGCGAACGCCTCGCCCTGATCGAGCCTCTGGCCGATGAAAAATTGCTGTACACGCCGAGCAAGCGGACGGAGACCCGGATTCCCTTCGGCACGGTGGTCGAGCGCGGACTGCTGCCTGCAGGCACGGTTCTGTCAGATCCCTCCGGGCGTTTCACCGCCAAGGTACGCGCCGATGGAACGCTGATTTCAGCGACGCATCGCGGCTCCATCCATCAGGTGGGTGCGGCCGTACAGGGCGCGCCAGCCTGCAATGGCTGGACCTTCTGGCATGTGAGAATGGGCACTAACCTGGTGGCGATCGACGCTTTCCGCCAGAAGGTGCGCGCCGAGCTGGGCGTCGCGAATTAGCCCGTATGCCGAACCGGCAAAGGGCTATTTGCCTTCGCGCCACCAAGCCAGCATGGCGCCGGCCATGATCATCAACAAGATCAGTGCCACGGGCGAGAGCGGCGTTTGCGTCACGCCGGTCACGGCGACTTGTTTGTTGGCCTTGAGACCCAGCCACGTCGAGCCATGCGCCACGCGTCCCGGGACAACCCGTCGGATCGCCGGGGCGATCGCGTCTTCCAGCCAAAATACACCGCCGCCGCTTGCCTCCGCGAGCGGACCGACTTTGGCCTCGGTGGCGACGACATCGTAGCTTTCCAGCGGATTGGGCGTTCCCACGGCAGCGATGGCCGTGATCTTGCCGTCGCTCAGGCTATAAAGCCCCGGCGCGGAGACCTCTACGCGGGCGCTGAACCGCCCGCCGGCGTCAGCTTTTGGCATCACGGTTTGTTCACTGCCATCGGGGGCCTTGACCGTTACCGGCCGTTCTTGCGCCGAAAGGCTGTGACGAAGGACCTCGAGGCCACCGTTGCTTACGTCCGCCGTCAGGGATTCTTCTTCCAGCTCGGGCTCTTTCATCAGCCAGTGGGAAACGCGGCGCAGGAGTTCAGTCTGCGGCCCGCCGCCGTCGAAACCCTTGCCCCACAGCCACGCGGTATCGCTGAGCAGCAGTGCCACGCGCCCTTCGCCGACGCGGTTAAGGATGAGCAGCGGTTCTTTGTCGAGGCCCATCAGCACGGGCGCGCCTTCGGGGCTACTTACCTGGATCTGCCTCAACCACCGCCCCCAACCTGGGCCGCCCGTGGCGCGGTTGCCCAGCGCGCCCTCGAGCGATGCCGTCACCGGGTGGCGTTGGCCAACCTCGCTGAGGTGCGGTCGGAAGGCGCCGTTGAATACGCGGCCCGTCGGTTCCGCCGGCAGAATGCCCTGCAAAGGACCGCCAAAGAGCGAGTAGCTGTCGGCGTATTCCGGGCCGACAGCCAACATGACCGCGCCGCCCTGGCGAACGTAATTCGCGACATTAGTCATGTACTGGAAGGGAATGAGGCCCTTCTGGCTGTAGCGATCAAAAATGATCAGGTCGAATTCCTTGAGCTGCTCTTCGAACAGCTCGCGGATCGGGAAGGCGATCAACGCCAGCTCATTGAGCGGCGTGCCGTCGTCCTTGGTCAGCGGGCGCAGGATCGTGAAATGGACCAGATCGACGTTGGGGTCCGATTTGAGAAGGTTGCGCCAGGCGCGCTCACCGACATGCGGTTGACCCGAGACCAATAAGACACGCGTCCGCTCGCGGATTCCGTTAATCGACACCAGCGTCTTGTTGTTGACGGTGGAAATCTCGCCGGCGGCTGCGGCTACTTCTACTTCGAAGACGTTGACGCCGCTGCTCTCCAGCGGCATCGGCACCTCGATGGTGGTTCCCGCCGGCAAGTTCATCTGCCGCGCCGCGCCGCCGTTACGCTTGATGGTCACCGGGATTGGCGTCCCGGTCGCAGCCATCGTGTCCTCGGCTCGCAAGCGGACCGTCGCAGGTTGGCCAACGAGGCCAAAGTCCGGGGCGCTTTCGAGCCGAATGCGCCGGTCAAATTCCTTGCGCTCGCCGGTAACCAACAAATGCACAGGGGCATTCAAGTAAGCCGCGTGGTTCTGCGCCGCCCGCTCGGGAGTCAAGGCATCGTGGATCTGGCCATCGGATATCAGGATTGAGCCCGCCAAGCGCTGCGCCGGCACGTCACTCAAGGCGCTGGACAGTGTCTCGAACAGCCGCGTACCGCCCTGGCCGCCGTCGGCCGGGTCATCGCGGCCCGTAAGGACGGTGCGCACTTCAAGGTCGCCGATGGCGGCGAGGTCGGCGGTGAGTTTTTCCAAGGCCTTGGCCGCGCGGCTCTCCCGCTGACCCACTTTCTGACTGGCGCTTTCGTCAACGACAATAACCGCCACGTCCTTCAGCGCTGACTGGGTCTCGCGCACCAGTTCAGGATCGGCGATCGCCACGATCAGCGCCGCGACCGGCAGGGCGCGCAAGAGAGCCCCCTTGGCCCGATGCCAAATGCCGTAGGCGATCAGTACGAGAGCCACGCCGCACATCGCAAGAATGAACGGCACGGGAACAAGTGGCGAGAACGTCAATCCGGTCATAGCACCAATCTCATTGGCTCAATCGCTGCAGGATGGAAGGTACGTGGACTTGGTCGGCCTTGTAGTTTCCCGTCAGGGCGTACATGACCAGATTGACGCCGGCGCGATAGGCCATTTCCCGCTGTTGTTCCCCGCCGGGGATCACGGCATACATCGGCACGCCATTGGCGTCCTTGGCCCAGGCCGCGGCCCAGTCATTGCCGCTGATGACCACCGAAGAAACGCCGTCGTGAGCCGTGGCATCACGCTCGACCATCACCGGCGCGTTGGCGTAGCGTCCCGGCAAGCCATGCATCAGATAAAAGCTGCGGTTGAGGACGTGGTCGGCCCCCATTTCAACCACCTGCGGAATGTCGAGCCGGCCGAGAATGTCGTCGAGGCGTTCCTGCGTCACGCCGCCGCCCAAAGCGCCGGCTTGCCCGGGCGCATCGAAAATCACCATGCCTCCGCGGCGCAAATAGTCGTTGATCGCCGAAAACGCGCGATCCGGCGGAAGCACTTGCGTCAGCGTAATCCGCCAGTAGATGATCGGATAAGGCAACTGCATGTCGGCGGTCAGGGTCGGCGATTTTAGATCAAGGCGCGCTGGCTGTGCCAGCTCGGCCGCTGTTCGGTCGAACAGGATGCGCGTCAGTGCATCAAGGCCCGAAGCGGCGATGCGGTCGATTTCTACCGAGCCGGTTGCGATATAGGCGAGGCGGGTTTCCAAAACGGCTGCACGCGTGGCCGAATCGATCTCGGCTTGGCGCGCGACAGCATCGGCGGCGAAGGCCCGCGGAATCAGATGACCGGTTCCCAGACACAGCAGGACCACCGCGGCCGTGCCGGCTTTGCTCAATGCATTGGGGTTGAACCGCAATGACTGCGGAATCAGGCGGCGCAAGACGAAGCTAACGACCAGATCGGCGAGCAACAGCATCAAGGCCGCGCTGAGGAGCCACGGCTTGAAGTTGCGCTCACGGGAAATCGCGGCGAAGGTTTGGCGTACGACGCTGGCGGGAAGTCCGGCCATGGGCTGCAGTTCGGCGAGATGCGCCGCCAAATTCAGTGCGCGCGTCGCCCCCGGTGGTCCGTAGAGGCCGGGCGGCGTGGTGGGTGCGGCTTTGGCATCGGCGAATTCCGGCCCCGCGATAGGGAGCACGGTCGGTCCGGGTTGGCCCAAGCGGCCACGACCGTCGAGAACGGAACGCGGCTCCAAGGCACCCGCGACCTCGTTGGAACCATCAGCCGGTACGCCCTGACTGACATCAACGAGGCGCCGCAGCATATCAACGAACAATCCCGAGAGCGGTAACTTCGACCACTCGGGTGTAGCAGTGACATGGAACAGCACCACCCAGCCCTTGCCGCGGCGCTCCGCCGTCACCAGCGGCGTACCGTCGCCAAGCCGCGCCCAGGTCTTCCCAACCAGATCGGCCGCGGGTTCGGCGAGCACTTGCGAAGAGACGGTGACGTCCTCAGGAACGACCATGCCCTTGAAGGGCGAGGTTTCGGGGAACGGTGCTAGGGCCACCGGAACGTTCCACGACATGGTGCCGCCGAGGGCGCGACCACCGGTGCGCAACTTGACCGGCAGCAAGGGATCGACATTGGCGTCGAGACGCGGCCCGGCGAAACGCACCAGCAATCCACCGCTGTCCACCCAGGCAGAAACGCGGGCCAACTCGGCGTCCAGGATCTTGCCACCGCCGGCCATCACCAGCACAGCCAACGGACGGGCCAATAACTCCTCAAGCCCGCCGCTGCGCAGTTCGGCAAAAGGCGCCAGGGCTTCGCCCAGGTAGTAGGCGTCTTCCAATAGCGGCACAGTGATGCCTTCGGCCGTGGCGCTGGCGATGCCCACGGGCCGGCGTTGCCACTGATCGTCGGCGAGAATCGTCGTCGCCGCGGTTGCCAAGCCTTCAACGTCGAAGCGGGCAATGCGGTTTGCGAGTTCCGAAGGCATGGCCATGGTAGCCGTGCCGCTGGCCTTGCCTCCGGCAATACTCACGAGCGTGCGCGCCAGGACTTGGCCGTCGGCATCCACGGCGCGGACGGTTTGGGCGATTTCGGGACTGACTGCGGTCGCGACACGCGAGAGTTTCAGGCCGATGCCGTTGCTCGTGCCGGCGACATTGCCTCTGGCAGCGCCGCTGTTTCCGAACGCGCGATCAGGCGGATGCTGAAGCAGCGGCGAAATGAGCGCGCCGGCTTCTATGACGGTCAGCTTGCCGAATTTCTGCAACGCTGCCGCCAGGTCGGAGACGCCCGAATCGTCAACGCCGTCACTGATCCAGGTTACCGTGGCGTCGCCGGTGACTTTCAATGCGCCGACGCGCTCGGCTGCGGCCGCGCGATTGGTCGGCCACGGCAGCGGCGACGTTTGCAAAACTTGAGCCAAGACTTCGCGGGCCGGCATCATTCGCAGCGGCGGGGCGTCTGTTGGGCCAGGTGCGGTCGTTACCAGCACCGCGGGCTGGTTTCGCCGGTCGGCGCTTTCGAGAAGCGCCCTGACCGCCGCCACGCGATCATCCCAGGCCGTCGCCGCCGCCCAGCCATTGTCCATCACGACGATCAGCGGACCATCTTCGCTGCTCTGGCGGACATTGAGAATAGGATCGGCAAGGCCGAGCAGCGCCAGCATCAAAACGGTGACGCGCAAAAGCATCAGCCAAGGCGGCGTATGCGCGGCCGAGCGTTTTGTCGGGGCAAGGTCGAACAGCAAACGGGCCGCCGGAAAATTGATCTGGCGCACGCTGGGCGGCGTGAGTCGCAGCAATAGCCAGACCAGCGGCAAAGCCGCCGCCGCCGCAAGCGCCCAGGGGGTGGCGAAAGAAATGAAGCCAAGGCTCAACATACGGAACTCATCCTCAGGGCATTATTAAGAATCTGAGAGTACTCCGACGATTCAATCCCGCGGGCCAGCGCTCTCGGGTTCATCGCCGGAAGCCGGTGACGGCGTTATGCAGTGCGGCCATGGCTGGCAGCGGCGAGTGATCGGTGTGGTGCAGGCCGAAACTCCAGCCAGCGGTTGTCGCAAGGGCCTTCAAGCCATCGCGGTGCGCTATCAGTTTGCTGACGTAGCCGGTCCGCGCTTCCTCAGCGCGGTCGATCACGGTCGCGCCTTCTGCTTCAAGGCCGACAAAGCGCACGCGACCCGAAAACGGTAAAGTTTCTTCGGCCGGATCCAGCACTTGAATCAGGTGACCGACGATTCCCTGACGCGCGAGTGCACGGACCGAAGTTGCGATGTCCTCAAGTGGCGCGAGGAAGTCGCTGAATAAGACGATTGAGGCATGACGCGGCAGGGCCGCCGAAAAAATCGGCATAGCCGGGGCGCCTTCCGGGCGCTCGGTGGAAATTAGTTCGGCGGCAACGGCATCGGCAATCTGGGCGACGGCAATACGCCCGGCAGTCGCGGCGCGCTGCGGGCGCCCCTGGCCGTCGAGGCGCAGGACCCGTTCGCCGCCATCGACCAGTAGCTCGGCGATGGCCAGCATCATGATGGCGGCGCGCTCGGCCTTGGTGACTAAGTTGGCAGACGAGCGATAACGCATCGAGGGTGAGGTGTCGCACCACAGGACGGCGGTCTGCGCCGCCACCCATTCGCGCTCGCGCACAAACACCGTGTCGAATTTGCCAGACTGGCGCCAATCGATGGCCTGTGGCGTGTCGTCTTTGGAATACGGGCGGAACTGCCAGAAGCTATCGCCAACACCGGCACGTCTGCGGCCATGGCTGCCGAGCGTTACAGAGGCGGCGATCCTGCGCGCCGATACCAGCAGCGACGGCAACGCGGCGGAAATCGCGTCCGCCCGCACGCGCAGGTTATGGCTTTGTTCGCGTTTAGCGGACACGTTCATATCGATCGCCTATCGGAAGCTACGCGGCTCGGCCACTGGTCAGCCGGCATCCACACGTTTGCACAGCAGTTCGATCAAGGCGGGGAGGGTGTGCCCATCGGCGCGGGCGCTGAAGTTTAGGGCCATGCGGTGCTGCAGCACCGGACGGGCGAGCGCCAGAACGTCGTCCACGGAAGGCGACAAACGTCCCTGGAGCAGCGCGCGCGCGCGTGTGGATTGCATCAACGCTTGGCTCGCGCGCGGGCCGGGGCCCCAAGCGACGCGGTCCTTCACTTCCTGCAGGTCAGTGGTTTCGGGGCGTCCCGAGCGCACCAGCTTCAAGATGGCATTGACGACACTTTCGCCGACCGGCACTTGGCGGACCAACTTTTGCGCCGCCATTAGATCGGCGCTGCTCAGTACTTGGCGCGCTGCCGGAGCGTCGTTGCCCGTTGTGTGCAAAATGATCTGCCGCTCGGCCTCGAAACTGGGATAGTGAATGTCGACTTGCATCAGGAAGCGATCGAGCTGCGCTTCCGGAAGCGGGTAGGTGCCTTCCTGTTCGACCGGGTTCTGGGTAGCGAGCACGTGGAAGGGTTGCGGCAGCGGATGTTGCTTGCCAGCCACCGAGACTTGGCCTTCCTGCATCGCTTGCAAAAGCGCCGACTGGGTGCGCGGGCTCGCGCGGTTAATTTCGTCGGCCATCAGGAGCTGGCAGAAAACCGGTCCCTGGATGAAGCGGAAGAACCGCCGTCCCTCGGCGTCCTCTTCGAGCACTTCCGAACCGATAATATCGGCAGGCATCAGGTCGGGCGTGAACTGGACGCGCTTGTCGTCGAGGCCCAGGACCGTGCCAAGAGTCTGCACAAGTTTGGTCTTGGCTAGGCCGGGTACGCCGATCAGCAGCACGTGGCCGCCGGCCAGAATCGTGATCAAGCATTCCTCAACGACCAAGCCTTGGCCGTAGATGATTCGTTCAACCGCGGCTTTAGACTTCTTAATAAGCCCAGCGATCCGCTCCATATCGGCGACGGCGCCTTGCTCTGCGTTCCGGGTCACGCCGCTACTCGTTTGTGCTATCGTTGCGCTCACAGGCTAACTCCACACTTAAGATTTCGAAGACTTAGATTTCACAGGTTCGGATTTCAAAGGCTTGAACGAACTGTCGCGATAGAGATGGAACCCCAAACCCGCGCCGGGAATGCAGAATCCCCAACCGCAACGGCCAACGCTGGCGAAGGCCAATCCGTGGCATTCCCAGATTTGTGCGGCGACCTTAGCATGCGCATCGACCGCAACGGAACCTGGTATTACCGTGGCTCGCCGATCGGCCGGCTTACTCTGGTAAAACTTTTTTCCTCGGTATTGCGACGCGACACTGACGGAATTTACTGGCTTACGACGCCCGTCGAAAACGGCCGGATCGTGGTCGAGGACGCCCCGTTTATGGGCGTGGAACTTATCGTGGAGGGCGCTGGACGCAACCAAATAATTCGGCTCCGCACCAACGTCGACGATGTGGTGACATTGGACGCCGAACACGGATTGCGCGTGGTCCACGACCCGTCGAGCGGAGAACCGAGGCCTTATGTAAACATACGCAATGGTCTAGAGGCCCGGCTCGCCCGGGCGGTCTACTATCACTTGGTCGATTTGGGCGAGGGCGCAGGCGCCACATTTGGCGTCTGGAGCGCAGGTCGCTTCTTCACATTGGGCCCGGCGACTGGGGGTCCGCCGACTGGCGAAACTTTATGACTTTGAAGGCAAGGCCATCCGAGTGCACGCTGACATCGGGGTTGAGTCGCGCGGTTTTGCGCGCGCGCTTGGCCGCCCCGCGGGGGGCCAGGCGAGGCGGTGACGCCGCCACGGCCGCGCGCCTGATCGAGGCCGGTAGCGTCGAACCCTCTGACCGGGGCCAGGTTTCCACCATTCTCATGCCAGGTACGTTCTACCGTCACGCCGGGCAGGAAGCGGAACCGTCGATTCCCGCCGCCGTCCTGATACCGCTGATCGAGCACAGTTGGGGATTTTCAGTCTTGTTTACGCAACGCACCCCCGACTTGAAGGCCCATGCCGGTCAGATTTCATTCCCCGGCGGTCGCCTGGAGAGTTCCGATGCCGATGCCAGAGCCGGCGCCCTGCGCGAGACCGTGGAGGAAATCGGTCTTGCGGCCTCACAGATTGAGATCCTCGGTCAACTGGACCCTTACATGACCGTCACCGGCTATGAAATCACACCCGTGGTCGGCGCCGTGACGCCGCCCCTTGAGTTGAAGCCCGATCCCCTCGAAGTCGCTGAAATTTTTGAGGTGCCGCTCGCGTTTCTGCTCGACCCCGGCAATCATCAGCGCCACAGCCGCGTCGTCGCCGAAGGTGTCCGGCGCGCCTACTATGCCCTGCCGTACGGGGATCGCTATATCTGGGGCGCGACCGCGGGTATGCTGGTCAATCTTTATGAGGTGTTGACGGCGCGCGCCGAAGAAACTTGAGGACCGGGCGATGTCGCGGATTGTGTTCACATATATTGTTCCGTTCCTGCTTCCGGCCGCGGTCTACGCCGCCTGGGTGTGGTACCGCACGGGCTACGTCGCGCGCCACGGCGGCGAGGCCCCCCGACTCGAGCAGGGGCCGTGGCCGTTGTTGCTATTTGTTGGTGCCGTGCTGGCCTTTGCCGTTTTGGCGGGGGCGGCGTTGATGCGCGGCGGGTCGCCGGACGCGACGTATGTACCGCCGCATCTCGAGAATGGTCAAATGGTTCCCGGCCACCTCGAACCTAAGACGCCGTAGGACTGGGATTGATGCCCGGTTCAGAACATCGTTGGCCCATCGCGCCGTGGATGACCACGGGCGCGGTTACCAGGGTGCTGCGCGCCCTGGGGGCGCTGGATGGCCCGAACGAGCGCGTGGACGCGCGGTTTGTCGGCGGCGCCGTGCGCAATACCGTCATGGGTTTGCCGGTCGGCGAGATCGATCTGGCGACGCCCGATATTCCGGCAAAAGTCATTGACCGCCTCGACAGCGCCGGTCTCAAGGCGGTACCGACCGGCCTCGAGCATGGCACTATTCTGGCGCTGGTGGACGGCGAAACCTTCGAGATCACGACATTGCGCCGCGACACGGCTTGCGACGGGCGCCACGCGGCGGTGGAATTCACGACCGATTGGCATGAGGACGCGCGCCGCCGGGATTTCACGATGAATGCGCTGTCGCTCCGGCCCGACG
Organism: Caenispirillum bisanense; assembly: GCA_945906455.1. GTDB lineage: Bacteria > Pseudomonadota > Alphaproteobacteria > Rhodospirillales > Rhodospirillaceae > SHVO01. The sequence continues at coordinate 22,652 of CAMDRB010000005.1, forward strand.
GTGTGCTGTTTGACGATCACGGCGGTGTCGCCGATGCCAGGGCGGGACGGGTGCGATTTGTCGGCGCGCCCGCCGACCGCATTCAAGAAGACTATCTGCGCATCCTCAGGCTTTTCCGGTTTTACGCCTGGTATGGACGCGCACCGCTCGATGCGCCAACGCTTGCCGCCTGTCGCGCCAATGTCGGTGGACTTGGGCGCTTGTCCGGTGAGCGGATCAAGCAGGAACTCGCCAAATTGCTCCTCGCGCCGGCTCCTTATGGGGCCCTGGCGTTGATGGCTGATGCCGGCGTCTTACAGCAGATCGTTGCAGGTGCCGGCGATCTCCGCGCCATTAATAGGCTCGTTGAGTTTGAACAAGATGAGCGCCACCGTGAGCCCGACTGGCTGTGCCGCCTGGCGGCGATCTTGCCCCCGGCCGCGGATGCCGGCGAGATCGCCGATTGCCTCAGGTTGTCCAATGCCGATCGCGAACGCCTTGCGGCGCTGACGAAAGTGGAGCCGGTTCTCGACGAACACGCCGATCCCTTACACTTGCGCCGCGCGCTTCATCGCCTCGGTGCGCCGCTTGTGTCCAATCGTGTGCTGCTCGCATGGTCACGCGCGAAGGATGGCGAACCTGCGGCGCCGTGGCGGGCTATGCTCGCCGCCGCTGCCGCGTGGGTTCCAAAAACCTTTCCCGTCGGCGGTGCGGACGTGCTCGCCTTGGGCGTGAAATCGGGCCCCGCCGTAGGGCGGGTGCTGGCCGCGGTGGAGGAATGGTGGATTGGCGCCGGCTTCGAGCCTAGCCGCGACGGCGTGCTCGAACATCTAAAGCAACGCGTTGAGCTCGAAGAAGATCAGGCCTGAAGCATGGCGCTGGCAACTCAGGCGTTGAAAGCAAGAACGGCTCCGGAGGGGTACCGGAGCCGCTTGCTTCGCCAGGACCTTGGGGGGCAAGGTCCGTGGGAGTGATCAGCAACCTTACAGACGGGATCTTTCTTGGTTGCCGACGATGAGCAAAATCCTAGTCCGCCGACTGTTACAGCATGATGGTCCCTTGATGAATTTCCTGTCACCCGCGCGATCGCTTCAGATCACCGTCCGGCCCTGGAAAACCTGCCTTTGCCGTAACGCTTCCGCCAGGACGATGGCGCCGGCAACGACCACGTTTAATGACCGCAGGCCCTCGGCCATGGGAATCCGGACACGGGCATCGGCGGCGGCGTGGACGGCCTCGGGAACCCCGTGGCTTTCCCGGCCCAAAAGTAGCGTGTCGCTGTCGGCAAACGCGAAGTCGGCGTAGCTCACTCCCGACGCTGTCGATAACAATACCAGGCGTTGGCGGCCCCCAGCTTGTTGGGCTGCCCGGAGAGCGCCGAGATAGGTTTCCCAAGACTCATGCCGAACCATTTCGCAGACCTCGCCATAGTCCATGGCGCTGCGCCGTAACCGTTTGTCATTAAATGGAAAACCGCAAGGCTCGATGATATCGACAGGCACCCTGAAACAGGCCGCGAGCCTGAGCGCGGCACCCGCGTTCTGGGGGATATCGGGCTGATAGAGGGCCAGTCTCATGGGGCTCACGTGGCGGTCAGAGGTGGAGACCCGCGAGGTCTTTTCAACGCAGGCTTTTTATTCTATACCCCCGGGCCTGAAAACCCTTATGCTTCCGCCGGTTGGGAGCGGTCCTCAGGGGCAACTGGGACTGCGGGTTGCCCGCCGCTAACCGCTTTTGTCGATGGCGGAATTTCAATCCCCGCCGGAGTCTAAGGCTACTTGCGTTGTGCGTTGCGGCAGGAACCATTGGGGTCATTGAGAGGGGATTTTATCATGGCGAATATGGCACATGCGCCGGCGGCTGAGGCCGAAGGCGAGACCCGCCGCGACTTTTTGTTGCACACGACAATCGCCATGGGCGCCGTCGGCACGGGCATGATGGTCTGGCCTCTGATCCACAGCATGAACCCGGCCGCCGATACGTTGTCGCTCTCGACCGCCGAGTTCAACATCTCGGGCGTGGCCGAAGGCCAGCGCATCACCGTCGTCTGGCGCGGCAAGCCGGTGTTTGTCGCCCACCGTACGGCCAAGGAAATTGACGACGCCCGCAAGGTTGACCTTGACGAGTTGCGCGATTCCCAGCCCGACGAAGCGCGTGTTATCAAGGGCAAGGACCAATATCTCATCCTCGTCGGCACCTGCACCCATCTCGGCTGCATCCCCATGGGCGTGAAGGCCACCGAGCCCCACGGCGATTACGGCGGCTGGTTCTGCCCCTGCCACGGCTCGCATTACGATACGTCGGGACGCATCCGCCGCGGCCCCGCGCCGAAGAACCTGGAGGTCCCGCCCTATCAGTTTCTCAGCGATACAACTGTGCGCATCGGTTAAGGGAGCAGCACTATGAGCACGGAAAAAAGCGCCTGGCGCAAAGCCTACGAGTGGCACGAAGCGCGCCTGCCCATCGTCACCTGGCTCGATCATTCGCTCGGCACCAAGTACCCGGTGCCGCGGAATCTGAATTACTGGTGGAACTTCGGCTCGCTGGCGATGTTCATGCTGGCGGTGATGATTTTCAGCGGCATCATCCTCGCCATGAACTACACGCCGCATGTCACGATGGCCTTCGACAGCGTCGAGCGCATCATGCGTGATGTCAATTATGGTTGGCTGATCCGCTACATGCACGCCAACGGTGCCAGCTTCTTTTTCATCGTCGTCTATATCCACATCTTCCGCGGCATGTACTACGGTTCGTACAAGTCGCCGCGCGAAGTATTGTGGTGGCTCGGCATCCTGATCTACCTTGCGATGATGGCCGCTGGCTTCCTGGGCTATGTGCTGCCGTGGGGCCAGATGAGCTTCTGGGGCGCCACCGTGATCACCAGCCTGTTCTCGGCTGTTCCGGGCGTGGGCGATGCCATCGTCACGCTGCTCTGGGGCGGCTTCTCGGTCGACAACCCGACGCTGAACCGCTTCTACTCGCTGCACTACCTGCTGCCGTTCGTGATCGTCGGTTTGGTGTTCCTGCATATCTGGGCGCTGCATGTTCCCGGCGCCAACAATCCGCTTGGCATCGACGCCGCGCCCGCCGACAAGATCCCGTTTTACCCCTACTACGTGGCTAAGGACGTGTTCGGGCTCGGCGTGTTTATCGTGATCTACTTCATTGTGGTTTTCTGGGCACCCAACTTGCTGGGCGATCCGGCGAACTATGAAAAAGCCAATCCGATGGTCACGCCGCCGCACATCGTGCCCGAATGGTACTATCTGGCGTTCTACGCGATCCTGCGCTCCATCCCGGACAAATTGACCGGTGTGGTCGCCATGTTCGGCGCCATCCTGATCCTGTTCGCGCTGCCGTGGCTGGATACCAGCCGCGTGCGCTCGGCCAACTTCCGCCCGGTGTTCCGCGTGTTCTTCTGGATCTTCGTAGCCAACGCCGCGATGTTGACGTGGTGCGGCGCGCAGTTGCCGGAGGGTCCGCCGCTGATCCTGGGGCGTATCGGCACCTTTTGGTACTTCTTCCACTTCTTTGTGCTGCTGCCGGTGTTGGGCTGGGTCGAGACCCCCAAGCCCTTGCCGGCAAGTATCAGCCAATCCGTCATGAAGCCCGCGGAGTAGCGCCATGAAAAAGATCATTCTGGCCGCCGCCGCGGCCGCTGCCCTCGCCGCTCCGGCCGCCCTCTCCACCTCGCTTTGGGCCGCCGAGCACATCGAGATCCCGAAAGAGGAGTGGAGCTTCAACGGCGTACTCGGAAAGTTCGATAAACAGCAACTCCAGCGCGGCTTCCAGGTGTACAAGGACGTCTGCTCCGCCTGCCACGGGCTGCAATACATCGCCTTTCGCCACTTTGAGGCCCTGGGCTACAGCGAGGAGCAAGTGAAGGCGCTGGCCGCGCAATACGAAGTCGACGACGGTCCCGACGAAAACGGCGACATGTTCAAGCGCAAGGCCAAAGCCTCCGACTATCTGCCGAAGCCCTTCCCGAATGACGCCACGGCCCGCCTTGCCAACGGCGGCGCATTGCCGCCGGACCTGTCATTGATGACCAAGGCGCGTGAGGGCGGTCCCGACTACGTTTACCATCTGCTGCTCGGGTATGAGGAGCCGCCGGCCGGCGTCGAGTTGATGGAGGGCCTGAGTTACAATAAGTACTTCGCCGGCCATCAGATCGCCATGACCAAGCAGCTGCAGGACGGCCTTGTGACTTTTGCCGATGGCGCGCCCAACGACGCCGCGCATATCGCCAAGGACGTGACCGCTTTCCTGCACTGGGCCGCCGAGCCCAACCTGGAAGCGCGGCATTCCACGGGCCTGCGCGTGACGTTGTACGCATTGCTGTTCGCAGTGCTGGCCTATTTCACCAAGCGGCGCATCTGGGCCAAGCTCGGCGATCACTGAGTCTCAATCTTCAGCCCTCAAACGCAGGCCGCCGGTCCCAAAAGGATCGGCGGTTCTTATTTGGAGCCGGCCGAGCTAAACGTTAAACAGGAAGTGCATGACGTCGCCGTCCTGGACGACGTAGTCCTTGCCTTCGGAGCGCGCCTTGCCGGCGTCCTTGGCACCCTGTTCGCCGCCAAGCGCGATGAAGTCGGCGTAGGCAATGGTCTCAGCGCGGATGAAGCCCTTTTCGAAGTCGTTGTGGATCACCGCCGCCGCTTGGGGAGCCTTGGTGCCCTGGCGGATGGTCCAGGCGCGGGTTTCTTTCGGGCCGACGGTGAAATAGGTGATGAGTTCGAGCAGCGCATAGCCGGCCCGGATCACCTGGGTCAGGCCGGTTTCCTTCAAGCCGAGACTTTCCAGAAATTCCTTCTGCTCGGCTGGATCGGTGAGCTGGGCGACTTCGGCCTCGATGGCCGCCGAGATCACCACCATGCCGGCGCCTTCGGCCTTTGCCCGTTCGGCGACTTTACGCGAAAGCGCGTTGCCGGTCGCGGCGCCGGCTTCCTCGACATTGCACACGTAAAGCACCGGCTTGCCGGTGAGGATTTGCAGGCCGTTGAAAATCTTGCGCTGGGCGGCGTCGGCGGGCCGCACGGTGCGGGCAGGTTTGCCCGCCCTGAGCGCCGCCAGCACCGGCTCCATGACCGAAAGCAGCTCCTTGGTTTCCTTATCGCCGCCCTTGGCTTTTTTGGCAGCCTGATCGGCGCGCCGCTCGAGGCTGTCCAGATCGGCGAGCATCAGCTCGGTCTCGACGGTTTCGGCGTCGCGTAACGGGTCGATGGAGTTCTCCACATGTGTGACATTGTCGTCGACGAAACAGCGCAACACGTGAACGATGGCGTCGACCTCGCGGATATTGGCCAGGAACTGGTTGCCGAGGCCCTCGCCTTTACTGGCGCCGCGCACCAGCCCGGCGATATCGACGAACTCCAGCTGCGTCGGGATGACCTTCGCCGATTTGCCAATCTTGGCCAGAATATCGAGGCGCTCATCCGGCATGGCGACGCGCCCGACGTTGGGCTCGATGGTGCAGAACGGAAAGTTCGCTGCCTGCGCCGCGGCCGTGGCCGTCAGCGCATTGAACAGCGTGGATTTGCCGACGTTCGGCAGGCCGACAATCCCGCAATTAAAACCCATCGTACTTACCTATTCTCCACTGTTGTTTTCTGCTTTCGCCGCCGGCGGCTTGGTCAGCCGCGCCACCTTGGTCAGCCGCGCCACCTTGGTCATGAATTTGTTGTCCTGGCCCGCGACCAGCAGCGGCGCCGCCTCGGCCACGGCTTCGAGCAGCGGCCCGAGCCATACGATGTCGCTTTTGGCGAAGTTCTCCAGCACATGGCCCTTGACGTTGCCTAGGCCTTCGGGTCGGCCCACGCCCAAACGCACCCGCCAGTAGTCGGCGCCGATGTGGGCATCGATGCTCTTGATGCCGTTATGGCCGGCACTGCCGCCGCCCTGTTTTACCTTGACCTTGCCCGGGGCCAACTCGATCTCGTCGTAGATGACGACGACGCCTTCGGCCGGCAGTTTGAAAAAGCGAACCGCTTCACCGACCGCGTCCCCTGAGAGGTTCATATAGGTGCCGGGCTTAAGCGCCAGAACCTTGATGCCGTCAATGATTCCTTCAGAGCAGACGCCCTGAAAGCGCTTACGCCACGGGGAAAAGCCGAAACGCTCGGCGATGGCGTCGATGGCCAGAAAGCCGATATTGTGGCGGTTGAAGGCGTATTCCGCGCCGGGATTTCCCAGCCCCACCAGCAAACGCATAGAGGCTAGTCGCATGGCCGGTTTCCGCTCGGCGAATGATGGGCGCAAGGTCCGCCGCGCCGCTTACGCCCTACGCCGGGCGTAAGCGGACGGGAGGGATCTTACTTCTTCTTGTCGCCGCCAGCTTTTGGCGGGGCAGCGGCAGCCTTCGGAGCTCCCGCAGCGCCCTTGGCGCCAGCGGCACCCTTGGCACCAGTGGCGGCAGCGCCCTTTGCGCCGGCACCGGGGGCCGCGGCTCCGGGGGCACCGGCAGCGGGGGCGCCGGCGGCGGCATCGCCTTCGGCGGCAACGGCGCCCTCGGCGGTCGTCGCGGCGGCGGCAGGTGTTTCTTCTTCCACCGTCATGATCGTCGGCGGCGCGACCGAGCAAATCGTGAAGTTGCGGGCGATGGTCACCTTTATGCCCTTGGGCAAGGTCACGGCATTAATGTGCACAGAATCGCCGATCTCAAGCCCTGTTAGATCGACGTCGATATGGTCGGGCAAATCGTCGGGCCGTCCGCGTACTTCAACTTCGTGACGCACGATGTTGAGAACGCCGCCGACTTTAATGCCGGGGGAGGCGGCTTCGTTATGGAAGCGCACCGGAATCGGCACGCGCACCAAAGTGTCCTTTTCGATCCGCCGGAAATCGGCATGGATCGGCTGGTCGCTGACCGGATGAAGCTGCACATCCATAGCCATGGTGCGGTGCTTCTTGCCACCGATCTCGACTTCGAAGATGTTGATCTTGAAAGCGGGGTCGTGCATCAGGGACACGAGGACGCGTGGTTCGAGGGCGATCAGCGTGGCATCTTGGTTGCCGCCATAAATCACGCCGGGGACGAGACCCCCACGGCGTGTGGCGCGAGCTGCCCCCTTACCGGCCCGATCGCGCCCCTGTACCTGCAATGTGCTGGTCTTAGGCATCGATTCTCTCCTTTAAAGTCAATGGCATATCCCTTACGTCTTGGTCCAGGATATGCCGGCGCGGCCTCCAGGGGTGCCGGCGCCGAACTCGCCCTACGGCAAGTTGGCGGTCATGTACACGGTTCGCCTCGGTAAAGCAAGTTGGGCAGAGCAAGCTGGACAAAGGCTTCGCCGGGTGTGATGGCTTCGCCAATATACGACCTTACGTTAGGGGCTTAATGTCTTCTCCGTCCTCCGCCGTCGTCGTCTTCGACCTGGATCGCACTGTGACCCGGGCCGGGACGTTTACGCCCTTTCTCCTCTATTGCATGCCTCTAGGACTGACACTGGCCGGGCGGATGTTGCGAGGCTTTCTTGCCGCGATCGCTTATGTCGCGGGCCGCGGGACCCGCAGTTCGTTCAAGGCCCGCTTGCTCGATCTATCGATCGCCGGTGCTTCCCGCGCGCAGGTGCAGGCGTGGTCGGATGGGTTTGTGAAGCGCTGGGCGCAAACGCATATTCGTCCGGGCGCCTTGGCCACCATCGCGCGCCACCGGGCTGCCGGCGACCACTTGATTCTCGCCACCGCCAGCTTTGATTTTTACGCCCAGGTCTTCGCCGAATATCTAGGCCTCAATCATACAATTGCGACGGCGTCGGCCTGGGACGACGGCGGACGCCTATGTGCAGCCGTCAGCGGTGAAAACTGCTACGGCGCTGCCAAGCTTGCCGCCGTCCAGACTTACGTCGCCGGACTCCCAGGGACAACGCGTGTCGTCGCCTATTCCGACCACCCGACCGACCTTGGGTTGTTGCGTTGGGCCGATAAGGGTTTTGCCGTGAATCCAAACGGCGAGCTGCGCCGCCTGGCGCTGGCGCATAATCTTCCCGTCGTCGATTGGAATAAAGCCTGATCGAGGCGCTGACAAAATTCCTTACGGGCGCGTTGCCAGCCGCGTAAACGCCGTGATGCTGTCGTCGAGCGAGCGGTGGCCTTTGCTGGTGGTGCGATCGACAACAAAATACGCGATGTGCGGGGTGCTCTGTTTGCGCAAGGTGCCGCATGTCGGAGGTTGCGTCGGATCAGGCTGGTTCACGGCCACGATGCCGACGCAATCCATGCACCGCTCCCATAAGAATAGATTCGAGAACTGATACTTCGCGACCGGGTTCGGCGGGGCGATGGGGTGGTTGATGCGTGGTCGATCGCCGCCGAGTGCGGTGAGAATATCCACCGCGCGACTCCCCGCCGCAATCTGTGCGCAGAAATCATCGACGAACATATTCATCACGTCCACTTCCATGGCCAGCTTGCCGGCAGTGTCGGCGACGCGTTCGCGATAGTAGGCCGTGGCGCCGGCAAGTTCGGCAAAGCTCATGTTCGCGCCTTGGGTCACAACGTAATAAGCCGCGTGCGGCCCGTCGGCGTAACGGATGATGCACGGGTACAGGACGAAACGGTTGTACTCTCCGCAATGCAGGCGGGCGTATTCGGCCACCGAAAGGTCCGCGGGCACCTTGTCGTTCTCGAGCGCGACAATGGTTTGGTCAGAAAAGCCCTTGGGGTAGACAAAATCCCTTAGCCGTGCGAGGTCGGCCTGACGGTTGGATGCTGAAAAGTTGCCCCTGTCTGATTCATTTTGGAGGGGGTCGGCGGCCATGCCCGGCATGACCGCAAAAGCAAGAAGCAGGCCTAGCGCAATGATTCTCCGCACCATCTCCACCCCCAAGATTTATTCCTCGGGCACGTAGCCGCGCGCGCGGGCCTAAAGTGGGTTGTCTGCACGAACAGCGATACGCCCAGATTGCACTTTCTCACGCGCGCGGACGGCGCGCACCAAGAAAATGCCGCGTGCGGAGGGCGCGCATAAGTGGATGTGTCAAAAAGTTAACATGCTGAGATGTTCGATGTCGCATTGCCGGAGGGCTTGGCCAGCGGCTATTCGAACAGGGTGGAAACTGAAGCTTCCTGGCTGATGCGCTTGATGGCTTCGGCGATCAAGGGGGCGATGGAAAGCTGGCGGACATTATCGGCCAGGCGCACGGCCTCGGTGGCCTGAATGCTGTCGGTGATGACCAGTTCCTTCAGTGGCGATGCCGCCACGCGGCCCACGGCACCGCCGGAGAGGACGCCATGCGTGACATAGGCCGAAACCGACTTCGCGCCCTCGTTCATCAGCGCCACCGCGGCATTGCACAAGGTGCCGGCGGAATCGACGATGTCATCCACCAGAATGCACGGCCGGTCCTTGATTTCGCCGATGATGTTCATGACTTCCGAGACGCCGGCCTTTTCGCGGCGCTTATCGATAATGGCGAGATCGGCATGGATACGTTTGGCGATAGCGCGGGCGCGGACAACGCCGCCGACGTCCGGCGAGACGATCACCGGATTCTCGCCCTTAAATTTTTTCTGGATGTCGTCGGTGAAAACCGGCGCGGAATATAGGTTGTCGAGCGGAATATCGAAGAACCCCTGAATCTGCCCCGAGTGCAGATCCATGCTTAAGACGCGCCCGGCACCCGCCTGGGTAACAAGGTTGGCCACCAGCTTGGCGGTGATCGGCGTGCGGCCACCAGTTTTCCGGTCCTGGCGGGCATAGCCGTAATAGGGGATCACAGCCGTGACTCGGCGCGCCGAGGCGCGGCGCAGGGCATCGAGCGTGATCAGCAATTCCATCAGATTGTCGTTGGCGGGATAGGAGGTTGACTGGATGACGAAAACATCCTCGCCGCGCACGTTTTCGTGGATTTCCACGAAGATCTCCATATCGGAAAAGCGTTTGATACTGGCGTTGGTAAGCTGCAGGTGGAGGCAGGCGACGATGGCCTCGGCGAGCGGCCTGTTGCTGTTTCCAGCCAGAATTTTCATGGGTTCTTCCGCCGCCCCCGATAGTCCCCCCGGCGTTTCGCCGGCGCCCGGCAGCGCGCCTTTTTTGATGTCGGCTATCGACCGACGGCGCGCTTCAAGCGGGCGGAAAGTATCAATCTGTCATCGGACTGTAAACCGGCGATGGAGCGGAATTTCTTGCTCGCTTTATCCACAGGCGCCGTGGCCCCGGAATATCGTATTCGCCTAGGGAATCTGGGGCTTCGGACCCGGGGTGGGGGCGTGGCTCGCCAACAGCGTCAAAAGATCGCTGAGGGCGGCATCGGCTACAGCGAAGGCTGTGGGTCCCCAGGGACCGTCGAGTGCCCCGATGGGAATCGTATTATCCAGCCGCACGGTCCCCAATTCCTTGCCGTCGCGGCCAAGGGCACGCCAGAGGATATCAACTCTTTGCATGCTGGCGTCGTAGGCGCTGCTGGTGATCTCGCAGGTGACTATGATGTCGGGGTCAAGATCGTTCCGGCGGACACCGTTGTCGGCGAGGGACTGCAGGACGGCAAGTCGCAAGGATTCGCGGCCGTCGCCGGGCGCGCCTTCAACGGGCTTAATCGAGACCGTCGGAAACCTTGGTGGCGGGGCGGCCGCGGCCGTTACGGGTCCCTGTGCGGCTGGTGCTATGCCGTTGACCATATCGCCGATGGCCAACGCGGCCTCGTTTCCCAAGCGGGTGGCGGTGGCTGGGTCGCCTCGCTCCCAGGTCGCGGCTGGCAGCGTTACGACTTGCCTGTAGGTGCGCACGCTCGGGCCGCGCCGCGAGCGCAAAGTCCAAGTAACGATGACCGAAACCTCCTCGGCCGTGGACCCGGCCGGTCGCGCTTCGGCCTCCAATGTGAAGCCAAGACCGAGGTTTGTCGCGACCGCTTCGGCGGGAATCTCGAAGGACTGCAGCCGTGCCGCGACCGCGGCGCTCATCTGCGTATCCAGCGGTTGCGGTGCACCGCGCACCGGCAGGACGGCGATTCCCACCGCGGTTGGGACGTCGAGCAGCGGATTGTCGGTGATGACCTTTGATGAGTAGCGGAATGGTTGAGGCACGGCACCGCAGGCGCTGATCAGGATCAGCGCCGCGCCAAGAACCAACCAATCTCTTATATTCCTAGAGCGCACTTTGAGAGCCAGATTGGCGCGCGAGTACGATCGCCGAGAGCTGCCGACCGTAGTCGGGCTCACGGCGCAGCGCCGATCGGCGATAGCTGAAGAAGAGGCTGTCGGTCGCGCAGGTGTCGCTGCCTTGGGCGACGACGGTGCCGACGCCGGCGGCGCGCAATGCATCGACCGCGAAAGCCGCGAGATCGAAGTGCGCATGGCCGCTGTCTTTAACGGGCGTGAAATACCGTTGGTATTTTGGGTCGTGGGCGGTAAAGCGCGCCATGAATTCGGGCCCGATTTCGTAGGACGCCTGGCCAATGCAGGGGCCCACGGCGGCAACGATGCGGGCGGGGGTCGCGCCCAGTTTCGCCATGGCCGCGACGGTGTTCGCGATCACGCCGTCGAGGGCGCCGCGCCAGCCGGCATGGGCGGCGCCGATCACGCCCGCGGCTCCGTCGGCGAGCAGGACGGGCGCGCAATCGGCTGTGAGGATTCCCAGAGCCACACCGCTCAGGGTCGTGACCAGCGCGTCAGCGACGGGTGCGTCGGACGAGGGCCAAGGCGCCTCGACGTGCACAACGTCGGCGGTATGTTGCTGTTTCAGCGTCACCAGCGCCTGGGCGCCCAGCCGTTGCGCCGATGTCTCGCGGTTGCGGGCGACGGCCTCGCGATCATCATTTGAACCCATTGCGCAATTATTGGATTTGAAAGATCCAGCAGAAACGCCGCCATTGCGCGTAAAGAATCCATGGGCGACGCCGGGGACCGCGCTGAGTACGGCGACGCAAACAATGTCGGTGTCTGGCAATATCCGGTTCATCGCCCCGCATCCTGCTGGAAACCGTCGGGCGTGGCCAGCGCGGGATGGCTGATGGCCATGACTTTGAACAAGGCGCCCATGGCGTCGGGCGCGACCAATCGCCGAACGCCGGATTCGACGGCCCTGGCAATTTCAGGCGCCTTGTCTTTCGCGAGCTGAAGGCCGCGCAGTTTAATCCCTAGTCGTTCCAACCATATGCCTTGCTCAAGCGGGCCCAAGACGAGGGCGCCTTCTGTCCTCGCTGCCTTGGCGACGGCAGCAAAATCCACATGGGCGGTGAGGTCGGCTTCGCCCGGCGTCTCGAGAACCCCGCAGGGCTTGTGTTTCTTCACAGCTTGCAGTGTTTCCCCAACCGCTGTGGCCTTGTGGCCGTAATCGATGAGCAAGGCCGCGCCCTGGTTTCGGGCCACCCGCGCGGCCACTTGGTATGCGAAGCCGGTTATTGCCGGCGACACCTCGAAGGTCGCGCCAATCTTTGCCGCCGGCGCGGGTTGGGGGTCGCCCGGTTTTAGAACGAAAATGAAACGGCCGGCCTGATCCAGGTCCACATAGCGTTCCATCCAACCGGCCGCGGTTAATTCAAACTGGCGGATGGGAAGGGCGTCGAGAAATTCGTTGGCCACGAGAATCAGCGGACCAGGGGGCACGGCGCTCAGTTCATCGTGCCAGCTCACACTCTGGTCCTTGAGCAGGTCGCGCTGCTTCGCTCTCAACGTTGGGCTGCGTTCGACCAGGTGTATTTCGGCGGCCGCCGCAAATCCTGGCGCGCGCGCCGCCGCGCGCAGCAAATCGTTCATCAACGTGCCGCGCCCGGGCCCGCACTCGACCAGCCTGAACGAGGCGGGCGCACCCATGTTCCGCCAGACCACCGCGCACCACAGACCAATCAACTCTCCGAAGACCTGACTGATTTCGGGCGCGGTGACAAAATCGCCGGCAGCACCAAAGACCTCGCCGCGGGCGTAATAAGCCTGAGCAACGGCATCCATATAGTCGGCAACGGAGATCGGACCGGCGCTTCGGATCCGACCAGCGAGAGCCGCGCCGATCATGCCGCGGGCGCGATCGGTCGCGCGCGCCAGATGGAATAGATTCCGAACAGCACCATCGGGACCGACAGCGACTGACCCATGGTCGCTCCGCCCATGAGGAAACCCAAATAGGCATCGGGCTCGCGGTAGAATTCGACGACAATTCGGAACGTGCCATATCCTATCCAGAAGACTCCGGTCAGAATACCGGGCCGATTGCGGATCTTTTCATTGCGCCACAGCAGGTACGCGATCACGATTAACGAGCCTTCCAATACCGCTTGATAAAGCTGGCTGGGGTGGCGCGGCTCCGGGCCGGCGCCGGGGAAGACCATGGCCCAGGGCACATCGGGCGCGACGCGCCCCCAAAGCTCGCCGTTGACGAAATTGGCCAGCCGGCCCAATGCCAGGCCGATCGGCGACGTGCAGGCCGCCAGGTCGGCGAGGTACCACTTGTCCACTCTGATGTGGCGGGCATAAAGGATTATGGCGAACACGACGCCCAATAGGCCGCCGTGAAATGACATTCCGCCTTCCCACGTTTTGAGAATATTCAAGGGCTGATCGAGGTATTCAAGGGGCTTGTAGAACAGCACGTAGCCCAACCGTCCACCCAGGATCACGCCGCCCATAGCCCATAAAAAGAAATCATCAACCTGCATCGGTGTCATAAGCGCCGGCGGATGCTTGACCATCCAGCGGGCATACCAAAAGGCAGCGAACAACCCCGCGATATAGGCGAGGGCATACCAGCGGATCGCGAACGGACCGATCTCAAAGATCACCGGATCAATAGCGGGAAATGCGATGGCCAACATCAGCGGTACGGGTCCAGTTGCGAAAGATAATTCTGTACGGTGGCGCTAACGCCGTCTTCCAGTGACATGAATGGCTTGGCATAGCCCGCCCGGCGCAAACGGTCCATCCGCGCCTCGGTAAAGTACTGGTATTGATCGCGGATGTCCGCCGGTGTGTCGCGAAATGTGACCCTGGGCTCGCGGCCAACGGCGCGGTACACGGCGGCGGCGAGATCCATAAAACTACGTGCCTTGCCGGAACCGAGATTAAACAAACCACTGCCGCGCTTGTGTTCGAGAAGCCACAACATGACATCGCAACAGTCCTCGACAAAGACAAAGTCGCGCAGCTGTCCGCCGTCGCGGTAGGCGGCGTTGTGGGAGCGGAACAGTTGATAGGGTTGATCCGCGACCGCCATGGGATGAATTTGCGGCACGAGGCTCGCTTGGCGCCTCTTGTGGAACTCATTGGCGCCATAGACGTTGAAGAATTTCAGACCCGCCCAAAACGGCGGCGCCGGCGCTCCCGACGAGGATTCCTGGGCCACGAACAAGTCGAAACGGTGCTTGCTCTGGCCGTAGGGGTTCAAGGGTATGAGACGCGCGAGTGCGTCAACGGAACCGTCGTCGTCGAAGCCGGCGCGGCCGTCGCCGTAGGTGGCGGCAGAGGATGCGTAAATCAGCGGCACCTGATGCCGCCCGCACCAGACCCACAGTGCGCAGCTCAGGCGGACGTTGACTTCGTCCAACTTGGCTAGATCGCGTTCGGTGGTCGAGGTTATGGCGCCGAGGTGGTAGATCGCCTTGATGGCGGACGCGTGCTGGTCAAGGAACGCGAAAGTCTGCTCGGGGGCGATGATGTGGGCCAAGCGGCGCTTGGCGAGGTTACGGATCTTGTGGGCGTCGTCGCAGCGATCAACGGCCGCGAGCGGAGCGAACCCCCGCGCCTCAAGGCTCGCGAGAAGATTGGAACCTATGAAACCGGCGCCGCCGGTGACGACATACATCCGCGCGAACCCCAGGGAGAATTACCCGGTAGTTATGCCCAACTCCGCCGCCGCCGCCAACGCTGCTCGTGATGTTGGGCCGTTGCATCGCGCGGGGCGAACGCCGATATTGGCAGGTGAGTGCCAACGGATGCCAAAGGAGGATTGCGCCGTGCAAAGCCAGAATCGGATTTTCGATGATATCGCCAGGGTGGCGGGCGGCGCTCTTAGCGCCCTCGGCGGATTGAAGCAGGAAATCGAAGCCATGGTTCGCGACCGCTTCGAGCGATTCATGGCCGAGGGCAACTTCGTGCGCCGTGAGGAATTCGATGTTGTTCAAGCCATGGTGGCCGCGGCGCGAGCCGAACAGGAAAAGCTGACCGCACGGGTCACCGAACTTGAGCGGAGCTTGTCGGCCAAGCGCGGCGGCTGAACACGAAGGCGCCGCCGCCGGTTTCTCGCCCCGGTTTCCCACGTCGGTTTCCCACGTCGGTTGCCGTTGGCGCCGACTCTTATCCACAGCGAATTTGTCCCCGGCCGCGCCGCCTTTCTGGGTGTTTCGGGGCTAAGTCTGCGACTCGGCGGATTCCTTCATGATTTAGTGTTGCGGCTCCCTAGGGCCTACTATATCTTGAATCTTAGGGCGGCGGTCTAAGGGGATTCCGCCCAAATCGGCCCAGGGCTTTTTCGGGGGGTCAACTATGCAATCGAGTACGTTACGCCGCACATCGACGACGGCCGTCAGCAATCCCATTGATCTCATCGAAGAAGTCATCTCCGGCAAGGACTGGGTCTACGACCGCCGCTGCGAGACCGAGCTGGCCGTTGAAGCGCCGGGAAGTTGGTGCGATTACGGCATGTTTTTCGCCTGGTCCGAGGACCTGAGCGCACTGCATTTTTCCTGCGCACTTGATATGCGCGTGCAGAACAAATTGATGGGGCAAATCTACGAGCTCCTCGCCAAGCTCAACGAACGTCTGTGGATGGGTCACTTCGCCGTTTGGGTGGAGGAGGGCATACCCATGTTCCGCCATACCGTGCGTTTGAGCGACCGCGTCGATACCGAGACGATTGGGGAACTCATGGAGCTGGCCATGGCTGAATGCGAACGCTACTACCCGGCGTTCCAATTCGTGATCTGGGGCGGGCGCACCGCCGAGGACGCCATCGCTAGTTCATTGCTCGATACCGTCGGCGAAGCCTGAGCCTGTTCGCGGGACGACCCGCCTTTCGGCAATCAAAACACTACTTAGCAGCCCCCAGAGCCGGTGCTATCGTCTCGCCATGATCGACGGCACGATCCTCTTGGTTGGCTGCGGTAAGATGGGCGGCGCGCTCCTCGACGGTTGGTTCAAGCGCGGCCTAAATCCCGTCGACGCCATGGTTGTCGAGCCTGCCGGCCGCGGTGCGGTAGCGCCTTGTAAAACGCACCGCGCCCTGGCGTGCCTGCCCCATGTTCGCGACGTGCCCCGCGATTTCAGGCCCGACGTCGTGCTGTTCGCGGTCAAGCCCCAAGTCGCCGACGACATCGTTCCGGCCTACGCTCACCTGGCTGCACAGCAGCCGGTGTTCTTGTCGGTTGTCGCCGGCAAAACCACCGCTTACTTCCAGAATCGCCTGGGCGCGGAGGCGGTTGTGCGTGCGATGCCCAACACGCCGGCGGCGGTCGGCAAGGGCGTCAGCGTGCTCTATGCCGCGCCCGCAGTCAGCGCCATACAGCGCCGGGTTTGCGAAGTCTTGCTCTCCGCGGTCGGTGCGGTGGAATGGATCGCCGATGAAAAGCTGATGGATGCGGTTACAGCCGTATCCGGAAGCGGTCCGGCCTACGTCTTTTTGCTGATGGAATCTCTCCGCGACGCCGGTATTGAGGCCGGCTTGCCGCCGGACTTAGCCGCGCGCCTCGCGCGTGCCACCGTAGCCGGGTCAGGTGCGTTGCTGGAGGCCGGCGATACGTCGCCCGAAATCCTGCGCCAGAATGTGACCAGCCCGGGCGGCACCACGGCTGCGGCCCTGGGCGTCCTGATGGGACCCGACGGTCTCAAGCCGTTGCTGGCGAAGGCGGTTGCCGCGGCGACCGCGCGTTCGAAGGAACTGGGCGGTTAGAGGCGATTTTCCGATGGCTTGATTCCGGGGCCAAGCGGTGAAACCATTCGCTAGTGGATCAAATCTAAGAAAAAGAATCCATTGGGGATTCCCTGACCGATACTGTCGTGCGAGTCTGGCGGATGCACCAGACAAAGCACGTTATCAAGCGACTGAGTGCCAAGTCCCGCGCGACGCTTGAGGGGGTATTGGCGGACCGCAACAGCCCGCAGAAGTACGTATGGCGCTCCCAGATCGT
>CAMDRB010000006.1 GCA_945906455.1 Caenispirillum bisanense
TCCAGAAGCCACGCTCGCCGTCGTCGCCGCGCCGGAACGCGAGGATCACCGGCAGCGTGATCTTGCCTTCGCGGAAATCGTCGCCCACGGTCTTGCCCAGTTCCTGCTGGCGGGCCGAATAATCCAGCACGTCGTCGATCAGCTGGAACGCGATCCCCAAGTTGAGGCCGTAGACCCGCAAGGCCTCTTCTTCAACATCGGGCCGTTCGGCCACGACCGCGCCGATGCGCGCGGCGGCCGCGAACAGTTCCGCGGTCTTGGCCTGAATGACCTCAAGATACTGGGCCTCGCTGGTCTCGGTGTCGTTCGAGGTCAGCAGCTGATGCACTTCGCCTTCGGCGATCACCGACGAGGCGCGGCTGAGGATTTGCAGAACCTTGAGTGAGCCGTCTTCGATCATCAGTTCGAACGCCCGGCTGAACAGAAAGTCGCCCACCAGCACGCTCGATTGATTGCCCCAAATGGCGTTGGCCGACGATTGTCCGCGCCTGAGCGCGCTGTCGTCGACCACGTCGTCATGGAGCAGGGTCGCGGTATGGATGAATTCGACGCAGGTGGCGAGGCGGATATGCCGCTCGCCCAGGTAGCCGCAAAGCTTGGTGGCGGCGAGCGTGAGTAGCGGGCGCAGGCGTTTGCCGCCGGCGGCAACTACATGCCCGGCCAACTGCGGGATTAGCGCCACCGGGCTGTTCATGCGCGCGATGATCGTGCGGTTGACGGCCTTGAGGTCGTCCTCGACCAAATCCACCAGGGCATCGAGGGCCTTGGATTTGGCGCGGCGGCTGGCGTCCAGGTTGACGATGGTGGCCAAGGCTTGATCCTTACGAATGCGATCTAAAGTTTACGGCATGCCTCGCACGGCTTGCTAATTCTACACAGGACGGTCAGGCTTGGGCCATCCTCTTTCCGAGGTTCTTTGATGGTTGAGCTGTTTCATACCCAGGATCCGGTGCTGATGTCGGCGGTCAAGGCCGCCCTGGCCGAGGCCGAGATCCCGGCGGTGGAGTTCGACGGCCCGATCGCCGACATGTACGGCTCCGCCTTTCCGCGCCGCCTCATGGTGCTGGAAGATGATCTCGGCGCGGCGCGGCTGATCGTGCACGACCTTTGCCCGGATTGCCTCGCGTGAACGAAAGCGTCACCCCGGCCACCACGACCGATGGCTTGCTCGACGGGCGGGTGATCTTGCGCCAGCCCTTGACCGGCTATCGCGCCGCCGTCGATCCGGTGCTGCTCGCGGCCGCCGTGCGCGCGAAGCCCGGCCAATCGGTGCTTGACGCCGGCTGTGGCGCCGGTGCCGCCATGTTCTGCCTGGCCGTGCGCGTGCCGGGGTTGGCCCTTACCGGGATTGAGCTGCAGCCGGGAGAGGCCGCGCTGGCGCGTGAGAGTGTGTCGCTCAACTCCTTCGCCGAGGGGTGTGTGATTGCCGCTATCGTCACCGGCGATATTCTCCGACCGCCCGCCGAGATGTTGAACGCCTTCGACATCGTCATCACCAATCCGCCTTACGGCGACAGCGGCACGCCGCCGCCCAACGAGAACCTCGCCGTTGCCCACATGGAAGGCGAAGCCGACGTTGCCGGATGGATCAAGGGCTGCCTGGCTTGTCTCAAGCCCAAAGGCCGGCTGGTGATGATCCACCGCGCCGATCGGTTGTCGGAGATCCTCGCAAGCCTCCACGACCGCAAGGCCGGCGATATCCGGATCTTGCCGATTTTCCCAAAGACCGGACAACCGGCGCGCCGCGTGATCGTCGATGCCGGCAAGGATCGCCGCTCGCCCGATACCCTGCTGCCCGGCCTGGTCCTGCACATTGGGGATGGCAGCTATACGGCGGAGGCCGATGCCGTCCTGCGCCGGGCCGGGGCTCTGGCGATTTAATCTGCCCGCCGCTGTTTCTTTGTCCGCCGCTCAACCCTATATTCGCTGCCATGATCAGTCTCGCCAAAATCGCCTTCACCGTCGCGGTGATCTACGCCGTCTGGTATTTCTTCAAATACCGCCTGCGGATCGCTGCCGCCCACAAGGCCATGATGGCCGAGCGCGCCCGCGCCGCCGCCGAGGCCGCCGCGCGCAATCCTGGAACGCCCTTGGCCCAGGACCTGGTGCCGTGCCCCAAATGCGGCTCGTATATCGCCGCCGGAACGGCCTGCGCCTGCGAAAAGACCTAACCTGCCTTGATTCTCCGGCTGCTCACCGGTAGCTTCCGGCGCTTGTGAAACGGATGCACGCCATGGCCCGCGCCCCCAAGCGAAAAACGCCGAAAAACAAGGCCAAAGCCAAGGTTTCCAAGGCCCGAGCGGCGGATCCGCGTGCGTCCAAAGCAAGAGCGGCGAAACCGCGCGTTTCCAAGGCGAAGCCGCCTGCGTCAAAAGCGAAGCCGCGCGTTTCCAAAACGAAGCCGCGCGCACCGAAACCCGCGCGCAAGGCCGCAGCCAAACCGACGCCGCTCGATTTCCAATCGCTGATTCTCACCTTGCAGAAATTCTGGGCCGACCAGGGCTGCGTCATCCTTCAGCCCTACGACATGGAGATGGGCGCCGGCACGTTCCATCCGGCGACGACCTTGCGCGCGCTCGGCAAGGAGCCGTGGAGTGCTGCCTACGTTCAGCCGTCACGCCGCCCCGGCGACGGCCGCTACGGCGAGAACCCCAACCGCTTGCAGCACTACTATCAGTTCCAAGTAATCATCAAACCGTCGCCCGCCGACCCGCAGGCGCTGTACCTGGAAAGTCTGAAAGCCATCGGCATCGATCCGGGGGCTCACGACATCCGCTTTGTCGAGGACGACTGGGAAAGCCCGACACTGGGCGCTTGGGGGCTGGGCTGGGAAGTCTGGTGCGACGGCATGGAGGTCACGCAGTTCACCTACTTCCAGCAGGTCGGCGGCATTGAATGCGATCCGGTGGCGGTCGAACTTACCTACGGCCTCGAACGCCTGGCCATGTATGTGCAGGGCCGCGAGAATGTCTTTGACCTCGATTTCAACGGCCGCGGCGTTACCTACCGTGACATTTTTCACCGCGCCGAAGTGGAATATTCCGCCCACAATTTCGAATACGCCGACACCGATCTTCTATTCCAGCGCTTCGTGGCCTGCGAACGGGAATGCAATGCGTTGCTGGCAGCCCGCCTCGCGCAGCCCGCCTACGACCAGTGCATCAAGGCCTCGCATACCTTCAACTTGCTCGATGCCCGCGGCGTCATCAGCGTGACCGAGCGCGCCGCCTATATCGGCCGCGTGCGCGCCCTGGCCAAGCTTTGCTGCGAAGCCTGGCTCGCGCCCACCAACCCGCCCACCAACACGCACGCGGGGTAAGGCCATGTCCGAACTCCTGCTCGAAATCTTTTCCGAGGAAATTCCCGCCCGCATGCAAAAGCAGGCGGCGGCCGATCTTGGCCGGCTGGTCGGCGAGGGCTTGAAGGCGGGCGGCCTCGCCGCGCGGTCCTTGGCAACCCTGGTCGGCCCGCGCCGCTTGGTGCTGGTGGCCGATGGCTTGCCGAAATCCCAGCCCGATACGCTCGAAGAACGCAAGGGCCCGCAAGTGGGCGCGCCGGAGTTGGCCATCCAAGGCTTTCTGAAGGCCGCCGGCCTCGCCAGCCTCGATCAGGCCGAACGGCGCGAGCTGCCCAAGGGCACATTCTATTTCGCCGTCAGCAAGAAACCGGGGCGCGCCACGGCCGCCGTGGTCAAGGACATCGTTGAGGCGGCGCTCGGGCAATTTCCCTGGCCGAAATCCATGCGCTGGGCCCACAACCCGGCGCGCTGGGTGCGGCCCTTGCACGGAATCGTCTGTATTCTGGAGGGCGAGGTGGTGCCCGTGACCTTCGCCGGCATCACGGCCGGCGCGATCACGCGCGGGCACCGCTTTCTCGCGCCGGGGGCGATCACGGTCAAGAATTTCGCCGACTACCAGGCCAAGCTGCGCGCGGCCTTTGTGCTGATCGATCCGGCTGAGCGCGCCCAGCTGATTTCTTCGACCCTAGCGAAGCTCGCGGTCGCCGAAGGCCTTAGGGTGAAGGATGACGCCGGACTGCTCGCCGAAGTCACCGGCCTGGTCGAATGGCCGGTGCCGTTGCTCGGGACCATCGATGCCGCCTTCATGGATGTGCCGGCGGAGGTCTTGACCTCGGCCATGCGCAAGCACCAGAAATATTTCGCGCTCACCGACGGCGACGGCAAACTCGCCAACCGGTTCGGTGTGGTCGCCAATATGGCCACGTCGGACCGGGGAAAGGCGATTATCGCCGGCAACGAACGTGTGCTGCGCTCGCGCCTCTCCGACGCTAAGTTTTTCTGGGTGCAGGATAAGAAAAGAACCCTGGAGAGCCGCCTGCCGAAACTGGAAGAGCGCGTCTTCCAGGCCAAGCTTGGCACCATGCGCGACAAGGCCGATCGCATCGCGCGGTTGGCGGCCTATCTCGCGGCCTACGTTCCGGGAAGCAATGCCGAGGAGGCGCACCGCGCCGGACTGTTGTGCAAAGCCGATCTTTCATCGGACATGGTCGGAGAGTTTCCCGACCTTCAAGGCATCATGGGCCGCTATTACGCGCTGCACGACTACGAGCCCACTATGGTCGCGAACGCCATCGCCGACCACTACGCCCCGCTGGGCCCAAATGAGTCTTGCCCGAAGGCGCCGGTCAGTATCGCCGTGGCCTGCGCCGACAAGATCGACAGCCTCGTGGGCTTTTTCGCCATTGACGAAAAACCCACCGGCTCCAAAGACCCCTACGCGCTTCGCCGCGCCGCCTTGGGCCTGATCCGCATTGTCCTTGAGAACAAACTCCGCCTCGCGTTGCTGCCGGCCTTCGGTTTTGCGCTTGGCGGCTACGGCGAATTGGTCCGAGACTCCGCCCGCGAACAGGTCGAGCGCGAGCTTTTGGAATTCTTCGCCGATCGTCTCAAGGCCCATCTGCGTGACAAGGGCGTGCGCCACGATCTGGTCGCGGCGGTGTTCGCGCGCGGCGACGAGGATGATCTGGTGCGCTTCATGGCGCGCGTCGATGCCCTGGCGGCATTTGTCAAAAGCGACGACGGCGCCAACCTCTTGGTGGCCTACCGCCGCGCGGCCAATATTGTCCGCATCGAGGAAAAGAAGGACGGCGCGGTTTATGCGGGCGAGATCGCCGAAGCCGATCTCGGCGCGCCCGAGGCCAGCGCATTGCTCGCGGCCATCGCCGCCATTGAGACCACCGTCGATGCCGCGTTGCATCGGGAGGGTTTCGCCGCCGCCATGGCCGCGCTCGCGGATCTGCGCCAGCCGGTCGATCGCTTCTTCGATAAGGTCAAAGTCAACGCCGACGAACCAGCCCCGCGGGCCGCACGCCTGCGGCTGCTGTCGCGCATCCAGGCGGCCATGGACCGGGTCGCCGACTTCTCCAAAATCGAGGGCTAGCCTGATCAAATTAATTAGGGTCAGAGTAAAATAAATAATTTTACTCTGACCCTAATTAATTATGTAAGGCGGGATAGCCAAAAATCTATCCCCTTACGCATTTTTGCATAATTTTCCCCTGTAAACCCCAATTTTTCGCTATCTTCAAGCTTACCTTACGCTTCAGCTGAAAAGGTAAGCTTACATCATGCGTGATCATGCTCTGGAACGGGCCATTAGCGAAGCCGGCGGCACGGCCGCTCTGGCCCGCATTATTAATGTGACCCCCCAGGCCATCAGCCAGTGGGACCGGGTTCCCGCCGAACGGGCCTTGGCGGTCGAGCAGGCCACCGGCGGCAGAGTCACGCGCCACGAACTGCGGCCTGATCTCTATCCGTCGCCCGCCGGGGCCGCCGCGTCCGGGTCGACCACCGGCAAGTGGGTCTACAGCTTCGGCGCCGGCAAGGCCGAAGGTTCCGCCACGATGAAGGAGCTTCTCGGCGGTAAGGGCGCCAATCTTGCCGAAATGAGTGCGATCGGCGTGCCGGTGCCGCCGGGCTTGACCATCACCACCGCGGTCTGCACGCATTTCTACGCCCACAGCAAACAGTTTCCGGCGGACCTCAAAGCCCAGGTCGAGCGTGGCCTCGGCGAAATCGAGCACCAAATCGGCGCCGGCTTCGGCGACGTCGCGCGGCCCCTCCTGGTCTCGGTGCGCTCGGGCGCGCGGGCCTCGATGCCGGGGATGATGGATACCATCCTCAACCTCGGCCTCAACGACGCCACCGTCGAAGGCCTGGCGAAGCAATCGGGCGACGCGCGCTTCGCCTACGACAGCTACCGCCGTTTCGTCCAGATGTATTCCAGCGTCGTGCTCGGCATCGATCACTACGACTTCGAGCACCTGCTCGAGCTTGCCAAAGAAGACAAGGGTGTCGCGCTCGACACCCAGCTCGAGGCCTCCGATCTCAAGGCCTTGGTTGAGGCCTACAAGCGGAAGATCGAAGAAGAACTGGGCGAACCCTTTCCGCAGGACGTGCACCAGCAGTTGTGGGGCGCCGTCGGCGCGGTGTTTGGCAGCTGGATGAACCAGCGCGCCATCACCTACAGGAAACTCCACGACATTCCCGACGGCTGGGGTACGGCCGTCAATCTGCAAGCCATGGTCTTCGGCAATATGGGCGCGGACTGCGCCACCGGCGTGTGCTTCAGTCGCGACCCCTCGACCGGCGAGAACGCCTTTTACGGCGAGTACCTCGTCAACGCCCAAGGCGAGGACGTGGTCGCGGGCATCAGAACGCCGCAGCAGATCACGCTTGCCGGTAAACTCGCGCAACGTTCGGCGCTCCCCGCCATGGAGGAGGTCATGCCCGGGCTGTACAAGGAACTGGTCGAGTACCGCGATCGCCTGGAACGCCATTACACCGACATGCAGGACATGGAGTTCACCATCCAGAAGGGCAAGCTCTGGATGCTGCAAACCCGGGGCGGCAAGCGCACCGCCCAAGCCGGGTTCAAAATCGCCGTCGACATGGCGCGCGAAGGGCTGATCTCGGAGAACGAAGCCGTGCGCCGCATCGACCCTTTGCAACTTGACCAGCTTTTGCACCCGACCCTCGATCCCAAGGCACCGCGCCAGCTGCTCGCGCGTGGCCTGCCGGCCTCGCCGGGCGCGGCCGCGGGGCGCATCGTCTTCACCGCCGAGGACGCCGAGGATTGGGTCAAGCGCGGCGAAGCCGTGATCCTCGTGCGCCGCGAGACCAGCCCCGAAGATATCGGCGGCATGCATGTTGCCGAAGGCATCCTGACCACCCGGGGCGGCATGACCAGCCACGCGGCCGTGGTTGCGCGCGGCATGGGCACGCCGTGCGTCTGCGGCGCGGGCGACATCAATGTCGATGCCAAGGCCAAAACCGCCCGTGTGCGCGACAAGATCCTGCTCGAAGGCGACGTCATCACCCTCGACGGCGCCACCGGCGAAATCTTCATCGGCAAAGTCGCGACCATCCGCCCCGCGCTGACCGGCGACTTCGCCGTGCTCATGGCCTGGGTCGATAAGATCCGCCGGCTGAAAGTGCGGGCCAACGCCGAAACGCCGCTCGATGCCGAAACCGCCCGCAAGTTCGGCGCCGAGGGGATTGGCCTCTGTCGCACCGAGCATATGTTCTTCGACACAGCGCGCATTCTCAGCATGCGCCAGATGATCCTGGCCAAGGATGCCGGTGGACGCAAAGCCGCGCTTGAAAAGCTGCTGCCCTTCCAGCGCGGCGATTTCGTCAAGCTGTTCACCATCATGGAGGGCCTGCCGGTAACCATCCGGCTGCTCGACCCGCCCCTGCACGAATTCCTGCCGCAGACCGACGCCGAAATCGCCGAGGTCGCGCAAGGCGCCGGCGTATCGGTGGACTCGGTGCGCGATGCCCTCGTGCGCTTGCACGAATCCAATCCCATGCTCGGCCATCGCGGCGTTCGCTTGGGCATCTCGCATCCTGAGATTTATGAAATGCAGGCCCAGGCTATCTTCGAGGCGGCGGCAGCGGTGGCCAAACAGGGTAAAGCGGTCTTGCCCGAGATCATGATCCCGTTGGTCGGCACGCGGCTGGAATTCGATATGATGAAAAAGGTTGTGGACACGGCGGCGGCAGCCGCTTGCGCCGCCGCGGGAGTCACCGTGGCCTACACCGTCGGCACCATGATCGAGCTGCCGCGCGCTGCCCTTTTGGCCGGCGACATCGCCGTGAGCGCGGAATTCTTTTCCTTCGGCACCAACGATCTTACGCAGATGACCCTGGGCCTTTCGCGCGACGACTGCGCCAATCTGATCGAAATCTACCGGGCCAAGGGCATCTTCGCCGCGGACCCCTTTGCCAGCCTCGACCAGGAGGGCGTCGGCGAACTGATCACCATGGCGGCGGCGCGGGGGCGGGGGTCACGCAAGGACTTGAAGCTCGGCGTCTGCGGCGAGCACGGCGGCGACCCCGCGTCCATCGCCTTTTTCCACAAGGCCGGCCTCGACTATGTCTCGTGCTCGCCCTACCGCGTGCCGGTCGCACGCCTGGCCGCGGCGCAGGCTGCTCTCGCCGAGAAGGGCACAAAGGCTACGTCGCTCAATTAAGTTCCGTACCTGGTACAATTAATTACGTACCTGGTACGATTACTTCGCTTACAATTGCTTCAATTAATTTCCGGGAGAACATCCGACCATGTTGAAGGAATACAAAGTTTGGGACCGGACGACCCGCATATTCCATTGGGTGAATTTCCTCTGCGTGCTCGTCCTCTCCGTCCTCGGCGCCATGATCCTTTACGGCTCGTCGTTCGGCGCCACCGTCGACGGCCGGAATTTCCTCAAGGTGCTGCATAGCTATGTCGGCTACATCTTCGCCATAAACCTTGCCTGGCGCCTGGTGTGGGGATTCATCGGCGGGCCCTATGCCCGCTGGCGGGCGGTCCTGCCCGTGGGTTCCGGCTACGGCGCGCAGGTAGCGGGCGAGCTGAAGGACATTAGCTCCGGCCGAAAAGCCAACTACCTCGGCCATTCGCCGCTGGGCCGCATCGCTGCTACGGCGCTGCTTCTCTTGCTGCTGGTCGAGGCCGGCACCGGCTTGGTGCTCTCTGGCACCGATGTCTATATGCCGCCCTTCGGCAAAGCCATCGCCACCTGGGTAGCTGCCGACGGCGTCGACCCCAGCCAGGTGCGTCCCAACGCGCCGGAAACCGTCAACCCCGTAGCCTACAAGGAAATGCGCTCGATGCGCGGGCCGTACGCCCAGACCCACACCACCTTGTTTTACGTTCTGCTTGGATTGATCGCGCTGCACATCTTTGCCGTCGTCATGACCGACGTCAAACGCGGCGGCAACATCATCTCGGCCATGTTCAGCGGGCGGAAAACGCTGTCCGAACCGCCGGCGGATCCGCACTAAGTTTCGGGCGACAGTTTCATCCACGCCGGCTGGACGACGCGAAGGCGCGCGCCCGCGGCAAAAAGCGCGCCGCCCGATTTTTGCACAACCTCCAGCCGCACCAACGCAAGCCCCTTGCCATGGCCGGCGCTGCGCATCTCGCCGGCATCGAGACCATCGGCGGTCGTCAGCGGAGTTCCAAACGGCGGAAGCGGGCCGTCGATCATCACCGGCATCAGCCGCTTCTTGATCAGCGCGCGGTAGTGCGTGCGCGCCGTCAGTTCCTGGCCGATGTAGCAGCCCTTCTGGAAATCGACGCCCTGCAGTTCGGCGAACCCGTTTTCCAGCAGCAGCGCTTTTTCGACCTCGAGATCGCGGCTGCCGTCGGGAAGCCCCAGCTCATATCGCAAAGCGTCGTAGGCCTCGGGCGTCGCGCGATCAAGGCCGCGCGAGGCCAGGTTCTCGATCTCGCGGTCTTCAAGGGCCCAACGCAGACCCGCGCCGCGAAGCCGCGGATCGGCGTAGACCAAGCCCGTGCCCAGCGCCGTCACGGCGCCCGGCTGATCGCCGCATTTGAACGCTGCATTGGCATTCCCCCACGCCACGCCCGGCGTCAGGGAATCTTCGGCACCGACGCTCACTTTCGCGCGCAGTTTGTAGCGCGCGAGACGGCTGACCAGATCGTCGCGGCGCGCCCGCTCGCACTCCAGAAGTACCGCGTCGCCAAGCGCAGCCGCAAAAAACTCATGGAGGAATTTGCCTTGCGGGGTCAGGAACGCCGCCCAAACCGCGCGGCCGGCCTCGACGCCGGTCATGTCGTTGGAGACCAAGCCTTGCAGGAAGCCGATGCGATCCGTGCCACGCACCGCCACCAAGGCCCGGTGCGGCAAGGTTGTGAAAAGCGGCCTATCCGTGGCCATGAGGGCGAAGCTCCTTTGGACGATGTCTTCGTTATGTAGCACCCATTTTACTTACTTCAATATGCGGGCCTGGCTATAACTGCCCCATGCGATACGTATTTGTCGACGATTCCGCCCTTTCTTACGACGGCTATACGCCGTTGCGCCGGGCCATCGGCGGGCCGGAGAAGGCGGTCGTCGGCCTCACCTCGGCCCTGCAGGAACGCGGTCACGACGTCAAGGTGATCAACCGTGTCGCCTACGCCCACATGGCCGAGGGCGCCTATTGGACGCCCTTCGGCGACTCGATGGCGCCGAAATCGGCCGAAATCCTGATCGCTCTGCGTAAACCCCTCCTGCTCGGCAGCATGCGCGCCGCCACGCACCGCCTGCTGTGGGTCGTGGGTGGGCCCGAATATCTCGCGCTGCCGGCCAACGATGCCTTGTGGGACTCGTTCGCGGCTTCGATTTTGTTCATCGGCCGGAACCAGAAACGCGCCTATTCCGGCAAAGTGAGAAACGCCGTCATTCCGCCTGGCGTGCGCAGCATCTATTTCGATCCGGGAAGTGCGCCCCAGGTTGTCCCGATCCCGATGCCCGACGACTACAACTATGACCCCGATGCCGCCGCGAAACTTGAAGCCGAACGGGCTGTGGCAGAAGCGGCGAATGTTCCACCGCCGCGGATTCCGCCGCCCCATGCCGTCGTCACCACCCATCCGCTGCACGGCTTGGCTTGGTTGCTCGACGTTTGGACGAAGGCGATTCATCCGCAAATGCCGGCGGCGCGTCTCGCGGTCTACTCGGCGGTCCTGGCCAAAGGTCTCAAGGGTGAGGAGATCCCGGTCACCGTCATGCCGGTCTTGCAGCAGGTCAAGGCCGCGGCCACCGCCAACGTGGTCGTGTTCGAGCCGCGCAACGACGAAGGCATGGCGCAGGTTTACCGCGAGAGCCGCGTTCACCTTTATCCGGGCGACGCCCAGGATTATGCCTGTTGGACGCTCGGTGAATCACAAACCGCCGGCCTGCCGGCGGTCGCGCGTTCGCTTGGCGGCGTTGACGAGCGCATCGACAACGGTCAGACCGGCTACATTGTTCCCGACGCCGAAGGGTTTGCCGCCGTGACTTTGCAGATTCTTGGTAACGACGCAGTCTATCGGAACCTCAGCGACGCCGCGGGCGACCCTGTGCGCCGGCGAACCTGGGCCATGGCGGCTGAGGCGCTTGAGGCGTTCATCGCCACGCTGCCCGTTCCGCCGGCCTGAAAGCTGGCGCGCTTGAACATACTTTTCATCACCCACACCCGGATTGGCGATGCCGTGCTGTCGTCGGGCCTCTTGCGCCATTTGGTCGAGCGATACCCGACGGCGCGGTTCACGATTGCCTGCGGTCCTTTGGCCGCACCGCTGTTCGCCTTTGTTCCGCGCCTTGAGCGCGTGATCGTTGTCACTAAACGGAGATTCGACGCCCATTGGTACAGGCTGTGGAAGGAATTGCGCGGCACGGTCTGGGACATTGTCGTCGATCTTCGCCGCTCGCTGATCTTCTATGTCATCCCCGTCCGCCGGCGGCACATCATCGGCCCGATAACGGGGGGTGAGCATCAGGTCACGCATCTTTCGCGCCTGCTCGACCTGCCACAGCCGGCCGCACCCTTTCTTTATGTGGACGCCCGGCATCAGCTGGCTGCCTCGGTCTTGATTCCCGAAGGCGCACCGGTCCTTGCACTTGCGCCGGTGGCGGCGACATCGGCCAAGACCTGGCCCGCCGAGCGCTTCGCCGAGCTCGCCGTGCGGTTGACCGGTGGCGCCGAGGCGCCTTGCGCCGGTTGGCGCATCGCGGTGTTCGGAGGTCGCGATGACGCAGAGCGGGCCGCGCCCCTGGTAGAAGCCTTGTCGCGCGCGGGACTTGGCTACATCGGAGTTTTCGGCGAGCCGGATCTCTTGACGGTTACGGCGGCGCTCGCGCGTTGTCGCGCCTTCGTCGGTAACGATTCTGGACTCGCCCATCTAGCGGCGGTAGCCGGCTTGCCGACGCTCGCCCTCTTCGGCGCCACCGATCCCAACCGCTATGGCCCCTTCGGCGGTCGCGTGGTCCGCGCACCGCCCGATCCCCAAGCTGCTGATCCCCAAGCGGCCGGTCCCCAAGCGGCCGGTCCCCAAGCGGGCTATAATCTTGGCCATCTTGCCGTCGACCCGGTTATCGCCGCGTTTTGCGCGCTCTTTCCATCCAAACCGGCGTTCTAGTAGCCCTTGGCTTCGGGCCGTGGGCCGTGCAAACTTTCGCTTCAATTTGAGGGTGACCGCGTGAGGGTTCTCCATCTTATGTCCGGCGCGCCTGCGGGCGGCGTTGAGCGCCAGGCCGAGCGCCTTGCCGGCGTTCTTGCGCGGAACCGCGCCGACCAGTGCGCCGTGTTTTCCCGCAACGCCGCGCGCGCCGACCGCTTCAACGCCCTGGGTGTGGCGCCCATCGAGATCGACTTTCCCGGCCGGTTCAATTTTCTTGATCGCCGGCGCATCAACGGCCATATCCGCCGCTTTGCGCCCGACATCGTCATCTCGTGGACGCCCGATGTGGCGCCGTTCGTGCAAAAGGCGAGCTTCGTCCACCTCGGCCGCCTCGGCGCGGCCCTCGGCGATCTATCCTTGCTGAGCAAGTGCGATCACCTGTTCACACCCGCCGCGGCGCGCGCCGACGCCGCCCTCGCCGCGGGATGGTCGGGGCAGCAGCTGCACGTTCTGCCCCATCTGCCGATGCTGGCGGAAGAATTGGCGATCCCGCCCATCAACCGCAAGTCGGTCTATACGCCGCCCACGGCCAAACTGATCCTGACGTCCATGCGTCTTAAGCGGAACAATGGGCTCGAGACTCTGCTCGACGCCTTCGCCCGGATCTCGGGCACCTACCTGTGGATCGCAGGCGACGGCGCCGACCGCGAGGTGCTTGAAGCCGCGGCCCACGAGCGCGGCGTCAAACCGCGCGTTCGGTTCCTGGGGTGGCAGGACCGAATGGCGCCCTACCTCGCGGCCTGCGATGTCTTTGTCTATCCGGCGAAGCACGAAGATGTAGGCGACGCCGTGATCGAGGCCTGGGCCGCCGGCGCTCCGGTGATCGCCGCCGACACCCTTGGGCCCGGTCTACTGATCCGCCACAAGGAAAACGGTCTGTTGGTGCCGGTGGGCGATGCCGTTAGCATGGCTGAAGCCATTAAGTGGATGATTCAGGACAAGGAACTGCCCAGGAAACTTTCGGCGGCGGGAAAAAAGGCTTTCGATGAGTCCTTCGCCATGGACAAAGTCGCGCCGCAGTATATCGACCTCTTGGCCCGTTTGACGGCAAACCCCCTAACGGCAAACCCCTCAACGGCCCAGAACGCCGGTCCATAATATAAGATGTGTGGCATCGCCGGAGTTATGACACGCGACGGCCGTGCGCCGTCGGCACCGGCACTTGAAGATCTGCTTGCGCGCTTGACCGCCGCCCTCAAGCATCGCGGACCCGACGGCAGCGGGCGCCGTGTGCTGGCCGACGTAGCGCTGGTTCACACCCGCCTCGCCATCGTCGATCTTGTCCACGGCGCGCAGCCCCTGGTCGCATCCGACGGCGTGGCGCTGGTCGCCAATGCCGAGATCTACAACGATCCGTCCTTGCGCGCGGAGCTGCGCGGCGTCGGTTTCGCCACCGGCTCGGACTGCGAAAGTGCCCTGCATCTTTACCGCCGCGACGGTGAGGCCTTTGCCGACAAGCTGCGCGGTATGTATGCGCTCGCGGTCCATGACCCGGGCAGGGGCCGCTTGCTGCTCGCGCGCGACCCGTTCGGAATCAAACCGCTCTACTACGCCGAAACGCCGCAAGGATTTTACTTCGCCTCGGAGGCCCAGGCCCTGATCGCCGCCGGCGTGGTCGCGCCCAGCCTCAATACCGCCGCCCGCGATGAGATGCTCGCGTTCAATTTTACAACCGGAACCGAAACGCCTTTCGCAGGCATCCAGCGGGTGGCGCCCGGCGAAACGCTGATTGTCGAGAAGGGCCGGATCGTCGCCCGGCGGCAGCGCGCGGCCCTTCCGGTCGCTATCGCTCCGCTGCAAGGCGACGCCGAAGCCCTTCAATCCTTCGGTGAAATTTGGCGGGACGCGGTCTTTGTCCATCAGCGCGCCGATGTGCCGTATGGCATGTTTCTCTCAAGCGGCATAGATTCCGCGGCGGTGCTCGCGATGATGGCGTGCCTCAACGATCGCCCGGTTCTTGCCTTCACCGCCGGTTTTCCCGGAACCATGGCTCACGACGAGCGCGAAGGGGCCCGCGCCGCCGCCGCCGCCGCCGGCGCGCGGCATGTCGAGATCGAGGTTACGGCGCAAGATTTCTGGCGCAGGCTACCGGCCATTGCCGCCGCCATGGACGATCCGGCCGCCGACTATGCGGTCGTTCCGACCTATCTGTTGGCCGAGGCGGCTTCGCGCCATGTCAAAGTGGTGCTTACGGGCGAGGGCGGCGACGAACTCTTCGCCGGTTATGGCCGCACCCGCGCCGCTTTGCGGCCCTGGCCTTTTTCCAAACGGCCGTGGCGGCGGCACCGCTTGGTGGACTCCGGGGTCTTGCGCGAGGTCCCCAGAGGGTGGCGCGACGGCATGGCGCGGGTGGAAACCGAAACCGGCGCCCGCTTCGGGCGCGGCCTGCGCGCCCTGCAGGCGGTCGATTGCGCGGCCTGGCTGCCCAACGACTTGCTCTTGAAAGTTGACCGTTGCCTCATGGCTCACGGCGTCGAGGGGCGTGTCCCGTTCCTCGATCCGGCCGTCGCCGCCTTCGCCTTTCCGCTGGCCGATCGCCAAAAGATTCGCGAGCGGCGCGGTAAGTGGCTCTTGCGGCAATGGCTCGCCGAAAACTTTCCGCCCGCTCAGGCCTTCGCCGCCAAAAAAGGCTTCACCGTCCCGGTGGTCGAGTGGATCGCGGCCGAGGGCAAGCGCCTAGGCCCCCTGGTCGCGCGCCAGCCGGGCATTTCCGAATTGTGCGGGCCCGGCCGCGTCGAGGCTCTGTTTAGCGCCGTCGACAAACGTAACGGCGGCGCTGCCTGGGCGTTGTTGTTCTATGCTTTATGGCACCAACGTCATATCATCGGCGCTTTCGCGGACGGTGACGTCTTCTCGGTATTGGCTGGCTAAGAATAGGGCGGGCTAAGAATGGATTTCGATCTGATCATTCACGGCGGTACGGTGTTCACGCCGGGCGGCGCGGCCAAGATCGACATTGGCGTGAAAGACGGCAAGGTCGCGGCGCTGTGCAAGCTGCAGCCCGGGTCCGCGCGCGAGGCGTTTGATGCGCGCCATCTGACCGTGCTGCCGGGGTGCATCGACGAGCAGGTACATTTCCGCGAGCCCGGCAATCCGCAAAAGGAAGACCTTGAAAGCGGCACCCGCGGCGCCGTGCTCGGCGGCATCACCGCGGTTTTCGAAATGCCCAATACCGATCCTTCGACGACCACCGCCGCCGCCATCGCCGACAAAATTGCGCGCGCGACCGGGCGCTGTTGGACCGACTTCGCGTTTTATGTCGGCGCGTCGCCCGAGAATGCCGATGAGCTTGGCGTGCTCGAGCGGCTTCCCGGCTGCTGCGGCATCAAGATGTTCATGGGATCGAGCACCGGCACGCTGCTGGTGGCCGACGACGCGAACGTCGCCCGGGTTTTGCGCTCGGGTTCGCGGCGCGTCACCGTCCACAGCGAGGACGACATGCGCCTGACGGAACGTAGCGCCCTGGTGGCCGGCGGCGGCGACGTTTCCATGCATCCGACCTGGCGCGACGTCGAGACCGCCGTGCGTTCGACAAAAAGGCTGCTCGCGCTGGCCCGCGCCAACCATCGCCGCGTGCATGTTCTGCACGTCACCACGGCCGAGGAAATGGAAATACTGGCACAGCACAAGGATATCGCCACGGTCGAAGTCCTGCCGCAGCACCTGACCCTGGCCGCGCCCGAGTGCTACGAGCGCCTCGGCACCTTGGCGCAGATGAATCCGCCGATCCGCGAGGCCCGCCACCGCGATGCGCTATGGGCGGCGATCAATGGCGGCGTGGTCGATTGCATCGGCTCGGATCACGCGCCGCACACCCGCGAAGAAAAAGCCCGGCCCTATCCGCGCAGTCCCTCGGGGCTGACGGGCGTACAGACGACGGTTCCGGTCATGTTGAACCATGTCGCCGAAGGGCGCCTGACTCTCGAGCGCTTTGTCGATCTGATGAGCGCGGGCCCGGCGCGCATTTTCGGCATTGCCGGCAAAGGCCGCGTCGCGCTCGGCTACGATGCCGACTTCACGCTGGTGGATTTGGCCGCCAAGCGCACCATCAAGAATGAATGGATCGCCAGCCGCGTCGGCTGGACCGCTTTCGACGGCATGGATGTCACCGGCTGGCCCAAGGCGACGATTATTCGCGGGCAGGTGGTGATGCGCGACGATGAAGTCCTCGGTAAGCCTCTGGGCGTGCCGGTGCGCTTCCAGGAGACGTTGTAGGCCGCCCGCCCGCACTTTATCTTGCGCGGAAATCACGTTGTAAATCCTAAAATATATCGTTAACCTTTCGTTTAGTGGCGAGGACCGGATCCGAAAAGAGGTCGGTTTGGCCGTCGCCCAAGGGGGAGTTTGAATCGCGAAGAACCCGTTTACGCCGCGCTGGGTACCAGCTGCGGCTTAAGTCTGTGGTCCCTAGGATCACCGGCGCGCCGGGGCGAGTCCGTTGAAGTCGTTCCAGTATTATATCCGTAATTGTTTCACCTAAAAGGGGAGGAAGTTATGCGATTGGTCGGTGCATTCAAGGTTAAGGGCTACGGTTCCGCTTCGCGATCATCGTTTAACGCCCGCGCGCTCTCGACCGTAAGCGCCCTCGCCCTCGCGGCCTTTATGGCGCCGCATGCGGCTCGCGCCGCCGAGGCCACCCAACCGGCCCAGGATCAGTCGGCGCAATCCGAACTCGAAGAGATCGTCATCACCGGATCGCGCATCGTCCGCGAAGGCTATGAAGCGCCGACGCCCCTGACGGTGCTCGATGCCAGCACGCTGGAGAAGGCGCCGGTCGCCAATATCGCCGAATACGTCAACACCCTGCCGGTTTTCTCCGGCAGCGCCCAGCCCAATACCGCGCTGAATTCCATCAGTGCCGGCAATGCCGGCGTCAACACCTTGAACCTGCGCGGCATCGGCGGCTCGAGGACCCTCGTGCTGCTCGACGGCCAGCGTTCGGTCGGCTCGATCCTGAGCGGCGGCGTCGACGTCAACGCCTTCCCGCAGCAGCTGATCGCGCGGGTGGAAGTGGTCACCGGCGGCGCCTCGGCGGTCTACGGCTCCGATGCGGTCGGCGGTGTCGCCAACTTCATCCTCGACAAAACCTACACCGGCGTTAAGGCCGAAGTTTCGGGCGGCCTGACCTCATACGGCGACGGCAAGAACACCAAAATCGGGCTGTCGGCAGGCTTCCCCTTTGCCGGCGGCCGCGGGCACGCATTGCTCAGCGGCGAGAATGTCTATCAGGCCGGCATTCGCGGCGGCGCCAACGGCCGCGATTGGGACAAATCCTATGTCGGCGACCTGATCAACCCCAACTACACCGCCACCAACGGCCAGCCGTTCCGGCTTATCCTGCAAGATGTCGGGTTCAGCAACGCGACCCCCGGCGGCATGATCATTTCCGGGCCCTTGAAGGGTACGGCCTTCGGCCAAAACGGCACGCCGTTCAATATTGTCTTCGGTCCGATCATCGGCGCCCCCTACATGCAAGGCGGGAGCGTGGCGCAGACCCTGATTCCCCGCGACCAAATCTCTGATTTGGATCCCGCACAAAAACGGTCGAACCTGTTCACGCGCATCGCCTATGACATAACCGACGACATCAACGTCTTCGCCCAGATTTCCTGGAACGGCTCACGGACCTACAGCAAATGCTGCGTCCAGTTCCAACCCGGCAACGCCGCCGGCTCCGGCGGCGCCCCCTTCATCAAGGCCGACAACGCCTTTATCCCGGCATCAGTCCGGGCGTCGATGACCGCGCTCGGGGTTACGCAGTTCGCCATGGGCAGCATGCACCAGGATATGGGGCCCTTCGGCTCCGACAACGAACGCAACGTCAACCGCAACGTCGTCGGGGCGAACGGAAAATTCGACGCCTTCGAACGCACCTGGTCGTGGGACGCGTACTTCCAGAACGGCACCGGCAGAAACTCGGTGAACACAACGCACGTGGCCAGCGTGCCGCGCTATCGCCAAGCCATCGACGCGGTTTTCCAACCCGGCACCGGCAAGATAATCTGCCGCTCCACGCTTACCGCTCCCAACGACGGCTGCGTGCCCTACAACATCATGGGTATTGGCGTGAACGATGCCGCGGCGATCAATTACGTCGTGGCCGATATCGGATCCTACCAGTATTCGAATCTCACCCAGAACGTCTGGGCGGCGTCGGTCACCGGCGATCTCTTCGACATCTGGGCGGGTCCGGTGTCGATCGCGGCCAACGCCGAGCACCGCACCGAGAAGGTCAAGAACATTTCCGACCCGGCGTCGCAAAGCATTCTCGTCACCGGCATTGCCGCCTGGTTCGCCGGCAATTACCTGCCCATCAACGGCAGCTTCAATGTCAGCGAAGCCGCCGTGGAAACGGTCATTCCGCTGGCCAAGGGCGCGGCCTGGGCCGACAATTGGGACTTAAGCGCCGCCGCCCGTTTCACCAACTACAGCACGTCGGGCAACGTCGTGACGTGGAAAGTCGGCTCGACCTACACGCCGATCCCGGACATCAAATTCCGCGTCACGCAGTCGCGTGACATCCGCGCGCCCAACCTGCAGGAACTGTTCGCGGCCGGAACCTCGAGCCAGGGCACGGTCTTCGACCCCTTCACCAACTCGACTCCGACCTACCGCGGGTTTGCCACCGGCAATTTAGATTTGGACCCGGAGAAGGCCGATACCACCGGCATCGGCGTGGTCGTTCAGCCGACGTTCTTGCCGGGGTTCAGCGCCTCGGTCGATTGGTGGCAGATCAAGGTGAAGGACGCCATCGCCCCCGTCGGCGCCGCCAACGTCGTCCAGTTGTGCTTCGACGGTTTTGCGGCGTTCTGCCCCGCAGTCACGCGCTTGGCGCCGGTCGCGCCGGCCACGATCGGGGTCATTTCCCAGATCAATACCAAGCCCGTCAATATCGCGCTCCAGCAAACCAAGGGGCTCGACTTTGAAGGCAGTTACCGCTTCGCGCTCGACGACCTGGTTTCAGGTTGGATGGGAAATGTCGCGTTCCACGGCAATCTGACCAAGTATATCAAGGACTACAATGACAACGGCGTCACCACGCCCACCGACAACGCCGGCCAGAACCGCGGCGCCGGCCCGCCGAACTGGCGGTATTCGGTCAATATGGTTTACGACGCCGATCCGGTAACGGTATCGCTGACCGCGCGCGCGCTCAGCGCCGGCACCTACAACAACAGCTATATCGAGTGCACCACCGGCTGCCCGAGGTCGACGTCGGACAACACCACCATCAACGACAATCATATCCCCGGCGGGTTCTGGATGGACGCCTCCATGTCCTATAAATTCGCGATGGGGGATGATGTCGAGAGCGAGGCCTTCCTCAACATAAGAAACCTCGGCAACGTCGATCCTTACAAGGTCGGCGGAACCACCTACTATTTGAACAATGCCAATCCCAATCTCTTCGACACCGCCGGCCGTGTGTTCCGCGCGGGCATGCGCTTCAAGATGTAGCCGACAAACTGTCTTCGATAAGACTGCGAAAGGGGGGACCGGAAGGTCCCCCTTTTTTTGGGCTTCGATGAGCGCTTATAGGGAGTTCAGATAAGCCAGTAGATCGGCCAGTTGCGCCTCGCTTGGGCTCGAAGGTTTGCCGATCTTCTTGCCGTTGGCTTCCCACATGGCTTTGGCGGCCTCGGCGAGGGACTTGGTGCGCCCGTCATGAAGGTAGGGCGCGGTCTGCGATACCGACCACAGCGACGGCACTTTGAATTTGCCCTCGGTGCCGACGTCCTCGATCTCGGCTTTGTCGAAGCTGCCCGGCACATGGCAGGCGCCGCATCCGCCGGGTCCCGTGAACAGCGCGAAGCCGCGTTTCACCGCCGCCGGGGCCTTGTCCGCGGGCGTGCCGTCGTCCGCGATGTTTCCCGTCCTGGGTGGGGTGAGCGAGCGTACGTAGGCCGAAAGCGCGGCCAGTGTCTCGGGCGCGGGCTCGGCACCTTTCATGCGGTTGACGATGATGCCGCGGATGTTGCCCTCAAGCGCCGGCGCCGTACCCGCCCAGGCGTAGACCGAGCGCGTGCCCGCGCCCCAAAGTGTCGGCGTGCTTCGGCCCTTGGGATCGCCATCGGCCACGACCTCGAGGCTCGCATAGCTCTTGTTGTCGGTGTGGCCGTTGTTGGGATGGCAGTTGGCACAGGCGATGACGCCTCCGGCCGAAAGACTCTTGTCGGCAAAAAGCGCGCGGCCCTTTTCGATCAAAGTGGGGTCGGGCGAGGCGGCGTGCGCTCCGCCCAAGCTTATCAGCGCCGCCAGTCCCAGTACGCCAAGTCTCGAAACGTTCGACATTGCAATTCCTCTGCGTCAGTACAGTGTGAGTTTGGCGGAGCGGGTTTCTACTTCCTCATGGCCGCGTACCAGGCTAGCTGACCGGTCAGGCATTCCCGCTTGATATCCATGGTGCCCGCCAGGGCCTCGGCGCCGATGACCAGCGGGTTGTTAGGCGAGCTACCCTGCTTGGCTTTGCGCTCGACAAGGTCGTAGAAGAACGCATGGGTATTGAGAATCCCCACCGCGCCGGCCGCGCGGGCGGCCTCCTTAAGTTTGCTTGTGGAATCGCGCATCTGAGTCAGCATCGCCGTGGTCGCCGGGAAGGCCGTGCCGCCCCAGGCCGCCATCGTGCGCGTGGTGCCGCCGTCCTTCACCGACAGAATCGACGAGACCGTGCCCGGCGAATGTCCCGGCGTGAGCACGATACGCACCGTCGCATCGCCGACCTTGATTTCCTGACCGTCGGCGAGGGTCTTGTCCCGCGCCGGGTTACGCACCGGCGGCATCGGGCCGCCCGGGCGGGCGGGCGCGGCGGCCATCAGATCCCAGTCGGCCGCACTGAGGGCGATGGGAATATTGTATTTGTCTTGCAGATACTTGGCGCCGCCGAAGTGGTCGAAGTGACCGTGAGTAATAATGACGATCTTGATATCGGCCATATTCAGGCCGAATTGCTTCATGCCCGGTTCAAAAATCGTGCGTACTTCCTCGTCGTTGTTGAGCGCATCCCAAACGATCAGGCCGTCGCTGGTCTTGAGCACCATCATGCTGACGAAGCTGGTGCCGAACAGATAAACGTTATCGAACAGCTGCGCCGGCGGCACGGCGTCCGTGAGCGGCTTCGAGGTGTATTTCCCGACCAGTGCCGAAGCCTTGGACGGGGTCATGCACCAATAACCTTCGCTGGCCATCTTCTGGAGCAGGGGGTTCTTGCCGGCGATCTCGATGGCGCGGGCGAGGTGGCCGGCGATGGCGGCGGGTGTCGGCGGATCGACGACCGGCGCGCGCTGCGCCGCGGCGGGCATGGCGCCGGCGGCGATGCTCATGAAAAGAGCCGCTACGGCGGCGCCGGATTTGAGAAGCGATTTCGAATTGGACATGGTTCGGTTCCTCCCCTGATGAGCCAACCTATCCTAGCATGGGAATTCGGCGTGTTCCGAGGGGTTTACCGGGGTAGGGAAGGCGTTGTTTTTATTGGAGCCTGCGGCCAGCCGGAGGCATAGTTAAGGCCCTAAATCTGTGACATCGCGCGTGGAGCGGCCCATGATGATAAATGACGAAACAATCAAGCGATTGCGCGATCAAACCGAGGTCTTGACCTTCGATCTCTATGGGACAGTCGTCGATATGCAAGGCGGGCTTGTCGAGATGGTGACGCCCTTCCTGAAGGCGAAGGGTTGGAAGGGCAGTCCCAATTCGTTGGTAACCTGGTGGCGCCGGACACATTTCGAGAATTCCATGATCGACGCATTGGTCGATCGCGGACATACGCCCTATCGCGAGATCGGCCACGGCGCGGTCGATTACACCCTGACGCGTGCGGGCATCGCCCACACCATGGACGAGGTCAGGCATCTTGTCGCCCAGATCGAGAAACTGCGACCCTTCGACGACGTGGTCGCCGCGCTCACCC
Source organism: Caenispirillum bisanense (assembly GCA_945906455.1). Taxonomy (GTDB): domain Bacteria; phylum Pseudomonadota; class Alphaproteobacteria; order Rhodospirillales; family Rhodospirillaceae; genus SHVO01. The sequence goes on from CAMDRB010000006.1 coordinate 22,378, forward strand.
GGCTGCAAAAGCGCTACAAACTCGCCGTGCTCTCGAACGGCGATCCCGATATGCTAAAAAACGCCGCGCCCCATATCGGCTTCAAGTTCGACGAGGTCATCTCCATCGCCGCGGCGGGTTATTTCAAGCCGCATTTCGCGACCTATCGAACGGCGGCCAATATCCTCAAAGTCGATATCGGCAAGTGCATGCACGTCGCCAATCACGCCTTTGATTGCATCGGCGCGAAGGCCGCCGGCATGAAGGCCTGCTTTATCGACCGCCGCCGCCGTCCTTACGGCATGACGCCGCACCAACCGGATGTGACGGTCGCCGATTTCAAAGAACTCGCCGAACTCTTGGCGTAAGTCGCGCTTACTAAGTCATTTTGGGCGGGAGCACAGCTATCATGATCGAACTGAGACCCTTCGCAACCCTCGGCGGTGCCGATCACGGCTGGCTAAAGGCCAAACACCACTTTTCGTTCGCCGCCTACCACGATCCCAAGCGTATGAATTTTGGTCCGCTCAGGGTCTGGAACGACGACGAGATCGCACCGGAGACCGGCTTTCCCCCGCATCCTCATGCGAATATGGAGATCATCACCTACGTGCGCACCGGCGCGATCACGCACCGGGACAGCTTGGGCAACACTGGCCGCACGGTCGCCGGCGATGTCCAGGTGATGAGTGCCGGCACCGGCATTAAGCACGCCGAATACAACATGGAGAAGGAAACGACGACGTTGTTCCAGATTTGGATCTTGCCGACGCGCGACGGCGGCCAACCGGCTTGGGGGGCGAAGCCGTTTCCAAAGGGCGACCGGTCAGGGCGGTTTGTCACGCTGGCCAGCGGACTCCCTGAGGATACCGACGCCTTGCCGATCCGTAGCGATGCGCGAGTCCTCGGCGCGAACTTAAGGGCGGGCGAAACCATCGACTACCCGCTGGGGCTTTCACGCCAGGCCTATCTGGTTCCCGCGGTCGGCGCGGTCGAAGTCAACGGCGTACGGATCGGCGCGCGCGACGGCGCGGCCATCCAGCACGAGGCCGTCATCAAGATTACGGCATTGGTGGATTCGGAAATCGTGATGGTTGACGCGGCGTGAGATCGCTTGCTCTAGGATTTCACCAACTCTAGGATTCAACCAACCCTACGGTTCGATTGCGACCGCCTTTTTCGCGCGCCGCTTGGGCGGCGGGGCCTTGGGCAAAGTCGCCTCATGGGCAAGGCGCTGGGCCTTGAGCCGCAGGGTCTTTTCGAGGTTCGCCGCGTCGCGTGCTCTGCGTTCGGCAAAAAAATCGGCATCGCGCTTGGTCGTGGCCTTGCGCTGAGCCTCCGAGCTCGGAAAAACCTTTTTGCCACGAACTTTTGCAGGAAGCATGGTGCGGTCACCTTTGTTGGGTTCTGACACGATTCGGCTCGACCGTGCGTCCAGAAGCGCGTGGGGGCCGGGGTAAAATTCCGCGCTGATTCCGAGCGTAACATGCTGGCAATATGCAGAAATTTACCCTGACCCCAATTCGGTCGACGGGTGATTCCGGCTGAAATCATCCAAGTCTGGCGGGAACCTATCACGGCACCGCGCTTATCCGTAGTGAATTGACGTTCATGCCTATTGACGGCCAAGGCCCCCCATCGCCAGCGGCGCGGGCCGTGGGCGAGGGCCTATTTGCCTAAATATCCGCAGCTTTCGTCGCTTGGCGCCCGCGCCATGATGCGGTCGTAAAATGCGCCGGCCCGTTCGATCATCGGATTGATGTCGCTGCCGAGGATCAATTTCTTCTCCGCCAGTGCCAGCGTCGCGGCGGCATAGGCCTTGGTATAGGCGTCGCGTGTGGGGTAGCGCTCCTTGATCGACAGGCGGGGATCGCCGCCGGCTAAGCGTTCGTTCTCGTCGCGCTCGAAGGGCAGGAAACTTCCGTCATAACGCGCCAGGCGTTCGGGCGCGCCGGTCGCGGCGTTTTGCATGTTCCATCCGGTGTAGGTTCCGAGCGGCACGCTGATTTCAGGCAAGCTGATACCGCCGGTGTCGAGCCCGTCGGCGTCGGGAAGAGGCACAAGCGCGGTAAAGGACCTGCCGGCCCGCGGCGGCACGATATCGGCGATGCCTTCGGTTGCGAGGCGCGCGCCGAAATCCAGCCGCGGCGGCTCGAACAACTTCGTCGGGCCCCGCAGCTCGGGCACTTTCGGGAATTTATCCAAATACTGATTGAGGCGGCCCAAGCTGCCGTTAGCCACTGCCGGGATCGTGGACGGCGGCGGCTCCTTCCTCAGCGTCACCCAGCCATCGAGATGTAGAAGCATCGCGCGTAAGAGTGGCCGCGTGTCGAGCGGGTCGCGGCAGTGGGCAAGCGCGCCGCGCTCGCCGATCGATGCCGAAGCCTGGGCGCCGCCGGCGATCATATAAAGCCGCACGCGGTTATCGGACGGCGCATCGGCGCTGCCGTCCGGTGTGGTATGGGTCAAGGATGCCGCCCGCGACCAATATTCGCCGGCGGTGTTGATATAGAACACCTTCGGTGCGGCACTGCCGGTCCGGTCGAGCACACCGCCGGCCTCTTTGGTCACGGGATCAATTTGCGCGGCGGCGGTGAACGGAAAACGATCGGTTGGAAAATCGAGTTCGGTATCCGGGCCGAAGTGGCGGCCGCTTTGTGCGAAACGGATATTGAACGCGCCCCGTCCGGCGCCGGCGGCGGCGACCAGGGCGCCGTCGAAGGCCCTACGCCCACGACCGTCGACGACGAGCCCGTAGTAGAGCATGCTCTGCAAGGCCCGCGCGCCTTGGGCGTTGCCGTAGGCCAGCGCCGCCCTCGGCAGTTCCCCGCCGCCCGCGACCAACGGATTGGAAGCGCCGCTGCGGTCGGCGCGGTCATGGCGAAAGAACAACAGGGCATCACGGATGGCCGCGAGGCCCAGGCCCGCCACGCGCGGACCGCGGGCGCTATAAGTGAGGGCGTAGATCGGCCCCGGCTTGAAGCCGCCATCAAGCGTGATCATCGCGGGATCGAAAACCGCGCGACCGCCGGCGTCATAGCCCCAATGCCAGCGGTTCCGCGCGATCAGAATACGCGGGCCCAAGGCCGAATCGCGCACCGTCAGGATATCGTTGGCGTCGTCGGGGCGGAGCGGCTCGTAGCCGATGGCGCCCGGAGCGGCGTGGGCCGCGCTTGCCGTCGGCTGGTTGACGACGATCTCGCCGCTGACGCGGCCATAGATCGCGTCGCCGGCCGCTGTGGCGATCGGCAAGTCGGCGCGCAATCGTCCCGCGCCCAGCGGCACCTCCCAGCTCCAACCGGTCGACAAAATCGCATAACCCTGCTCCATGAGAAACCCGTTGCCGGCGTCGGCGGCCGAGAGCGGCAAGTTGACGGGTGCGGCGTCGTTGAAGCGGCCGAGCAGAGTCATGTCGCCGCGGTTGGCGACGTCGTAGAGCAGTCGGCCGTTGCCGCGCGCGGCCTCCAACGGTTTGAGCAGGATGAAATCGGCGGCGAAGGTCACGCGACCTTGGGCATCTCGCGGCGCCAGGCGGATGTCGGCGATCGCCTGATTTTCCGGCGCAAACGCATCAATCGCGTAGTACAGCCGCCCGCGCAGGCGTTCGTAGGGCCCGACGCCGCCGAATTGCTTGCCATCGGCCAGCACGGTGCGCTCGAGGATTTCGATCCGGTCCACCTCGGCGAAGGCGGGGTCGGCGAGGCCCGGGCCGGCGAGAATAGTAGCGGCGCACAGCAGACCTAGGAGCTGGCGGCGCGCTCCCGACGTGCGCCGGGCCGTCTGTGGATAGTTCATGACGACTGAGCCCTTTGCAACTCCCCGGTTCGCAGTATGCCCAAACTTTGGCTATAGTCCCATGTCGGAATCGCCTTCCCTGGAGAAGATCTCAAAACATGACCAGCTTGCGGCCCTTCAACCTCGATGGCCAAGTGGCCGTCATCACCGGCTCGAGCCGGGGCATCGGCAAAGCCATCGCCATGACGCTGGCGGCGGCCGGGGCCAAGGTCGCGGTCTCCAGCCGCAAGATCGAGGCCTGCGTGGAGGTCGTCGAAATTATTACCGCCGCCGGCGGAACCGCCGTGGCCGTGGCCTGCAATGTCTCCGACAAGGCTCAGCGCGAGGCCCTGCTGGACGCGGTCGAGAACCAGCTGGGACCGATTTCAATTCTGGTATGCAACGCCGCCGTCAATCCAGCCTATGGCCCTTTGGCGGCGCTCGAGGAGAAGGCCTTCGACAAAGTCATGGCCGTTAATGTCGCTGCCAACATCCACCTGATCAACCGCGTCGCGCCGGGCATGGCGGCGGCGGGCGGAGGTTCGGTGATTCTGCTGTCCAGCATCGCCGGCATGATGGGCTCGCAAAACATCGGCGCCTATGCCGTCTCCAAGGCCGCCGACGCCCAGCTCGCGCGCAACTACGCCGTCGAACTGGGCCCGAAGAATATTCGCGTCAACGCCGTGGCGCCGGGACTGATCCGCACGGAATTCTCGACGCTGTTGTGGGAGGGTGATCGGGGCAAGGACTTCATCGCCCGCACGCCGCTCGGCCGGCTTGGTGAAGCCGAGGACATCGCCGGTGTGGTCCTGTTCCTCGCGTCAAAAGCCGCCAGTTATGTCACCGGCCAGGTGATCGTCGCTGACGGCGGCATCACCATCGCCGATCCATTCTGAGCGCGAAGCCGGCGGCTTACTTGCACTTGCTCGGATCGGTGATGACCTTGAGGTATTCGATCAGTTCGAAGCGGTCTGCCGGATCGGGAAATCCGGCGTATTCCATTTTGGACTCAGGCACTTTGTCCAAGGGCGATGCGAGGTATTCATCGAGCGTCTTGTCGTTCCACACCAGGCCGGACGCGCTCATCGCCTCGGAATAGACGTAACCCGTAACGCTGGCCGCCTTGCGTCCGATCAACCCGCAAAGCTTGGGTCCTACTTTATTTCGGGCAACCGCGTGGCAGCCTTCGCATTCGGTATAGAGCGCCTTACCAAACACCGGATTCGCCGCAGCGGCCCAGACGGTCGTAGACATGGGCAAAGTAAACAGGGGCAAGGTAGAGACGGCGATTGCCAACGCGTAAACCATCGGCCGGAGATAGGTCGACATTTCCTCTTCCTCAATTCGTTGTGGCTTGGGGGCGGAAGTTTGCGGGCACCAAAACGGCGCCGGTCCTCTCGGAGCGGCGCCGTTGGTGTTTGGAAGTTCGCGCGACTACTGCACGATCACCAGAATGTCTTCACCGCCGCGCTTGATGAACAACGCCGTCTGCCGCTCGGAACTTTTCATCGCCGCCGTGAAGTCGTCGACGTTGGCGACGTCCTTGCGGTTGACCGAGACAATGACGTCGCCGGGACGCAAGTTCGACTGAAAGGCCGGGCTGCCGCGCTCGACGTTGGTCACCCGCACGCCCTTCACTTTGTCGCTGGGCTCGGTATTGCTGAAGGTCGCGCCCATCAACGCCGCGCGGTCCTCGGCCTTGGCCTCGATGATCTGCTCCGCCGGCTTGCCGATGGCGAGCTTGAAATCCTTCTTGCTGCCGTCGCGCAGAACCGAGACATTGACCGATGTGCCCAAGGTCATCATGCCGATGCGGTTGCGCAAATCCGCGCTGCCCTTGAGCGGCTTGCCGTCGAGTTCGATGGCGACATCGCCGGCTTTCAGGCCGGCGGCTTCCGCCGGCGAGCCCTTGACCACGGCGCCGATCAACGCGCCTTCGACGCGGTCGATGCCCAGGTTCTTAGCGAGTTCCGGCGTCAGGTCGGAGATCTGGACGCCGATCTGGCCGCGGCGCACTTCGCCGTAAGCGATCAGCTGATTCATGACGGACTTGACCATGGTCGTAGGCACGGCGAAACCGACGCCGACGTTACCGCCGGTGGGCCCGATGATGGCGGTGTTGATGCCGATCAACTCGCCCTTCAAGTTGACCAAGGCGCCGCCCGAATTGCCGGGATTGATCGAGGCGTCGGTCTGGATGAAGTCCTCATAACCTTCGATGCCTAGACTGGAACGGCCAAGGGCGGAGACGATGCCCGAGGTCACGGTTTGTCCCAAGCCAAAGGGATTGCCGACGGCGACCACATAGTCGCCGACGCGCATGGTGGTGGTGTCGCCCATGGTCAGGGCGGTCAGGTTTTTCGCTTCTACCTGCAACAGCGCGATGTCGGTGTCCTTGTCGCCGCCGATGACCTTGGCCGTGAAGGTGCGTTTGTCCTTCAGCGTGATGACGATGTCGGTGGCTTGGTCGATGACGTGGTGGTTGGTGAGGATGTAGCCCTTGGCGGCGTCGATGATGACGCCCGAGCCGACCGAGGAACGTTCTTGCGGCGGCATCTTGTCGGGGATGTCGAAGAAGCGACGGAACTTCGGGTCCTTGAAGAGCGGATTGTCCTCCATATCCAATTTAGACTTCACCGCGACGTTGACGACGGCCGGCGTGACGCGTTCGACCAAGGGCGCCAGCGTCGGCATGCCGTCGCGCATGGGTACGGCGATGTCCGCGGCCATGGTTCCAAAGGAACCGCCAACCGTGATGGCGAATGAAGCGAGGGCGAGAGCTGCCGCCGCCATGGGCAGCAGGCGAGAATTCCGTCGAGTCATAGGTATGAGGCCTTTCGTGCCAGCGTTATCTGGGTCGCGTCATTTGGGAAGATTGTTGTACGCCATCAGGTGGGTCATGGGACGTGAAGATCGAGTCACGCGCGCTCCCCGGTGCATCGCTCGACTATTTATCAATAAGGTCCCAAGGATAATACGGATGTTAGCCTGGGCCCGGGGTGCGGCACACCGGGGTAACAGCTATTTAATGTCGCGGCGGCGTGAAAAATCCCCTAGTTTTCGGGTGCTTTCATATGCATTCAGAGGGGTCGCCATGAGTCGCGCAACGAACAGTGATTTCGACCTGACGGCGAACCCGCCTCAGGGCGTGACGCGCGCGGCCTTCTTGGATCTCGCTGTGCGCTCCGCCGGGGCTGCCGGCCTCGTCGCCTCCTCGGCCTTGTCGCCGGGACTGGCCCTGGTCGCGGCCGCCGCACCCCTCGTGATGCGACCGATTCCCAAAAGCAAGAACGGCGAGATGCTCCCGGTTGTTGGTCTGGGAACGGCGCAGGAATTCGGCGCCCGCAGCGACGCCGCCAGCATGGAAGCCAAGGCTCAGGTGGTTAAGCAGTTGATTGAGGGCGGCGGCAGGCTTCTGGACACGGCCGCGTCCTACAGCAACGCCGAGGAGATTTGCGGCGAATTCATGGAACGGCTTAGCCTGCGCGACAAAACCTTCGTCGCGACTAAATTCGGCGAGCGCGGCAAAGACAACGGCATCAGCTCCGTCGAGCGCTCGTTCAAGTTGCTGCGCACCAAGGCGATCGATCTCATGTTCGTTCACAACATGATCGATACCGACACGCACCTCCCGACATTGAAGGACTATAAGGCCAAGGGGCGCATTCGCTACTACGGCGTCACCAGCACCGGCGGGAATCAGGACGAGCTGACAAAGTGGATGGACGACATCGACTTTGTCGAATTCGCTTATTCGGTCGATCTGCGTGCGCCGGAGAAGCGGCTGCTGCCGATGGCGCAGGACAAGGGCGTCGCCGTTCTTGTCGCGCTTCCATTTGGCCGCAACCGCCTGCTGAACAAAATGCGCGGCAAGGAGGTTCCGGCCTGGGCACGTGAGGAGTTGAACTGCCATAGCTACGCTCAGCTCGCGCTCAAGTTCATTGCCGGCCACCCCGGGGTTACCGTCGCGATTCCCGGAACCGAGAATCCCAAACACATGGCCGAAAACCTGGATGCCGGGCGCGGTGTGATGCCCGACGCCAAACAGCGCGAGAAAATCGCCGCGCTGTGGGACAACGCCTAAGGGGACAACGCCTACGGGAATAATCCCACTCCCCCATAGGGAATTGGGAGAATTTTATTGCCGAAAACACGTGCTATCGGAATAGTGGGGAATCGGCCGGCGACAGCGGCCGCGGGGGTTGTGGATGATGGGGCAGGATTGGTTTCCCCCGAAGGTCCAGAATCCTTCGGCGGCGACTAGCCCAATACGTAATCGGGATTTGGCCATGCTGTCGCAACGCTCCAAATACGCGCTTCGCGCCATGACCATGCTCGCCGCGCGCGCGCCAGGCGAGCTGGTTCTGGCCGGCGACATCGCCAGGCAGCGCAAGGTGCCGCGAAAATTCTTGGAGCTGATCCTGCTCGACCTCAGGAAACACGGCCTGCTCCATGCCAAGCGCGGCAAGAACGGCGGCTATTGCCTGGCGCGCCCGGCGAAGAAAATCACTTTCGGCGAGATTGTCCGCATCACCGATGGCCCGCTCGCGCCCTTAGCCTGCGCGAGCCTCACGGCCTATCGCAAGTGCGACGACTGCGAGGATGAAAAATCCTGCATCATCCGCAAAATTATGCGATCGGTGCGCGATGCGTCCTCGGCTATCCTCGATCGATCGACCCTGGCCGACGCCGTCAAGACTTGATGTAACGACTTTAGAAATTCGACCTCATGAGCTTCATCGAACAGATCAACCCGCTCTATTCCCTTTCCGGACTCGTCGTCGGCGTCCTGGTGGGCATGACCGGCGTCGGCGGCGGCTCGCTGATGACGCCGCTGCTGATTCTGCTGTTTGGAATTCACCCGGCTACGGCCGTGGGCACGGATCTGCTCTATGCCGCCGCCACCAAGACCAGCGGTACGCTCTTCCACGGATTTGCGCGCACGGTGGATTGGCGGGTGGTCGGGCGGCTGGCGTCGGGCAGCATTCCGGCGACGTTGCTGACGATCGTCGTGCTCAGCCGTAGCGACATTCAAAGCGACAGCGCGCGTGAACTGATCACCGTAGTGCTGGGTTGCGCCCTATTCGCCACCGCCTTAGTGCTGATCCTTCATAAACAGATCCTGGCAGCCTACGCCGCGCGCGTGAGTGTCCTCAGCGAGCGCCGCACGCTTGTTCTGACCGTGATCGTCGGCGCCGTCCTCGGCGTGCTGGTGACCATCACCTCGGTTGGCGCCGGTGGCGTGGGCGTGACCGCGCTGATCGTGCTCTACCCGCGCTATCCTTTGGTGCGCATTGTCGGCTCCGACATCGCCCACGCCGTGCCGCTGACCTTGATCGCGGGCATGGGCCACTGGCTGTTGGGCTCCGTCGACTGGTCGCTGCTCGGCTCCTTGCTGGTTGGCTCGATCCCCGGCATCCTGGTCGGGAGCTTCGTCGCCGGTCGGGTGCCCGACATCGTCTTGCGCCTGCTTCTGGCCGCCACACTTTTGCTTGTAGCAACGCGGCTGGTTATATAGGCCGGAATTTTGGGAGTTTGCATGTCGACATGGGCAACGCCCGCGGCTTCGCCAATGATTCGCGTGATGTCTGTGGTGATGGCCCTGGTGCTAACGGGCTTAGCCGCGGGTGCGGGCCCAGCTTTGGCCCTGGAATCGACCGAACCGCCGCCGCCAAAATCCGCGCCGGTGATGCGCGTGACTGAGGAATCCTTGCCGCGGGCCGGCGGAATCATGGTCTTCGGCGGAACCCGGGGCGCCGGCCTCGAAGTCGTCAAGGCGCTGATCGCGCGCAATGAAAAGGTCACTGTCCTGGTGCGCGCGTCCTCGGACACGACGGCGCTCAAGGCTTTGGATATCGCTATCGTCACCGGCGACGCGCTCGATCCCGAGAGCCTCAAGCAGGCCTTCACCACCGCGCCGTTTCGCGCCGCGATCTCGCTCCTGGGTGGACACGACGGCGACTACCGCGTCGATGCTGAGGGCAACAAGAACGCCGTCGATGCTACCAAGGGCGCCGGTGTTCCGCGCCTGATCCTGGTGACGGCGGTCGGCACCGGCGACAGCGCCGCGGACGCGCCTTGGGTTGTGCGTTACTTCCTCAAGGACTACTACGCCGCCAAGACGGTGGCCGAAGAATATCTCCGCGCCAGCGACCTCGACTACACCATCATTCGCCCGGGGCTGTTGCTCGACAGCGCCAAATCGGGCGAGGCCGCGTTGATCGCCGGGAAGCTGTCGTTCGGCGGCATTACCCGCGCCGATCTCGGCAAGCTGGTCGCCGGCGTCATCGAAGACCAGGCTAGTTTCAAGAAGGTGTTCACGGCCTTTGACGCCAAGCGCGGCGGTTTATGGTCGATTTTGACGTATTGAGCTCACGACAACGTGAATCGGAGGCTTGAGTTGGCCTGGATTTTTCTCGCCCTTGCCGGCGCCCTGGAAGTCTCGTTCACCACGGCGCTCAAATATTCCGAGGGCCTGACGCGGGCATGGCCGACCGCGCTGTTCTTGGCGGCGTCCTTCGGCAGCTTCGCCTTGCTGGCGCAAGCGATCAAGACCATCCCCCTGGGCACGGCCTATGCGGTCTGGACCGGCATCGGCGCGGTCGGGACAGCGATTGTCGGCATTGCAGTGTTCGGTGAGCCCGCCACAGCTTTGAGGATACTATTCCTCGCCACTATTGTTGGCGGGATTGTCGGCCTGAAACTGGTGAGCGGCTAAAGATTCTCGATCACCGCGGCGATGCCTTGGCCGCCGCCGATGCACAGCGTGATCAGTGCGTAACGTTTGGCGGTGCGCTTTAGCTCATAGATCGCCTTGATCGTCAGGATCGCGCCCGAGGCGTCGACCGGATGGCCCAAGGCCACGGCACCGCCGTTGGGATTGGTCTTGGCCGGGTCGAAGCCGAGGTTTCTGGCGACCGCCAGGGCCTGGGCGGCGAAGGCCTCGTTGGATTCGATCACGTCCATATCAGAAATCGAGAGCCCGGCCTTCTTCATGGCGTTGTGCACGGCGGGCACCGGTCCAATGCCCATCTCACTGGGCTCGACGGCTGCCACGCCATAAGCGACCGGCCGGGCGAGGGGCTTGAGGCCCTTCATAGCGGCAAGGTTTGCTTCCATCATCACCAACGCCGCGGCGCCGTCGTTGATGCCCGAGGCGTTTCCCGCCGTCACCGTGCCGTCTTTCTTGAATACCGGTTTCAGCGAACGCAGGTTTTCAGCCGTGACATCGGTGCGGATATGCTCGTCATGGTCGAAAAGGGTCTTGCCCTTTTTGCCGTCGATTTCGAAGGGCAATATCTGGTCTTTAAAATAGCCGGCCTCGCGGGCCTTGGCGGCGCGCTGATGACTTGCCAGAGCGAAGGCGTCCTGGTCGTCGCGGCTGATGTTCCATTTTGCCGAAAGATTCTCCGCCGTGATGCCCATGTGACCATGGCCGAAGGGATCGCTGAGCGTGCCCAGCAGCATGTCGATCACCTTAGCGTCGCCCATCTTCTGGCCCCAGCGCTCGGAGGGTATGGTGTAGGGCGCGCGACTCATGGTTTCGGCGCCGCCGGCGATGGCGATGCCGACGTCGCCAAGCAGAATTTGCTGTGCCGCCGAGATCACGGCTTGCAGGCCCGAGCCGCACAGGCGGTTGACGGTCAGCGCCGGCGTTTCAATGGCGAGGCCGCCGTCGATGCCCGCGACGCGGGCCATGTACATGTCGCGGGGCTCGGTATTGATGATGTGGCCGAAGACGATGCTGCCAACTTCGCCGGCCTCGATGCCGGCGCGCCTGACGGCCTCGCGGACCACGGCCGCGCCCAGCTTGGTGGGCGGGATGTCTTTCAGGGTTCCGCCAAAGGTGCCGATGGCGGTACGCACACCCGATACAAAAACAACGTCGCGTAATTCGCCCATGAGCGTTCTCCTTGATGGCGCGTTGGTCTAGGCGCTAGGGGCGACTAAAGCCGGTCCAAACGGAAAAGTCGCGGCGAAAATCAGCGAGATATTTAGGGAAAAATGGCGGGAGCGACGGGACTCGAACCCGCGACCTTCGGCGTGACAGGCCGACGTTCTAACCAACTGAACTACGCCCCCGCACGGGGATGGAGCCATCTAGGGGAATCCTGTCGCGATTCCGGCGCCGACGTGAGGGCGGGGTTTTAACAGGTGTTCCCGAGACGTGCAAGGGAGCCTCGGCCGCCGACGGCGCGGAAAACATGCGACTTTAGAACGACTTGGCGGGCATATTCGCGGGCTTCATTTTGCCGCTGAAGTCCAATACAATTGATTTTGACTAAAAACCATTACCGCTTCAGAAAAATTTGAGCATGGAAAAAGCCGCCCTCTTGCATGGATCGGTTGCGCCCGCGGCGCACAAGCCGGATAGAGCGGCGTCTTTGGCCGCGCCGGTGAGCCCGCCGGCGCGGGGCGATGACGGCGCCCGCCGTTTGCGCCTTGCCGAGTCCGTCGGCCGCATGGGGCACTGGCACGCCGACCTTGCCGGCGGCGCGCTCACAGGCTCGCCGCAGGCCTTCAGCATACTTGGGGTCGATCCCGGGGGCGCTTTGCCCGACATGCAGGTACTTTTGAATCTCGTTCATCCCGAAGACCGGGCCGAGATCGAACAGACCATCCAGGAAGCGGTTGCCGGTCCGGCGCCCTTCGAAGTCGACGGCCGGATTTCCCGACCGGACGGCTCTTGGCGCTCAATCATCTGTACCGGCCAGCCGGAAACCGATGCGCGCGGGCGGGCGACGGCCCTGTTCGGAGTGATCAGCGACGTCACCGAAGCCTTCGATGCCATCCGCTCGATCCAGGACCAGAATGAGATGCTGGGCATGGCGGGCGATCTTGCTCACCTCGGTCACTGGGTTTGGAACTGCGATCAAGATCGGCTGACCTTCTGCTCGGACGAACTGGGCCGTATCCATGAGCTCGCGCCCGGCACCGTCATTCGTCAATTCACGCATCCGGCGTTGTTCGCGGTGGTTGTCGTTACCGACGACCGCGACCGGTACCGCGCAACTGTCACCGAGACCTTGGCTCGATCCCAGACCTATAAAATTGAATACCGCATCAAGACACGCAGCGGCGCCTTCAAAGACATTCGCGAGACCGGCCAGCCAATCTTGAGCCGGGAAGGTACGCTCGTGCGCTACATTGCCACGGCGCAGGATGTCACGGAGGCCAAGCGGCGCGAGAACGAACTCCGTGAAGCGCGGCGGCAGGTCGAGGAACAGGCCGAGGCTTTGCGCCGGAGCGAGCAGGAACTTGAACGTAAGACCGCTGAATTGCAGCGCTTGAACGTGCACAAGGCCAAACTGTTCTCGATCATCGCCCACGACCTGCGCATTCCATTCAACAGTATCATCGGGTTTTCCGACCTTTTGGTGGCCAAGGCCAAGGATTTCTCGCGGGGACAGACGCTCAGCTACGCTCAAATCGTTCGCGATTCCGCGGTCGGCGTCCATGAACTACTCGACAATCTTCTGGCTTGGGCGGCCATCCAGATCCGCGACGGCGGGTTGAACTCGCCCCGCTCGATTTAGCGGCCGCGGTCCGCGCCGGCCTGGAGCCCTTGACCCACACCGCCGAGACCAAGAGCATCACGATTGCTAATTGCATCGGTTCGGTGACCGCCCTCGGCGATGAGGCCTTGGTGCGAATGGTTATTCGCAACCTGGCCTCCAATGCCATCAAATTTGCGCGCCGCGGCGGCGTGGTCGAGCTTACGGCCGCGCCCGTGAGGATCGAGCCGGCGGATGCCGCCTCCCCGGCGCCCATGGTGCGGGTCACGGTGCGTGACGATGGCGTTGGCATGTCCGGCGCGGCGCTCGCCAATCTGATCGCCCTTGAGCCCACGATCTCGACGCCCGGTACCAGCGGCGAAAAGGGCACGGGGATCGGCCTCTATTTGTGCCGCGATATCGTCGAGCGCCACGGCGGCACCGTAACGGTCGAATCGACGCCCGGCGTCGGAACGTCGATCCATTTCACGCTACCCGCAGCCCTCTAAGCCAAACCGTTCACGCTGGATTAGATCGGTCGTGACATCGACCGGCCGATGGCGCTAAACCATGGTTTAGAGCATCGTGCCGAAAAGTTTGCCCTCACCGACGAGGTCTCCCAGCTGAATTCGTTAGTAAGCCACTCGACCCTGGTGTGGGAGGACGCGCGGCCGGATGGTAATTCCCCTCGCCCGTGGTGGCTAGTGCGCGCGACCGACGTAGCTGCGGCGCGCGATTTTTTCATCGTTGAGGACGATGTCAGCGGTTACCTGGTTGGCGTGGTCAGGCCGCGTCCGGGGAAAAAATTCGAAATGATCGCCGCCGCCTTCCTCGGCTCGGCCGAGCAGGTGTCCGGCAGCCGCGCCGACGGCATCGCAATGCTCAAGGGTTTGGTCGCGGACTGGCAAACGGCGCCGCACAATGCTGCGCTGGGCCAGGGCGTGCGCCGCTGGCGCCGACGGCGGAGTTGGATCATCGCCCGCGCCAATTTTCCGCTGGCCACGGGCGCATTCGTGATCGGCGGCTTGCTCGGTTTTGCCATCGGCATGTTCGCGGTGTCGTCCGGTGCCGTTGGCGTGCCATTCGTTAGCGTTGCCTTGTTGATCGGGGCCGTCGCCGGCACGCTCCTGAAATTGATCGCCGACCGCAAGCCGTCACCGGTCGCCGCCGGTGCGCTGGCGGGATCGTGGGAGCGCTTTATGGTCGTCAGTTTCGCGGCGCTGATCGGCGCAGCCATGGGCTCGGGCGTCGTCTTGGCGCTGTTTTGGTATTAGAGCATCGCGCCGAAAAGTGGGCTTCCGGTTTTCGGAGAAAGCGATGCGTAGACAAATAGATAGAGCGAGCAGCATGATTCCGAATCAACGCTGCTCGGCCTAGTACGATTTAGGTAACAGTGGAGTCCGGTTATCTCGCCGCCGGATCGTAATTGAGGCTGGAGGCAAGCCAGCGTTCCACGGCGGCCACGGTCATGCCTTTGCGCCGGGCGTAGTCCTCGATCTGGTCGCGCTCGATCTTGCCGACGCCGAAGTACGCCGCCTCGGGATGGGCGAAATAGAAGCCGCTGACGCTGGCCGCCGGCCACATGGCGAAGCTGTCGGTTAAGACCATGCCCGCGTTCTTTTCGGCATCGAGCAGCTTCCACAAAAGCGCCTTCTCGGTGTGATCGGGGCAGGCGGGATAACCGGGAGCCGGGCGGATGCCCCGGTATTTTTCCCCGATCAATTCCTCATTGCCGAGCTTTTCGTCGACGGCATAGCCCCAGAACTCCTTGCGTACGCGCTGGTGCATGCGTTCGGCAAAGGCTTCGGCCAGGCGGTCGGCAAGCGCCTTAACCAGGATGGCGTTGTAGTCGTCGTGGTCGCGCTCGAATTCCGCGACCTTCTTTTCAAGGCCGATACCGGTCGTGACGGCAAAGGCGCCGATGTAGTCGGCGATGCCGCTGTCCTTGGGGGCGATGAAATCGGCCAGCGCCATGTTGGCGCGGTCGAAACCTTTGGCGCCATCCCGGATCATCTGCTGGCGTAAGCTATGCAAGGTCGTGAGGACTTTGCCGCGTTTATCGTCGGCGTAGACTTCAATGTCGTCGCCTATGCTACTCGCGGGCCAGAAACCGATCACGGCCTTGGCGGTCACCCACTTTTCGCCGACCAAACGCTGCAACATGGCTTGCGCATCGTTGTAAAGGCTAAGGGCCGCCTTGCCGACCAACGCATCGGTGAGAATGTCGGGATATTTTCCCGCCAGTTCCCAGGTCTGGAAGAACGGCGTCCAATCGATGGTGCGCGTCAGTTCGGCAAGGTCGTAGTCCGCGAAGATCGTCAAGGCGCCGCCGGCTGAAAGCGCCCGCGGCTTCTCGGGGACCTGCGCGTTCCAATCGATTTTCACGCGGTTCGCCCGCGCCGCTGCCAGGGCCTGGCGCTTCTTGCCCTGCTGCTGGCGGGCGTGGGCCTCACGCAGGCGCGCGTAGTCGGCCTTGACCTCGGTGGTGTAGGCCTCCCGGTTTTGCG
>CAMDRB010000007.1 GCA_945906455.1 Caenispirillum bisanense
CCGCCGCCCGGTCGTGCTCATCTCCAACTTCGGGCTGGCTCTGGCTTATCTCGTGACGGCCCTCGCGCCCAATCTGATCTGGTTCTTCGTCGGCCGCGTCATTTCCGGCATCACCGCCAGCAGCATCTCGGCGGCGACCGCATATATCACCGACGTCACGCCGCCCGAAAAACGCGCCGGCGCCTTTGGCCTAATCGGCGTCGCCTTCGGGATAGGTTTTGTCATGGGGCCGGTCGTCGGCGGCCTTCTTGGACACATCGATTTGCGCCTGCCGTTCTGGGTGGCTGTGGGATTGAGCCTCACCAACGCGCTCTACGGCCTGTTTGTCCTGCCGGAGTCTTTGGCCCCCGAGCGGCGTCAGAAATTTTCCTGGCGCCGCGCCAACCCGGTCGGCGCGCTGGTTCTGCTGCGCTCCCATCCCGAGCTTGCCGGTCTCTCGCTGGTCCACTTTCTTTACACCCTCGCGCATAACGTTTTACCCAGCGTCTTTGTGCTCTACGCCAGTTATCGCTACGGCTGGGACCAGCGCACGATCGGCTTGACCATGGGCGCCTGGGGGGTCGCCATGATCGTTGTCCAAGGCGTTCTGGTGAGGCCGGCGGTGGCGCGCTTTGGCGAACGCGCCGCGTTGATCGGCGGGCTTTGCTGCGCCGTGCTCGGATTTTCCATCTATGGCCTAGCGCCGACCGGCAGCTGGTTTTGGGTCGGCATTCCGATCCTCGCCCTGTGGGGGCTTTACGGGCCGTCGTCCCAAGGCCTGATGACCAGGCGCGTGAGCCCTTCCGAGCAAGGCCAGCTTCAAGGCGCCCTCAGCAGCATCATGGGCATCACCGGCATGATCGGGCCCGGACTTTTTACCCTGACATTTGCCTTCTTTATTTCGCCCCAGCGGACCGTACCGGTGCCCGGCGCGCCCTTTCTGGTGACGGCGGCGCTGGTGGTGGCGGCTGTGCTTCTGGCCTGGCGAGTGACCCGCCCGAAATAAACCCTTCCGGGGCTTTTTTGGGTCTTGAAATCCTAACGTCGGTTCCCAAATGGGTGTGGTGACGAATGCCTCTCGGGGGTTCGTTCGCTGCGGCCTACGGGCGCGGCCGATGGGAAGGGCCACGGATGGCTCCTGCCATAAAATGCGCCCGGTATTGCTCATTGGAGGATATCTCATGCGTACGTTCGATCTCTCACCGCTTTTCCGTGCATCCGTTGGATTCGACAATCTCGCCCGCGTCTTCGACGCGGCGACCCGGCTCGACGAAGCCCACGTCTCCTATCCGCCCTACAATATTTCCAAGGCCGGCGAAGATGCTTACCGCATGACTTTCGCCGTCGCCGGCTTCAGTGAAAACGATCTCGACGTCCACGTGGAGAACAATACCTTGTCCGTGCGCGGCAAGGTCGCCGCGGAAGGCGATAGCGCCACCTATCTCCACCGCGGGATTGCCGGCCGCGCCTTCGAGCGGAAGTTCGAATTGGCCAACCACATCCAGGTGTCGGGCGCGCGGATCGAGAACGGCCTCCTACACATCGACCTCAAGCGCGAAGTTCCCGAGGCCCTGAAGCCGCGCAAGATCGCCATCGGCACGGCGGCTACGGTGCCTTCGCTCGCGCGGGCTGCCTAACGGTCCAAAAAAGGGGAGGCGCCGGCAGACCCGGCCACACGCTATTAATCAACCAATGTCGCCGTCACGGGTGTTTTCCAACTACCAATTGGGACGCGATTGGAAGCCCGTGGTACCCGTATGGTACCCGTACCTAAAATAGAGCCGAATTACGCTTGCTTTCGGAAGGGCTGAATGTGGTCTAAGCCATTGATTTCTGGTGCCCGCTCCCGGACTTGAACCGGGACGGCCCGATAAAAGGCCTACGGATTTTAAGTCCGTTGCGTCTACCAATTCCGCCAAGCGGGCACGTAGGGAGGGTATGCGAGGGGCCGGAGCGCGCAGCCCAGCCTAACTTGGGGCTAGAGGTAGGGCAATCGCTGCGGGACATATGGGCGGCTCGGCGCGCATCGCCCCCGCGCTCTTCACCTTATATTGTCGGGCGCACCGCGCCGGCGAGGCCCTCGACGATCTTGGACAGCGGCGAAGCCTCAAGGTCGAGCCGGTCCATGGCCACCTCGGCGAAAACCGGCTCGCCCGCCAGCCAGCGCTCTTCGGCGTCGCCCCGGGCCAGGACGACATCGAGGGCATGGGTCAGCTCATAGTTTTGATAGGGCAGTCCGGCGAGCACCAAGGCCGCGCGCAACATGATCACCAGATAGGATCGCCAGGCGCCGAGGTTGTCGGGAAACATGAACTTCTCGGTGCCGCCATGCTCGAAGAACCGGATGCAGCTCGGGAGCGACGTCGACAACACGGCGCGGCAGATGACCGGCCGGTGCGGATATTCGGAACAGGCGTGGTCCTCCAGAATCGGGCAGATCACCCGATCGATCTCGCGCTGGAGCTGGGGCATGGATTTGGACCGGTTGGCGGCCTCGCGAATGCGCGCCGTAACCCCGGCTTTGCCGCGCAGAGCTCGCGCAAGGCGGAAGATTTCCGGCAGCGAGCTGATGACATAGGTCGTGCAGCAATGCGAACAGCCTTTGGCGCAGGCGACAGGTTGGGTGACGTGTTTGTGCAATCCGGCATCGGCGAGTTCCTCGATGAAGGCGGCGGCGCGCGTGGCGCGATCCTTGACGGCCGTATCCAGCAACATCAGTGCCGGGTGTTGGCTTGCACGGCGCGGGCGTTGTTGCCGGCGAGCTCGAAGACCTTGCCGACAATCGCTTCGTCATCCTTCAAGAGCTGCCGGCGTATCGAGGCATCCAGACGTTCCATGCGGCGATCCTAATCGATAATTAGAGTGTCGGCGCGACGTTCTCGATCAGCGCGTCCATCATTGCGGAAAGTCCCGAGGGGCGCAGGTCAGCGGTATCCACCGGCACCTCGGCGAACAGCGGCTCGCCTGAAAGCCAGCGTTCCTCGGCATCGGGGTGGTTCAAGGCCACGGCCAGCGCTTGGTTCATCTCAAAATGCACGTGCGAAAGGCCGCTGAGCTTTAGGGCCGCCTGCATCATCACCACCACGTAGGCGCGGATATCGACGGTGCCGTCGGCAAAGGGCACCATCTCACCGCTGTTGTGCTCGAATATCCGCAAGCAGGCGTCAAGCGACTTGGACAGCACGGCGCGGCAGACCAGCGGCCGCGGAATATATTCGGAGCACACGTTGTCGGCAAGGATCGGGCAGACGATGCGCATCTTTTCCCGCTGGTCCTGGGCAATGAGTTTGGACTGATCGGCGGCGGCTATGACGCGCGCGGTTTTGTCCGCCTGGCCGCGCACCGCCCGGGCCAGATGCAGAATCTCCGGGATGGTCACGCTTACATAGGTTTTGCAGCAATAATAACAGCCTTTGGCGCAGGCCACCGGCCCTTGGGTCTTCTTGGCGAGCGTGCCGTCCAGGAGCTTGGCGGCAAAGGCGGCGGCGCGGCTGGCCCGGTGCTTGATGTGGCTATCGCGCAGCATCAAGGCCAGATGGCGGGTATTGGCCTGAACGCCTCGGAGCTTAGTGTCCATCTCGAAGGGCCTGCCGATCCAGGTTTGATCTTCCTTCAAGAGCAGCCGGCGTTTGCCGCGATCGAGGCGCTCGCGCATCGCTTGTCCTTTGTACCAGGTGAGCAAACCTAGCGCTTGCGCGGGGAGCGGGCAACGCGTTGACCCCTCAACCTTGATCTTCTCGACAGGATAGGGCACGACCACGTCCATGCCCAATCCCGCCGCGCGCGCCGTGACCGCCGAAGAAATCCTCGCCCGCGTGCTTTACCGTGATGGCCTCATTCTTGTCATCGACAAGCCGGCCGGCATCCCGGTCCACGCCGGCTTCGGCGGCGGCCCCAATTTGCAGAATGCCTTCGTCCATCTGACCTTCGGATTGCCGCGCCCACCGGCGCTTGCCCACCGCCTCGACCGCGACACCTCCGGCTGCCTGGTGCTCGGCCGCCATACCAAGGCGCTGCGCGACCTCGGCGAGCTGTTTACCGACGGCGATGTGCGCAAGACCTATTGGGCGGTGGTCGAGGGCGTTCCAAAAACCCCCGAAGGCCGCGTCAAAGCCGCCTTGAGCAAGGTGGGCGCGGGACCCGGCTGGATGATGAAAGCCGATCCGGCCGGTCAGCCGGCCGTCACCGACTATAAGGTGCGTGGGGTTGCCGAGACGCCGCGCGGCCCACGCGCCTGGCTCGAACTCCACCCCCACACCGGGCGCACCCATCAAATTCGCGTGCACTGCGCCGAATTGGGCTGTCCGGTCGTCGGCGACAAGGTTTACGGCCGCATGTTGCCCGCCGGATCGGCGGCCGATCCGCTCATGCTGCACGCCCGCGCGATTGCACTGCCGCTGTATCCGAAGCGCGATCCCATCCGCGTCCGCGCGCCGGTGCCTGAACATATGAGCGCCGATCTTGCCGCCTGCGGCTATACCGGCGACAAAAGCGGCGATAAAAATCTCGAAAATGAATCCGCGAAACTAAGCTAGCTCACCCATCATCGGCGCGGCGCCCTTGGCCCGCATCATATCGGCAACCTCGTTCAACGCCGCCGAAATCGCCGCCTTGTCGGTCGAGCGCGCGACGATGCTTGTGCCAAGCGCGCCGTCGCGCATGAACGGGTAGCTGCCGATGCTGGCTTGCGGATACCGGTCTTGGATGGCCGATAATTCGGCGGCAATGTCGCCTTCGCGCACCGTCGCATCCACCGAATTCGAATACACCGGGTCGCCGCGCGTGAGCGAGGGAGCCGCGGCCTCGAACATGGCGCGGGCGATGCTCGGCACACCGGCCATGATAAAGACGTTCTCGATGCGATAACCCGGCGCTGCGGTCACGCGGTTGTCGATCAGCTCCACCCCGGGTCCGTCGGGAACCTCGGCCATCTTCAGGCGCGCCTCGTTGACTTGGCGGCCGTAGTAGGCGACCAGGCGACGCACGGCTTCGGGATGACGGATGACATTGCGCCCGAAGGCGCTCGCCACTGAGGCCGTCGTGATGTCGTCGTGAGTGGGGCCGATGCCGCCGGTGGTAAAAACATAAGTGTAGCGCGCGCGGACCGCGTTCAGCGCCTCGGCAATTGCGGCGGCAACATCGGGAACGATGCGAGCCTCCTTGAGGGTGATGCCCATGGCCGCGAGCCGCTGGCCGATATAGTGCAAGTTGGAATCCTGCGTGCGGCCCGAAAGAATTTCGTCGCCGATAATCAAGAGGCATGCGGTGGGGGCATCGCTCATGCCCTACAGTTTCGCGGTCTAGAGCAGGTCCTGCAAGACCGGAATCAAGGGCTCGTCGGCGGGCGGCATGGGATAGTTGCGTAAATGCTGGGCGCGCACCCAGGCGACCTTCTGGCCCTCTTGGGGTGTCACTTTACCCCGCCACTGGCGGCAGACATAAAGCGGCATCAAAAGGTGAAAGCTCTCATATGAATGTGAAACGAAGCTAAGGGGTGCCAGGCAACTCGCGCGGATGTCCACGCCCAGTTCCTCGGCGAGCTCGCGGATCAACGCGGCCTCGGGCGTTTCCCCGTCCTCGACCTTGCCGCCGGGGAATTCCCACAGGCCGCCCAAATGTTTTCCCGCCGGACGCTGCGCCAGCAGAATGCGGCCGTCGGCATCCAGCAGCGCCACGGCAACGACGGTGACGACGGGTAACCCGGCGCGAGGGCTCGGGATGCTCGCGGAATAGCATCCGTCCTCGCCTTCCGCCGGCTTACTCTCGGCTGGCTTGTTCTCAGGCAGGGACCCGGTTGGATCAGGTACGGTAGGAGCCATTGATATCGATGTAACCGTGAGTGAGGTCGCAGGTCCAAACGGTTGCGGCACCCCGGCCGATACCGACATCGACTTCGATGATGATCTCGCGCCCCTGCATGTGGGCGGTCACGGGCTGCTCGTCGTAGTCCGGCACGGCCTCGCCGGCGCGGGCGACGATGACGCCGCCGATGGTAATCGCCAGCCGGTCGCGGTTGGCTTTTTCGCCGGCCTTGCCCACGGCCATGACGATGCGGCCCCAGTTGGCGTCTTCGCCGGCGACGGCGGTCTTGACCAAGGGTGAATTGGCGATCGACATGGCGATGCGGCGGGCGGCCAGATCGTTGTCGGCGCCGGTGAGGCGGATCTCGACGAATTTGCTGGCGCCTTCGCCGTCGCGCGCCACCTGTTTGGCCAGGTCGATCAGGAGCTCATCAAGCTTGGCCCGGAACTCCGTGAGACGCGGATCGACGGCGCTGGATACAAATCTGTGTTTGGCCAGGCCGGTCGCGAACATCAGCAGCGTGTCGGATGTCGAGGTGTCGCCGTCAACTGTTACACAATTGAAGCTCTTGGCCGCGCCCGCCGTAATCAGAGTCTGCACCGCCGGGGCTTCCAGCGCGGCGTCGGTAAAGACATAGGCCAGCAGTGTCGCCATGTCCGGGGCGATCATGCCCGAGCCTTTGCAGATGCCGTTGATGCTGACGGGCACGCCGTCGATGGTTGCGCTGCGCGTCGCGGTCTTGGTGAAGGTGTCGGTGGTCATGATCGCCTTAGCCGCATCCGTCCAAGCATCTTCCTTCAAGGCGGCTTGCGCCTTGGGGATCGCTGCGACGATCTTGTCGACCGGCAGCGGCACACCGATTGTGCCGGTGGATGAGACAAAGACTTCGTTGCGTTTGCAGGCAAAGGCTCTGACGGCGCCGCCGACGGTAGCTTCAACCGCCGTGATGCCCCGCTGGCCGGTAAATGCATTGGCGTTGCCGGCGTTAACGACCAAGACCCGCGCCTTGCCGCCCTTGAGGTTGGCCCGGCACAGGTCCACGGGCGCCGAAGCCGTTAGCGACTTGGTGAGTACGCCACCGACCGCCGTGCCCTGCACGAATTCGGCCAGCAGAAGATCGGCGCGATCCGGATAGCGGATGCCGCAGGCGTGGCTTGCCAGCCGCACGCCCTTGATCGGCGGCAGCACCGGCAGCGAGGGTGGAGCTAAAGGCGAAATCGGAAGCGCCATGACGGGCTCTGGTCTGCAAGTGACAAGTAAAAAAGCGCGCGCTTCAATGACATAAGCGGTTCCCGGGGACAAGCGCCGGGCCTTCTCCACCCGCCAGGGGTAGCAGGCTACCAGATCGGCCAGTCCTTCAAGTTATTTTCGGCCCATAAAGCCTCTATATATCAAGGAAATCTGCGGAATCTTTAGGGGCCATCGTTGACTTCGGGGCACCCAGCTTCTATCTGTTTCGCAACAACAGCCTAATTCGCGTTCCGTTCCTTGTTCAGTCAGTCTTCAGCCCTTGGGGGGCAGGCTGCGGCCTAATCCCCTTTCCCCGTTCTTGAGGTAGCTATGCTCGGCGCTCTCGCCAAACGTATTTTTGGGTCGCGCAACGACCGCTTAATCAAGTCGCTCGGGCCCGCCGTCGCGGCGATCAACGCCAAGGAAGCCGAAGTCGCGGCCCTTGACGACGACGGCGTTCGCGCCCGCACCGCCTGGCTCAAGGGCCGGCTAGAGGCCGGCGAAACTTTGGACGACATTTTGGTCGATGCCTTCGCGACGGTTCGCGAAGCCGCCAAACGAACCCTCAAGCAGCGCCACTTCGACACCCAGCTCATGGGCGGCATGGTCTTGCACCGCGGCATGATTTCCGAAATGGGTACCGGCGAAGGCAAGACGCTGGTCGCGACCCTTCCGGTTTATCTCAATGCTCTGTCGGGCAAGGGCGTTCACGTCGTCACCGTCAACGACTACCTGGCCGGCCGCGACGCCGAGTGGATGGGGCAGATTTACCGTTTCCTCGGTCTTACCGTTGGCTGCATCCAGCATAACTTGACCGACGCCGACCGCCGCGCCGCCTACGCCCGCGACGTCACCTACGGCACCAACAACGAGCTTGGCTTCGTTTATCTGCGCGACAATATGAAGTACGCGATGGAAGACATGTCCCATCGCGATTTTAACTATGCCATCGTCGACGAGGTTGACTCCATCCTGATCGACGAAGCGCGCACGCCGCTGATCATCTCGGGCCCCTCCCAGGACCGCACCGATCTTTATGATCGGGTCGACAAGGTCGTCCCGCTGTTGCAGCCCGAGCATTTCGAGAAGGACGAGAAGCAGCGCTCGATCACCTACACCGACGTCGGCACCGAATTCGCCGAGCAGGCCTTGAGAGACATGGGTATTCTTACGGAAGGCGCGCTTTACGATCTTCACAACATGTCGCTCGTCCATCACTTGAATCAGGCGCTGCGCGCCCACAACCTGTACAAGCGCGACGTCGACTACCTCGTCAAGGAAGGCAAGGTCCATCTGATCGACGAGTTCACCGGCCGCATCATGGAAGGCCGCCGGCTGTCCGAGGGCTTGCACCAGGCCATCGAGGCCAAGGAAGGCGTCGACGTTCAGAACGAGAACCAGACGCTGGCCACTATCACTTTTCAAAATTACTTCCGCATGTACCCGAAGCTTTCCGGCATGACCGGCACGGCCATGACCGAGGCCGAGGAATTCGGTCAGATTTACGGGCTGGAGGTCGTGGATGTGCCGTCGAACATGCCGCGCATACGCATTGATGGGCATGATGAGGTCTACCGCTCGGCTGAGGAAAAATATTCCGCGATCATTGATCTGATCGAGGATTGCCACACCCGCCAGCAGCCGGTTTTGGTCGGCACGATCTCGATCGAAAAATCAGAAACGCTGGCTGCACTTCTGCGAAAGAATAAGAAGATCAACCCGCAAGTGCTCAATGCCAAGTATCACGAGCAGGAAGCTTTCATCATCGCCCAGGCCGGGGTGCCCGGCGCCGTGACCATCGCGACCAACATGGCTGGCCGCGGTACCGACATCCAACTCGGCGGCAACGCCGAAGCGCGGATCATGGCCGACGAGAAAACCAAGGGCAGTGCGTTGTCCGACGAGGAGAAGGCCGCCATCCGGCGCGATATCGAGGAGAAGAAGCAGATTGCCTTGCAGGCCGGCGGACTCTACGTCGTCGGTACCGAACGCCACGAAAGCCGGCGCATCGACAATCAGCTGCGCGGCCGCTCGGGCCGTCAGGGCGATCCCGGCGCCTCCAAGTTCTTCCTATCGTTACACGACGACTTGATGCGTATTTTTGGCTCCGACCGCATGGACTCGATGCTGCAGCGCCTGGGCCTTGAGCAGGGCGAAGCCATCATCCATCCGTGGATCAACAAGGCCATCGAGAAAGCGCAGCAAAAAGTCGAAGCGCGCAACTTCGACATTCGCAAAAACCTGCTCCAGTTCGACGACGTCATGAATGATCAACGTCGCGTGGTGTTCGAGCAGCGGCGCGAGATGATGAGCAGCGAAGACCTGTCGGAGATGATCGCCGACATGCGCCACCAGACGATTGACGATCTGGTCTCGAAGTTCATCCCCCAACGCGCCATGCACGAGCAATGGGATATCGCCGGGTTGCATGAAGAGACCCTGCGCATCCTTAGTCTCGATCTGCCTTTGAAGGATTGGGCGGCAGAGGAGGGTATCGCCGACGAGGAACTTCGCGATCGTATTCAGGCTGCATCCGATATCAAGATGAACGACAAAATCTCGGCCATCGGACCCGAACTCATGCGGCGTGTCGAGAAAAGCATCGTCCTCCAGATGATCGACCAGGGATGGCGCGACCATCTCGCGCAGCTCGACATGCTCCGTCACGGCGTCAACCTCAGGGCCTACGGGCAGAAGCAACCGTTGCTGGAGTACCAGCGCGAATCCTTCATCATGTTCACCGAGCTGATGTCGGGCTTGCGCGAGCGCGTCTCGACCTTCCTTTCGCGGGTTGAACTGCGGACCGAGCCGCCGCCGGAAGATCTTCGCCCGCCGGTACCGCGCATGCGCGCCGTGCACATGCAGCCGACACCCCAGGTTGGCGACAGTGGTCGCGAGGCGATGCGGATGCTTCCGCGCGTCGCGGCGGAGGAACGCAATCCAGGCGATCCCGCGACCTGGGGCAAAGTCGCGCGCAACGAAGCCTGCCCCTGCGGGTCCGGAAAGAAGTTCAAGCACTGCCACGGTGCCGTCGAAGACGCCGCCTAGATAATTAATTCGTACCAGGTACGAATATATAAGCCATAATATATTTAATTATCAGTTCATTAGACGATATTAATTCGTACCTGGCACGAATTACCTGTGAGGCTGCGCCGCTAACCTTCCGGGCTGAGCCCCATCAGGCTGCGGGCGAAGCTGTGCGAGGTGAAGGGACGCAAGTCGTCCGCACCTTCACCGACGCCGATATAGTGCAGCGGTAACTTGAACTTCTCGGCCAGCGCCACCACCACGCCGCCCTTGGCGGTGCCGTCGAGCTTGGTCATGACCAAACCGGTCACGCCGACAAGATTTTTGAAAATCTCAACCTGAGAATGGGCGTTCTGGCCGACGGTGGCATCAAGCACGAGCAATGTCGCATGCGGGGCGCCGGGGTCGGCCTTGGCGATGGCGCGCGAGATTTTCTCCAATTCCGCCATCAGCGCGTCCTTATTCTGCAAGCGGCCGGCCGTATCCACGAGCAGCACATCATCGCCGCGTCTGCGCGCCTCGAGCAAGGCCTCGAAGGCCAAGCCGGCGGCGTCGGCGCCGGGCTCTCCGGCAACGACCGCGCAGCCGGTACGCATGCCCCAGACCTTCAGTTGCTCGACGGCGGCCGCTCGAAAGGTGTCGCCGGCAGCCAGCGTCACATTGAGTCCGTCGCGGCGAAACTGGTGCGCGAGCTTGCCGATGGTCGTGGTCTTGCCAGCGCCGTTGACGCCGACCATGAGAATCACAAAGGGCTTGCGTGCCGGATCCACCGAAAGTGGCCGCGCCACGGGCTCGAGGATTTTGGCTATGTCGGCGGCGAAGGCCGCGCGCACGTCCTCGGCGGAGATTTCCTTGCCGAAGCGCGCCCTCGCAAGTGCTGCCGTGAGCTTGCCGGCGGTGGCGGTCCCGAGGTCGGCCCCGATCAGCAAATCCTCGAGGTCCGCGAGGGCACGATCGTCCAATTTGCGCTTGGTGAAAATGTCTGAGATGCCGGTAACCAGGCGAGCCGACGATTTGCCGAGACCCGACACCAGGCGGGAAAGCCAGGCACCCATCGCTGGCTGCTCCGGGCCGCCGGCTGGCGTGCTGCTGGTGTCGGTCATTAGGATCCGGCTTCGCCGTAAAGGGCGCTACCGCTGGCGCTGGCGATGCGCACCGGAATGATCTCGCCCGCCACGCCGGGCGAGGCCAGGCGCACCGGCGCATAGTGCGCGCTGCGGCCTTCACCACTGGTCTCGACCAAGACGTCAGCCAGCGTACCGATATATCTGCGGAGCTGGGAGGCCAGCGCGTCGCGGCCCTTCTCGCGCAACCGCGCGGCGCGCGCCTTGATGACCCGGCCGTTGACCTGCGGCATCCGGGCCGCAGGCGTTCCAGGGCGGATGGAAAAAGGGAAAACATGCAAATAGGACAGCCCCGCGTCGTCGATCAGGCTGGCGGTGTTCGCGAACATCCCATCGGTTTCGGTCGGGAAGCCGGCAATCAAGTCGGCGCCGAAAACCGCGTCGGGGCGCAATGTCCGGACGCGATCGCAGAAAGCAATGATGTCGGAGCGGGTGTGCCGGCGTTTCATTCGTTTCAGGATGACATCGTCTCCGGCTTGGGCGGAGACGTGGAAATGCGGCATCAAACGCGGCTCCTCGGCGGCAAGACGGAAAAGATCCGCGTCCACTTCGGCGGGGTCCACCGACGAGAGGCGTAGCCTCGGCAATTCCGGCACCGCCGCGAGCAGCCGGCGCACCATTTGACCAAGTGTCGGAGTGCCCGGCAGATCGCCGCCGTAGCCGGTGATATCGACGCCGGTGATAACGATCTCGCGAAAGCCCGCCGCTACCAAGCCGCGCACTTCTTGAACAATGCGGCCCATGGGCACACTGCGGTTATTGCCGCGCGCGAAAGGGATAATGCAGAAGGTGCAGCGGTGGTCGCAGCCTTGCTGAACTTGAACAAAGGCTCGGGCGCGACCGGCGAAGCCCTCGACCAAATGTTCCGCGGTCTCGCGGACGTCCATGATATCGCTAACAAGAACCGGCGTATCCGTCTCCGGCCGGAAACTTTCGGCCTTCATTTTATGCTCGTTGCCGAGCACACGATTGACTTCGGGCATGGCCGCGTAGCGCGCCGGATCCAATTGCACGGCGCAACCGGTCGCGACGATATGGGCCGCCGGGTGCTCGCGGCGCAGGCGGCGTAGCGTCTGCAAACCCTGGCGCTCGGCCTCGCTTGTTACGGCGCAGGTATTGACGATGATCGCATTGGCTAGGCCGGCGTTCCAGGCATGGGCGCGCATGATCTCGGATTCATAGGCGTTTAGGCGGCAGCCCATGCTGACGACTTTGGGCATCTGATCCGAAGGCTTTAGCACGGTCACGCGAGCAGGCTCGCGTTGAGTGTGCCGGCGAAGGCCTCGGCGACCGGGCCGGTCATGATGACGTGACCGTCGGCGCGCCACTCGATCTCGAGATCGCCGCCATCGACGGTTACGATCGCCTTACGGTCGGCAAGGCCCCGCCGCGCCGCGGCCACCAAGCTCGCGCATGCGCCGGTTCCGCAGGCGCGGGTGATGCCGGCGCCACGCTCCCACACCCGCATCCTCAGCCGCGTGCGGCTGACAACCTGGACGACTTCGACATTGGTGCGTTCAGGGAACAGCCGATGATGTTCGAGCTTCGGGCCGATCGCCGCGAGATCGACGGCGGCGGTATCAGGCACGAAGAACACCGCATGGGGATTGCCGACGTTTACACCCACCGGGTCGCGAAGCGCGCCCTCGGCGACATCGAGATGCAAGGTGTCGGCGGCCTGGGCCAGGGGAATGTCCTTCCATGAATCGCGGGCGGGTCCCATGTCGATGGAAATATGCCCATTGTCCGCGCGTGTCGCAATAATCGGCCCGGCGATGGTCTCCAATGTCAGGGCTTTTTTACCGGATTCATCAAGCAGCAGCCGCGCGATGCAACGGCTGCCATTACCGCAGCTCTCCACGATGCCGCCGTCGGAATTTCGGATCGCGAGGTAAACGTCGCCACCGGCCCGCGGCCGCTCAATGATCAGGATCTGATCGCAGCCGACTCCGGTGCGCCTATCGGCGATGGCGCGGGCGGACTTGGGCGTCAGCATAATGTCGGCCCGGCGGGCATCGAGCACGACAAAGTCGTTGCCGAGCCCGTGCATTTTGCGGAAAGGTAGTCCCTGCGATGATGCACTCATTGCCATGCTGCGCGTTATAAGTGCGAGGGTGCGCGCTGTCCAGAGAGGCGCACCAGAAATGGCGAGTAATGAAAGGCTCTAGCACCTTGGCGATAAAGCCGATTTCAAACATTGAGCGGTTTCTCAAAAGCGAGGCGACGGCCGGCCTCATGCTCATGGCCGCCGCCGCAATGGCGCTAGCGGTCGCCAATTCGCCGCTGGCGTCAAGCTATGCCGCTTTTGTCGATCTTCCGCTGACGGTTGGCGCGGGCCCATTCGCGCTCTCGAAAACCGTACTGCATTGGGTCAACGACGGCCTCATGGCGGCGTTCTTTTTTCTTGTCGGGCTGGAGATCAAACGCGAAGCGGTTGCGGGGGAGTTGTCCACGCGCGCCAAGGCGGCGTTGCCGGTGTTGGCTGCCACGGCCGGTATGGCGGTCCCGGCGGCGGTCTATGCGATTTTCAACTGGGGTTCGCCGGACGTGCGCGGCTGGGCGATTCCGACGGCTACCGACATCGCCTTTGCCCTGGGAATCATGGCGCTTCTAGGCCGGCGTGTGCCGGTGTCCTTGAAGATATTCCTGACCGCTCTCGCGGTCATCGACGATCTTGGCGCCGTGGTCATTATCGCGATTTTTTATACGGCCGACCTTTCGGCCCCGGCCCTGATCGCCTCGGCGTTATGCATGATGGCTTTGGCCGTTCTCAATCGCCGGGGTGTGCGAAACAGCGCGGCCTACGTTCTTCTGGGTTTGATGTTATGGGTCGCGGTGCTGAAGTCGGGCATCCATCCCGCCCTGGCCGGCGTCGTCACCGCGCTGGCCGTGCCAGCAAGTACGGCTGATGCGGGAGAATCACCCCTCACCGCGCTTGAGCGCGCGCTGCACCCCTGGGTGGCGTTTCTCATTTTGCCGTTGTTTGCCTTTTGCAATGCCGGCGTCGCGGCCGGCGAGATCACGCTTGGTGCGCTCACGCATCCGGTCACGCTCGGCATTGGTATTGGATTGTTCGCCGGCAAGCAGCTCGGGGTGCTTGGGGTCACCTGGCTTGCGCATGCCACAGGCTGGGTGCGCTTGCCCGCCGGCGTCACGGTTTGGCAGTATTACGGCGTCGTCCTCTTAACGGGCGTGGGCTTTACCATGAGCCTTTTCATCGGCGGCCTGGCGTTTGCCGACCCCGAACACCTGGCGGAGGTGAAAATCGGCGTCCTCGCGGGCTCGCTGCTCTCTGGAATATCCGGCTATGTTGTATTGCGCCTTAGCTGTCGTCTTCCGCCCACGGCCGATCACCGTCCCGGAGTCATAGAATAGTCGACTATTTATATTCTTCGCCGACTCTCGGCGCCTGGCGCGTCGCGCCGAAAAGTGGGCTTCCGGTTTTCGGAGAGAGCGATGCGTAGACAAATCGATAGAGCGAGCAGCACGACTCCGAATTAACGCTGCTCGCTCTAACCTAATCCTTTGGGAAAAAGCGCAAAATCCCTCTTTCTTGACTCTCTCCCGCCGCTTGCGTAGATAAGCGCAGCTTTCGGCCTGATCTTTGGCCGTTCGGCATACGTCCTGAAACTTGGGGCCTCGCTCCCGAGGGGGTCCGCCAGTCCGCGATTACGCGCACTGGCGCGCTCGGCGTTTTGCGCTCGGCTGCAACGAAGCTTGGCTACAACGTACAAAAAGTGGTTTTGGAAATTCGATGTTCGATACCCTGACCGACAAACTAGGGTCCGTCCTTAGCAAACTGACGCGGCGTGGCGCGCTCACGCCGGGCGATGTTGCCGCCGCCATGCGCGAAGTGCGCCTCGCATTGCTCGACGCCGATGTCGCCCTCGCGGTGGTCAAAGACTTCGTCGCCAAGGTCAGCGAGAAGGCGGTCGGCGAGGCCGTCGTGAAATCCGTCACGCCCGGCCAGATGGTCGTCAAGATCGTCCATGACGAACTCGTCGAGATGCTCGGCGGCGACTCATACGATTCCGGGAGCCCGCTCGGCTTCGAGTCGGCCGGCATAGATCTGGCCGCGCCGGCGCCGGTCGCCGTGCTCATGGTCGGATTGCAGGGCTCGGGCAAGACCACGACCTGCGCCAAGATCGCCCTTCGGCTTCAGACCAAGGAAAAAAAGCGCGTCCTGATGGTGTCGCTCGACACCTACCGTCCGGCGGCGCAAGAGCAGCTTGCGATCCTTGGGCGACAAGTCGGCGTCGTAACCCTGCCGATCGTCGCCGGGCAGCAGCCCCTGGACATTGCTAAACGTGGCCTCACGGAAGCCCGCACGGGTGTATTCGACGTCGTGCTCTTTGATACCGCAGGACGCCTGACCATCGACGACGCCATGATGGGCGAAGTCACGGCCATCCGCGATCTGGTGAAGCCTCATGAGACCCTGCTCGTCACCGACTCCATGACCGGCCAGGATGCCGTCATCACCGCGCAATCCTTCAACGACAAAGTCGGCATTACCGGCATTGTACTGACGCGCGTCGATGGCGATGCGCGGGGCGGCGCCGCCTTATCGATGCGTGCCGTAACCGGCCGTCCGATCAAACTCATGGGTGTCGGCGAGAAAGTCGACGCTCTCGAGATCTTTCATCCCTCGCGCATCGCCGGGCGGATCCTCGGCATGGGTGACGTGGTCGGTCTCGTGGAAAAGGCCGTTGCCAACGTCGATCACGAGAAGGCCGAGAAACTTGCCGCGCGCATGCAAGAGGGAAAATTCGATCTCAACGACATGCTTGCGCAACTGCAGCAGATCCAGCGCATGGGCGACATGAAGGGCATTCTCGGGCTGATCCCCGGCTTGGGCCAGGCCATGAAGCAGATCAAGAGCGCCGACCTCGATCCCAAGTCGTTCAAACGGCTGGAAGCCATCATTCAATCGATGACGCCGAAGGAACGTCGGGTTCCCGACCTGATCAAGGCCTCGCGCAAACAGCGTATCGCCACCGGCTCCGGAACCACGGTCGCCGATGTCAACAAGCTGCTGAAACAGCACCAGCAGATGGAAACCATGATGAAGCGCATGAAGAAGATGGGCGGCCTCGGCGCGCTCACCGGCATGATGGGTGGCGGCGGCGCCGGGGGCGGCCTCGGCGGGTTAATGGGTAACTTGCCCCGCCCCGGCGGCCCACCGCCCTTTGGGCGCAGATAATTCGGTCGAGGGAAACTCAAGCTGAAACTTCAAAGCCAAGCCGGTCAAAGCAAATTCGGAAAATTGAACCCCACGAGACAATTACCAAACCAAGGAGAGTGAACTCGCATGTCGCTTAAAATCAGACTGTCGCGCGTCGGCGCGAAAGCCCAACCGTATTACCGCCTTGTGGTCGCGGACTCGCGCTATCCGCGTGACGGCCGATTCATCGAAAAGGTCGGCACCTACAATCCGCGCGTGCCGCACGATCACAAGGAACGCTTGGTCCTGAAGGAAGAGCGCATCAAGCATTGGATCGGCACCGGCGCCCTGCCGACGGACCGCGTGCAGCGCCTGCTCGCGAAAGTCGGCATCACCGCCGCGCCCGAAATCCACGCCCAGACCAAGAAGGACAAGCCGCGCGCGAAGACTCAGGAGCGTCTGCGCGTCGCCGAGGAAGCCGCGAAGACGGCAGCTGAAGCGGCGGCCAAGGCAGCGGAGGCTTAGGGGTGGCGGAGTGAATACTGCCTCACCGCGCGTAACGCTCGGTATCATTGTCGGCGTCAAGGGTTTGCGCGGCGAAGTGCGGATCAAAAGCTTCACGGCGGTCCCCAGGGACGTCGCCGCATATGGGCCGGTTACGACCGACGATGGGCGAAGTCTCATCGTCACTGTGACCGGCGCAGCGCAAGGAGCGGTCATCGCCCGCATCAAGGGTGTGGAAGACCGCAACGCGGCGGAGGCCCTGAGGGGTGTAAAGCTTAATGTCGATCGCACGGCGCTGCCGGCGACCGAGGCGGGCACTTACTACCACGCCGACCTCGTCGGAATGGTGGTCGCGCTCGAGGGCGGCGAGACCATCGGCAAGGTCAAGGCGGTTCACAATTTTGGCGGCGGCGACATGATCGAAGTCGAGATGGCGAACGGCGAGACGGAACTTGTGCCGTTCACCGGCGCGGCGGTCGCTGGTGTCGATACGGCGGGCGGCAAAATCACGCTCAATCCGTTGGCGGGTTTGTTTGAAAACGACTCGGAGGCGGACGAACGTGAAAGACTGAAGGAACAAAGCGGTCGGGAGGACGGAGAACAAGGCGGACAGCCGGACAACGATGCATAGGGCCTCGCACAAAGCCTTGTGTCTTGGGATGATTTGACATGGCAGGCGCATCTTCCTTCCGGGCGGTCGCGCTGACGTTGTTCCCGGAGATGTTTCCGGGACCCTTGGGCGCCTCGCTTGCCGGCAAGGCCTTAGAAGAGCGGATCTGGACTCTGGAAACGGTGGACATTCGGGGCTTCGCGAGCGATAAGCACCGCACCGTTGATGACAGCCCCTTCGGGGGCGGCGCCGGTATG
Organism: Caenispirillum bisanense; assembly: GCA_945906455.1. Lineage (GTDB taxonomy): Bacteria > Pseudomonadota > Alphaproteobacteria > Rhodospirillales > Rhodospirillaceae > SHVO01. The sequence goes on from CAMDRB010000007.1 coordinate 17,701, forward strand.
GTGATGCGGCCCGATGTACTGAACGCCGCCATCGCCGCCTCCCGCCCGAACGGCACGCCGCTGATCTATTTGACCCCGCGGGGCCGGATTTTAGATCAGGCGCGCGTGCGGGCTCTGGCGGCGGGACCGGGTGTCACACTGATCTGCGGCCGCTACGAAGGCGTCGATCAGCGCCTGCTTGAGGCACAAGATGTGGAGGAGCTAAGCCTCGGCGACTTCATACTTTCCGGCGGCGAGGCCGCGGCCATCGCACTACTCGACGCGGTGGTCCGGTTGCTTCCGGGCGTGGTCGGTAAAACGGAGTCGCTGGCGAACGAGAGTTTTGAGAATGGCTTACTAGAATATCCGCACTACACGCGACCCGATACGTGGCAGGGGCGCGAAGTGCCCGAGGTACTCAAATCCGGCCATCATGCCAAAGTCGAGGCATGGCGGCGGGCTCAAGCCGAAGAGATCACACGTGTAAGGCGTCCGGAGTTATGGGCGCGTTATGAGAAGGCAAAAGACAGCAAAAGATAAAGCCGCACCCCATCAAGCGGGCGGGCAAGCAGAGATTAGAGTGAAAAGGACAACGACAATGAACACAATGCAGAAACTCGAACACGACTATATGACCGAAATGCTGGCCAAGCGCACGGTGCCGGACTTTTCCCCGGGGGACACGCTTCGCGTCCACGTGAAAGTGTCGGAAGGTCAACGCGAACGCACCCAGGCTTACGAGGGCGTATGCATCGCCCGCAAAAACGCCGGCGTGAATTCGTCCTTCACGGTCCGCAAAATCTCTTTCGGCGAAGGCGTCGAGCGCGTGTTTCCGTTGTTCGGGCCGATCATCGACAAGATCGAGGTTGTCCGCAAAGGCCGTGTCCGCCGCGCGAAACTCTACTACCTGCGCGACCGCCGCGGGCGCGCCGCGCGCATCACCGAAGAAGTCATGAGCAGCGGCGAAGCCACCGCGGCTTCCGACAAAGGCTAGGCCGGCTAGAACGCGATTGTTTTTTATTGAATCGAAATCGCGCTCTAAGTTTTTGTTTTGTCGCATTTTGGGCGGGAAAACCGGAATCCACTCCCGGAGCAATTCCGAGGCCTTGAACCCATGACCGCGCCGAAAAAGAAAATTCTCCTGCTCCCCGGCGACGGCATCGGCACGGAGGTGATGGGCGCCACGCGCAAGGTCATCGATTGGTTTCAGAGCGCCGGCCGCACGGCATTCGAGATTACCGAGGATCTCGTCGGCGGCATTTCCTATGACAAACACGGTACGCCGGTGACGGCGGCCGTCATTGCCCGCGCGAAGGAGGCCGATGCCGTACTGCTGGCCTGCGTCGGCGGGCCGAAGTGGGACACGCTGCCTTTCAAGGATCGGCCTGAACGGGGACTGCTCGCCATCCGCAAGGAAATGGGGCTGTTTGCCAATCTACGGCCGGCGCTGGTTTTTGACGTACTCTCAGGCGCCTCCACACTGAAGGCCGATGTCGTCAAGGGCTTCGACCTTATGATCGTGCGCGAACTGCTCGGTGGCGTGTACTTCGGCGAGCCTCGCGGGATCGAAACGCTGCCAAATGGCGAGCGCCGGGGCATCAATACGCAAGTGTATACAAGCTCGGAAATTCGCCGCGTCGCGCGCGTGGCTTTCGAGCTCGCGCGCAAGCGCCGCAAGAAGGTCTGCTCGGTCGAAAAAGCCAATGTCATGGAAAGCGGTGTCTTGTGGCGCGACGAAGTCACCAAGCTGCATGCGACCGAGTTCAGCGACGTCGATCTCGTCCACATGTACGCCGACAACTGCGCCATGCAGCTGGTCCGCTGCCCGAGACAGTTCGACGTCATCGTCACCGATAACTTGTTCGGCGACCTGCTTTCCGACCTTGCTTCCATGCTGACGGGCTCGCTTGGTATGTTGCCGTCGGCGAGCTTGGGGCTGAAGGAGGCATCGGGTCGCCAGGCCGCGCTGTTTGAGCCCATCCATGGCTCAGCGCCGGACATCGCGGGAAGGGGCGTCGCCAATCCGCTCGCCATGATTCTCTCTTACGCCATGATGCTCCGCTATTCCTTCAATCTCGCGGCCGACGCCGACCTGCTTGAAAAAGCCGTGCAAAACGTCCTCAGCGCGGGCCTGCGTACGGCCGACATTGTGGAAGCGGGCCAGACCAGCGTAGCCACAGCCGTCATGGGCGACGCCGTGGTGAAGGAACTGGCACAGCTCGCGGCCTGAGGCGAGGTTCGGGCCGGGGATATTGGCGCGCCTAATCGCCTGCGCGCCCCGCCCGGACGAAGAAATTCAAGTCCAAAAACCACACTAGATTCATAATGTTGCTACTGTCACCCCGATTTCCAAGTTCGCACGGGCTCCGGCCTACCTTATTATGTGAACTTTAGAATCGCGACACCGGCTGCATCGCGCATTGAAAAATAACGCATAAAGTCATATGAAGTGCCGGTCGGCTCGCGATGGGTTGACCTTGTTCTGACTCCCTATTGTGAGCTGACCCGGTCCCACCCGTTTTGAAGTTAGGCCCGCCGTGCATGTGCATTGCGGTCATCTGTTCTGGAGAGACACATGCCGGTGGGCACCGTGAAGTGGTTCAATGCGACCAAGGGTTTTGGATTTATTCAGCCGGAGGACGGCTCGAAGGATGTCTTCGTGCATATTTCGGCCGTGCAAAACGCCAACCTCGATTCCTTGAACGAGGGTCAGAGAGTCAGCTTCGACGTTCAGCAGGAACGCGGCAAAGCCGCCGCCACCAATTTAAAAGCACTTTAGTGTTTATGAGTGGGCCGTCCGGCGGGCCGTCCCGCTCTAAATTTGCAAGCCGCCCGGAGTAACCATGGCTAAGGAAGAACTGCTCGAATTCGAGGGCGTCGTTACCGATGTCCTACCTGAAGCGCGCTACCGGGTGAAACTTTCCAACGATCACGAAATCATCGCCTACACGGCCGGGCGCATGAAAAAAAACCGCATCCGCACGCTGGTCGGCGACCGCGTCACGGTCGAGGTCACGCCTTACGACCTTGATAAGGGCCGCCTGGTTTTCCGGCACAAGGATAACAGCGAGCCGCCGCCGTCCTCGGGTGGCCCGCGGTATTTCCCCAAGCGCCGTTAAGACCGCGCCGGTTTCACGCCGGCCTTCACTAAGTGCGGCCCAAGCCGTCCGGTCACAAATAGCTCGAACATTCTGAAGTCGCTGATCAGCGACCACCATGGATGAGTGAATGTCGCCGGCTTATTGCCCTCGACCAGGGCGTGGGCCGTCCAGGCGAATCCGTAGCCGGCGAAAGGAACCGCGGCGAAAGCCCAGGCGTTCGTTGTCGCGCCAGAAATCAGCAGCGAGAGCGCAAGTCCGGTCCCGACGTAGTGCAGGGCGCGGGTCATCGGCCGCGCATGTTCACGCAAGTAGTGGGGCCAGAAGGCCGCGTAGGTGGCGAATCGCCTAATTTCGGATCTGCGGCTCATGTCCCGATTATGGCTCAACTTCTGGCGATTGTTGATTTCAGGCCCGGGGCGGCGTAGTTTGCCGCTCGTTTTTCCGACCGGTGGCGGCTTGTCGCGGGTCTGAACTAAAAACTAAATGAGAACAATGGGTTATGGCTATGCTTGACACCTCACGTGCGCCGCCGCGGCGCGACGGCTATGTCGTCGCCGTCATCGGCGCCACCGGCAACGTCGGCCGCGAGATGCTGAATATCCTCTGGGAACGCAAGTTCCCGGTCTCGAAGGTCCATGCCCTCGCGTCCGCGCGTTCGGTCGGCCGGGAGGTCTCGTTCGGCGAAGATGACGTTCTCAAAGTCCTCGACCTCGCCAAGTTTGACTTCAAAGGCGTCGATCTTGCCCTGTCCTCGCCGGGTGCGAAGGTCTCGGCCGTGCACAGCCCGCGCGCGGCGGCGGCGGGTTGCGTGGTGATCGACAACACGTCTTATTTTCGCATGGACGCCGACGTTCCGTTGGTGGTGCCGGAAGTAAATCCGGAAGCAATTGCGCGCTACAAGAAGAAGGGCATCATCGCGAATCCCAACTGCTCGACGATTCAATTGGTCATGGCCCTGAAGCCTTTGCACGACGCTTTCAAGATCAAGCGTGTGGTGGTGTCCACCTACCAGTCCACTTCGGGTGCCGGCAAGTCGGGCATGGACGAGCTGTTTAACCAGACCAAAGGCGTCTACGCCAATCAGGCGGCAGTGCTGACCAAATCCATTTTCACCAAACAAATCGCTTTCAATGTCATTCCGCACATCGACATTTTTCTCGACGGCGGCGCGACCAAGGAAGAATGGAAGATGGCGGTCGAGACGCGCAAGATTCTGGACCCTGAGATCAAAGTGCACGCCAACTGCGCACGCGTGTCCAGTTTTGTTGGTCATGCCGAGTACGTCAACATCGAAACCGAGAAGCCGATCACCGATAAAGGCGCGCGCGCGATCCTTTCCAAGGCGCCGGGCGTGAGCGTCGTCGATCGCCGCGCCGACGAAGGCTACACCACACCGGCGGAAGTGGCCGGCGAAGACGACGTCTTTATCTCGCGCATCCGCAAGGATTCCTCGGTCGAGAATGGGCTGTCATTCTGGTGCGTCGCGGACAATCTGCGCAAGGGCGCCGCGCTCAATGCCGTGCAAATCGCCGAAGTCCTGGTGAAGGAATACCTGAACGCTGGCCGCTAGAGCATCGCGCCGAAAAGTGGACGTCCGGTTTTCGGAGAAAGCGATGCTCAAACAAATAGTTAGAGCGAGCGGCAAGATTCCGAATAATCGCTGCTCGCTCTAACCCGACTGGTTCAAAACCTTCATTGCCAGCGTCGCCAGGACGAGAAACCCCGAAAGAGCGATGACGCTGCCGGAGACCCGGTTCAGCCACGGCAAGCCGCTCGCGATGAATCGTTCGCGAAGTCTTGAGACAACGCCGGCGAGGATCAGCCACCACACCGCCGACCCCGCGAAAACGCCGAGGATCAGCCATAAGGCAGCTTTCAGCGCGACTCCGATATCAATCGGCCCGAAGGCGGCAAACAGGCCCACAGCGGCGATCATGGTCGCGGGATTTGTAATCGCCATACTGAACGCGGCGGCAAAGTCCCGGCCAAGGTTGTTCACCGCGACCGCGCAGCCGCTCACGACGACCGGTGCGCGGTAGGTCGTCACGCCAAGCACGAGCACCAAGAGACCGCCCGCTGTTCCGATGACCGTTTCGTACTCGCGCACAAATGTGGCGACGACCGTGATGCCAAGCCCGGCCGCTGCGCCGAAGGCCGCGTCGGCCAGCGCGGCGCCGAGTCCCACGACAAGCGCCTGGAACAGTCCGCGGGCCAGTGCGCGGCGGATGCAAAGCACCGCCACTGGACCGATCGGCGCGGCCAGCGCGAAGCCGACCACGGCACCGCGCACGAAGGCCAGGTTCATGAAGAAAGGTGTGGCCGCCCCGAGGTCCATGCCCGGCCTCCTACACTGCCTGCCGGCGTTGCCGCAAGACTTTCGCCAAACTCTACCGCCAATCTCTTCCGCCGGGCGCTTCTCCGGCTATGATCTGACCGGCGTCACCACGTCACAGGAGCACGCGCGCATATGGCATCCCCCGCCGACCGTCCCGCAACGCGGCCTCGCCGCAGCATGCTGTACATGCCCGCCTCCAACCCCCGCGCGTTGGACAAGGCCAAGGACCTTCCCGCCGACGGATTGATATTCGATTTGGAAGACGCCGTGGCGCCAGACGCGAAATCGGTCGCGCGCGCCGCAGCGGTCTCCGCCGCTAATTCCAAGTGCTATGGCCGTCGCGAGATCCTGATTCGCGCCAACGGGCTCGATACGGACTGGCTCAAAGATGATATCGCCGCCATTGCCCGATCCGCCGCCGATGGCATGGTTCTCCCGAAGGTCAACGGCCCCGCGGATGTAAGCCGGGTTGATGACTTGCTGCGCTCCGGTGGCGCGAGCGACAATTTCGCGCTGTGGGCGATGATGGAAACACCGCGCGGCATTCTTGCGGCTGCGGCGATCGCCGCATCCTCGCCGCGGTTGGCGGGGTTCATGATTGGTACCGCGGATCTTGCCAATGATCTGCACTGCGCCCATCCCGCCGACCGCGCGCCGATGCTCTACGCCATGCAGCACTGCGTGTTGGTCGCGCGCTCTCACGGACTTCTTGTGTTGGACGGCGTGCACATCGATCTCGACGATGAGGCCGGGTTCGTAGCAGCGTGTCGCCAAGGCCGCGCGCTGGGCTTTGACGGCAAGACACTTATTCATCCCAAGCAGATCGCAACGGCTAATGCCGCCTTCGCGCCGTCCGCAGCCGAGCGCGCGCGGGCTGAGCGCATTGTCGCGGCTCATGCCGAGGCGGTCGAAAAGGGAAGGGGCGTCACGGTGTTGGATGGCCGGCTGGTGGAAGTCCTCCATGTCCGTGAGGCCGAGCGGCTGATCGCACAGGCAGCGGCGATTTCCGACTTGAATTGACTTCACCGGATGGGGTGAGTAGTACTGGCAAGGGGTCGCCCGGGAGCGGGCCTCCGCGCCGAAAATGTCTTTCAACACTAAGTCTTAGACATCAACTGCTGAGCTAGCGCATCGGACCCGCCATGACCCAAACCGCCAAGCCCGCCGACCGGCCGCTGTCGCCTCACCTCCAAGTTTACCGGCTGCCACTGGCGGCCTGGCTGTCCATCACGCACCGGATTACCGGTGTCGGACTGACCGGCGGCATGCTTCTGCTGACGAGCTGGATCGTTAGCGCTGCTTACGGCGGGGAATCCTATGCCGCCTTCAGCGCCTTCGTAGGTTCGCCCTTGGGTTATCTCTTGTTGGCGGGGTTCTCGACCGCGCTCTTTTATCACCTGTGCAACGGCATCCGGCATTTGTTTTGGGACGCTGGACTGAACTTAGAGATCGTCGAAACCCGACGCGCCAATATGGTTGTTATCGCGGGTACGGTGGCGCTCACCGCCCTATCCTGGCTCCTTGCGTTGGCGTAAAGAAGGCCGCCCGATGTTCGCATCTCACAATTTCCGCTCACCTCTCGGCCGTGCTCAGGGCCTCGGCACCGCCAAGGAAGGTTTGCACCACTGGTGGGCGCAGCGCCTGACCGCGCTGGCGCTGATTCCTCTGACGGTTTGGTTTGTCGCGGCCGTCGTTGGCCTTGTCGGAAGCGGCTTTGAGGAATTCGTCGCGTGGTTGTCGGCACCGTGCAATGCCACGGCCATGATCTTGTTCCTCGGCGTATCATTCCATCATGCCCAGCTCGGCCTGCAGGTCGTGGTCGAGGACTATGTCGGCCATCACGGCTGGCGGATAGGTACGATCATTGTCGTCAAATTCATGTGCTATGGCCTTGCGGCCCTCGGCATCGTCTCCTCGCTGATTGTTTCGTTCGGAGTTTAAGCGCCATGGCCGCATACAACATTATTGACCACGAGTATGACGTGGTAGTTGTCGGCGCGGGCGGCGCGGGCTTGCGGGCCACCTTCGGCATGGTCCAGCACGGACTGAAGACCGCCTGCATCACCAAGGTTTTCCCGACCCGCAGCCACACCGTAGCTGCCCAGGGCGGTGTCGGCGCCGCGCTCGGCAACATGGCCGAGGACAATTGGGTTTGGCACATGTACGACACCGTCAAGGGCGCCGACTGGCTCGGCGACCAGGACGCCATCGAATACATGTGCCGCGAGGCGATCCCGGCTGTCCACGAACTTGAACACTACGGCGTGCCGTTCTCGCGCACGCCCGACGGCAAGATCTACCAGCGGCCCTTTGGCGGCCACATGCGCAATTTCGGTGAGGCGCCGGTGCAGCGCGCCTGTGCCGCCGCCGACCGCACCGGCCACGCGATTCTGCATACGCTGTATCAGCAGAGTCTGAAGCATAAGGCCGAGTTCTTTGTCGAATACTTCGCGATCGACCTGATGATGGACAGCGAAGGCTGCCGCGGCGTCGTCGCCCTCGACATGGCCACCGGAACGATTCACCGCTTCAAGGGCCACACCACCGTTATGGCGACGGGCGGCTACGGCCGCGCCTATTTCTCGTGCACCTCGGCCCATACCTGCACCGGCGACGGCAACGCCATGGTGGCGCGTGCCGGCTTGCCGCTCCAAGACATGGAATTCGTGCAATTCCATCCTACCGGCGTTTACGGCGCCGGCGTGCTGATCACGGAAGGATCGCGCGGCGAGGGCGGTTATCTCACCAACAGCCACGGCGAACGCTTCATGGAGCGTTACGCGCCGACGGCCAAGGATCTCGCCTCGCGCGATGTCGTCAGCCGCGCCATGACCATGGAAATTCGCGAAGGCCACGGGGTAGGGCCCGAGAAGGATCATATCCTTCTGCACCTCGAACACCTCGGTGCCGAAGTGCTGCATCAGCGCCTGCCCGGGATCACCGAAACCGCCAAGGTGTTCGCCGGCGTCGACGCCACCAAAGCGCCGATCCCGGTGCTGCCCACCGTGCACTATAATATGGGCGGCGTTCCCACCAATTACATGGCCGAAGCCGTCCGCCCGCTGGCCGGCAATCCCGATGCGGTCATTCCGGGTCTCATGGCGATCGGCGAAGCGGCTTGCGTCTCGGTGCACGGCGCCAACCGTCTCGGGACGAACTCGCTATTGGATCTCGTCGTTTTTGGCCGCGCCGCGGCCTTGCGCGCCAAGGACCTCATCAAGAAAGGCGCCCCCCACCGGCCCTTGCCCAAGGATGCCGCCGACTTGGCACTCAGCCGGCTCGAGCGCCTGCGCAATGCCAACGGCTCGCTCACGACCGCGCAGATCCGCAAGAGCATGCAGCGCACCATGCAGAACGACGCCGCGGTTTTCCGCACGACCAAAACCTTGAAGGAGGGCTGCGACAAGCTGGACCAGATCGCCGCTTCGTTGCGCGATATCAAGGTTTCTGACCGCTCGCTGATCTTCAATACCGATCTCATCGAGGCCCTTGAGCTGGAAAACCTCATGGCCTGCGCGCTCGCGACCATCAAAGGCGCTGAAGCACGCCAGGAAAGCCGCGGTGCCCACGCCCACGAGGATTTTCCAAATCGCGACGACGAGACCTGGATGAAACATACGCTGGCTTGGGTCGGCGCCGACTGGAAAGTGAAGCTCGATTACCGCCCCGTCCACACCTACACCCTGACCAACGACGTCAAATACATCCCGCCCAAGGCCCGCGTGTACTAGAGCGTGTACTAGAGCGTGGATTAGGCCGAATAGGCGATGCCGGCATCGTTAAGCCAAAGGACTGCACATGGTTGAGTTTTCGCTGCCCAAGAACTCGAAGCCCACCAAGGGCAAGACGTTTTCCGCACCCGCGGGCGCCAAGAACCTCAGGCGCTTCGACATCTATCGGTATGACCCCGATACCGGCGCCAACCCGCGTATCGACAGCTACGATGTCGACATGGACAGCTGCGGTCCGATGGTCCTCGACGCGCTGCTCAAGATCAAAGACGAGACCGATCAGACCTTGGCGCTGCGCCGCTCGTGCCGGGAGGGAATTTGCGGCTCGTGTTCGATGAATATCGACGGCGGCAATACGCTCGCCTGCCTCAAGCCGATCGAAGATTGTAAAGGCACAGTAAAAGTCTACCCATTGCCGCATATGCCGGTGGTCAAGGATCTCGTGCCCGATCTCACGCATATCTACGCGCAATACGCGTCCATTGAACCCTGGATGAAAAACGACACGCCGCCGCCCTCCAGCGGCGAACGGCTGCAGTCACCGGAAGAGCGCGCCAAGCTCGACGGCCTGTGGGAATGCATTCTTTGCTTCTGCTGTACGACCAGCTGCCCGAGTTACTGGTGGAACGGTGATCGCTATTTGGGACCCGCCATTCTGTTGCAGGCCGCACGCTGGATTAACGACAGCCGCGACGAAGCCACCGGCGAGCGCCTAGATAATCTCGAAGATCCCTTCCGGCTCTATCGCTGCCACACCATCATGAACTGCACCAACACCTGTCCGAAGGGCTTAAACCCCGCCAAGGCCATCGCCGACATCAAGATGAAAATGGTCGAACGCGCGGGTTGAAATCGATCGTGCGAGGCCCGCGCCGGACGCTTAGGGCGCTGCCCGCTGCAATTCCGCCGCCGCGGCCGCCCGTTCGATGCTCAAGGGCGGGCACAGATTTTCGGCTTCGGCAAACATGGCGCGGGCGCCGTCACCGCCTTTGCGAATCGTCAACCATTCACCCAGGAAAAGCACTGCCTTACACCGGGCGTCACCGACGCCTGCCGCTGAACGGGCGCCTGCGGCTGAATAACCTGCCCCGGCTTTAACCCCGGCACTGAACTGCGCTGGATTGTGGTCGGTCATCAGGGCTTCTATCACCGCCCAAGCTCCACTTTGTCTATCGACGTTGGCGAACGGCTGCGTTGGAAGCGGTATGCCGGCGCGCAGATGGGCCTTTGCCAGCCAGATGAGATAGGTATCGTTTCCGGGTGCGCGCCGCAGCGCTTCCTGAAGATCTGCGGCCGCATCTTTCCAATCGCCATTGAAATATCTGGCGAGGCCGCGGCCAAAAAGCCAATCACGATTGTCTCTTCGCCTAAGGATGGCATCGAAGTCGGCGATGGCGTCTTCGTACCGGCCGGTTATCGTGCGCAGCATCCCACGCGAATAGACGACATCGATCTTCGTTCCGTCGAGGGCGACGGCGTGATCGAGATCCTCAAGGGCCTCAACCGGCCGGTTCATCTTTTGAAGGGTTTCGGCCCGCGTGGTGCGAATCAGAAAGACGAGGCCTAAGGTATGCGTCTCAGGGTCGGCTGAATCCCTTGCGCGGATGCCCAAAGCCTCGAGACTTAAGGGTGCGGGGCTAAGTCTTACCGCCTGATCGAAGTCCGCGAGCGCCTTATCATATTCACGCCGTCGATCGAACATGATGCCGCGCCGGTAGTAGGCCATGTAATCGTTCGGGTTGTCGGCGACGGCAGCGGAAAGGGAGTCTTGGTTTGTCCTGCCGTCTCTGGGGGGTGCGCCGTAGAGTCCGGATTTCGACCAAGGGCCCGGGATCAGGGCTAAGCGCTGGGCTCCCAGGAATGCGCCAACCGCGAGGGCGACCGACGCAGCCATCGCACCGATGCGCATCTTCTTCATCAAAGACCCCCGCGTTCGCCGGCGGCCCCTTATAGCATATGTGCGGACTTTATGGTTTTGGCACGCACCTGTAAAAAACCCGACGGGGGGCCAGCATGGTGCACGTCCAGCGCTCTTCGCGCTGGAGTTCGGGAATACGGTCGGTTTTGGCACATTCCGACTCGGCAAGTTTAATGACATCGGTCGCCGCCGAGCCGGAACTGGAAGAGCAAATTGCCACCAGATCGGGAGTCGAGGGACCGACAGGGGCCTTCTGACCGGCCTCACGGCGGCTGTCCACATAGGCTGGCGTTCCGCAGGCGCTTATCAGAAGCGCGGCGAACGCCAAGGCCAATCCGCGCCCGGATTTGGCCCAAAAAAGGCGTCTCTTCGCAGCCATCGGGCCCACCTTACAATGTTATCCACAGGCGCCGTGCGCCTGGGTAATTGCCCTTGCCGCCGATCGGGCGTTGTCTTAACCCCTCGTCCTGTTTATCTTTTCGCCCGGACGTACTTTTGTCGAGGGGAGTTTTCGATGTCCTCAGTAAAATACCGGCTTGTTACGCGCAGCGATTTCGACGGCCTCGTTTGCGCCGCGATCCTCAAGGAATTGAACATGATCGACGAGATCAAGTTCGTCCACCCTAAGGACATGCAGGACGGCGTGATCGAGATCACCAATCGCGACATCACCACCAATTTGCCCTTTGTATCGGGTGCCTACCTGGCCTTCGACCATCACGAGAGCGAAACCGTCCGCGTCGGCAAACAACAAAACCATATCATCGACCCGAAGGCGCCGTCGGCCGCCCGGGTCGTCTACGACTATTACGGGGGCAAAAAGAAGCTGCCGCGCATATCCGACGCGCTCATGGAAGCCGTGGACAAAGGCGATGCCGCCCAGTTTAACAAGAACGAAGTCCTCAATCCCCAGGGTTGGGATCTTATGAACTTCATTATGGACGCGCGCACGGGGTTGGGCCGCTTCCGTGAATTCACCATATCCAACTATCAGCTCATGATGGAACTCATAGATAAATGCGTCCAGATGTCGGTGGATGACATCGTCATGCTGCCTGATGTTGTCGAACGCATTGATGTCTATGTCGAGCACGAAGCCAAAGCCAAGGAGCAGATCAAGCGTTCCTCTACGGTCCATAAGAATCTGGTGATTCTCGATTTGCGCAATGAGGAAACGATTTGGGCTTGCAACCGCTTCCTGATCTACGCGCTGTATCCGCAGACCAATATTTCGATCCACGTGATGTGGGGTTTGAAAAAGCAGAACACGGTATTTGCCATCGGCAAGTCAATCTTCGACCGCTCGTCCAAGACAAACGTCGGCGAGTTGTGTTTGAAATATAACGGCGGCGGTCATAACGCGGCCGGAACCTGCCAAGTCCCCAACGACCAGGCCGAGAAGACGTTGAAAGACCTGATCGAAAAGATCAATAAAGACGGCTAAGCGTTCCGCACATATGACGTCGATCTCCCCGTGCCGCCTCTCTCCTAGGGGCGGCACGTTGCGTATCCAGGCCGCAGACTTGTCACCGCAATGACTGAAACGCCGCTGCAACGCTACCGCGGCCTCGTGGAGGCCGGCGGCCTCAAGCCCGATCCGAATCAGGAACTGGCGGCGGAGAAACTCTCTAGCCTCGCCCATGCCTTGAACGGCTACGCCTCCAAGAGCGGCAAACGCGGCTGGATGGACCGCTTTGGCCTCAAAGCGCGCGATGCGACGCCGCCGCCCCAAGGTCTCTATCTTTACGGCGGCGTGGGGCGCGGCAAGTCCATGCTTATGAACCTGTTTTTTGACACCACGCCGCTGGCCGCCAAGGAACGCGTCCACTTTCACGCCTTCATGCGCGACATCCATGCCGAGATCCACCGCCGCCGTCAGATGCCCATGTATGAGGACGAGGGCGACCCGATTCCCGGCATGGCCGACGGCATCGCCGACAACACGACGCTTCTGTGTCTAGATGAGCTAGAAGTGCGCGATATCGCCGACGCCATGATCGTTGGGCGACTCTTTCAGAAGTTGTTTGAACGCGGCGTCGTCATCGTGTCGACATCCAACCGGCCCCCCGACGACCTCTACAGGCACGGTCTTCAGCGTGAGCGCTTCTTGCCGTTCATAGCCCTCATCAAGGAGCGCCTGGACGTGCTCGCACTGGATTCGGCGCAAGATTACCGCTTAGGGCGCCTTGCCGGCCAGACGGTCTATCACACGCCGCTGGGGCCAACAGCCGATGCCGCGCTGGACGCGGCTTGGGCACGGCTGACCGACGACGCGCCGCTCAGTGCCGACTTTGTACAGATGCCGGGCCGGCGCATAACGGTGCCGGCCGCTGCCCACGAGGTCGCGCGTTTTGCCTTCAGCGATTTATGTGATCAACCGCTGGGCCCCAGCGACTACTTGGCCGTTGCCGCGCAATTCTCCACCGTTATCCTCAAGGATATTCCGCAGATGACCGAGGAGAAGAAGGACTCGGCGCGTCGCTTTGTCACCCTGATCGACGCACTTTACGAGCACCGCACGGCGCTGGTGTGCTCTGCCGCCGTGCCGCCGGACCAGCTTTATTCGGGCCGCGAGGGCGGTTTCGAATTCGCCCGTACCGCTTCACGCTTGATCGAAATGCAGGCCGCCGACTATATCAAGCAACGGCATTTGGAATAGCTGGCAAGCGGTGATCTAAAACTCGCACGTATTGCGGTTGCGGGCCTCGATTTGCTTTTTGACGGCGGCGCTCATTTCTTCGTCGGTGGCGTAGAAGTCGGGCAACTGGCGCATAAGCAGCGTGAAGGTGCCGGCCTTGGCCACTTGCGGCGTGACCTCCAAGCTGTTGGGGTCGTCAGCGAACTCCGGGTTCACCACCGCGACTTTCAGTCCGGTCGCGCGCATCGTTAGGCGTTCGACGGTCCCGAGAAAGTCCGCGCTGTGGAACGAGCCGTTGATATGCACCACCTTGCGCCCCGGGTTCTTCTGCAAGTGCAGGGCGATGGACTCGGCCATGGTGTCGTCGCGGGTCACTTGCGCGGCAAAGCTGCGGAGCGCGGTTTCGCTCGGCGGCGGGCGCACCGCCGGTTTTTCCTTGGCGCCGTCGCCACCATGGCCGGCATCGCCGCCGACAAAGCCCAGAAACTTGTCCCTGTAGGGGCCGTCCTGCAGGTTCAATTCGGCCGCCGCCCACAGCCGCTGCTCGGGCTTGAGCCGGGCAAAAAACCCCGTGCCCTCGCGACCGACACAGCGAATGAATTTCTCCGGCGCATTGGCGGCGATCACCGGCAGCTTGTGGTCCTTGGCGAACTCCACCAGCGGCCGATAGCTCGTGGTGTAATTACTCCACGCGCGGGCCTTTTCGGTGAAGGGCGTTTCGCCCATCTTCCCCGCCAAATAATCGTCAAGCACCGGCTGAACGTCGCGCTCGAACTGTTCGAGCGACAGGCTCACGTTCGGCGCTCGCGCATAAATTGCCCGCAGCAGCGCCATCTCCGCCATATGATTGCCCGGGTGCTGGTGGGCTTCGCCGATAAAAATCACATCGAACCCGGCGAGCACGCGGGCGGCTTCGTCGACCGAAACATGCCGCGCCTGGCGCCGCCCGGCGTCGGTATGGATCAAGGCATAAGAAGTCAGGTCGGGTAGCGACGTTGGCAGCGCCGCGCCTGTCGGCCCCGGCCCGCTGGCGCAGGACGAGAGCAGCAGGGCGAAGCCCGCACCGGCCAAACGGTTCATCGTCCTCGCCCGCATTTTTCCACCGCCACCCAGCCTTCAGTTTCCGGATTACCGCGCCTTGCGTTCGCGCATCACCGACCTGGGGTCGATCTGTAGTCCGTCGCGCAACAACTCGATATGATAAAATCGCCCGGCGCCGGGATGCTCGTCCTCCACCCACTGTGGCCGGCCCAGCGGTGCTCCCGCCTCGATCCGACCGCCGGGCGGCGGGCCGTTGCGGTCCACCAAGGCGATTTTCGCGGTCATATTGGCCTGGCGATTCTCTCCCTGGATAACCACCCAGTCGTAGAACGGCACGTCGGGATATTTCAGGCTGCGGCGCACAACCGTCCCGGCGAAGGGTGCGACCACCGGCTGGGCGGGCAGGCTGGCTTTGATCTCCATGCCCGGGTGCGGGTAATCCTCGCGCCCGGCGCCTTTCGGCGCGTTCCAGAGCTTGGTGACGTCGGCGGCGAAAATATTGCGCTGGCGCAGATCCTTCAGAAACCAGCGGCACGGCGGCCAGGCTGCGGTGCCGAATTCGGTATCGCAGGCTTTGGCGCGCGAGCTCGACCAGGCGACCAGCCGCCAGTCGCCCTCGACCAGGCGGTAGAAACTCGACAGGCGATAGACCAATCCTTCGACATAAGGCTCGGGCACGTCGAGGATCAGTTCATAGGCCCCGTCTTCGAGGCCGGTCGTCGGTAAGGCGTCAGGCGGGGTTGTCTGGAATCGGTCCGCGGGAACCGGGCCGCCGTCATAAAGATGCAGGGCAAAGGACTCGGGCATCAGGCGCTCGAAGGCCAGCGTCCACGGTGCCGCGAGCACGGCCTCATCCAGGGTGTCGGGCCCGGGATAACGCTCCGCGATACCTTCGAGGCCGACGGCGGCGCACAAATGCGGCGCGTCGTAGAGCACGCAGGCAAGATAGGTTTTCAGCGCACAGACCGGGGTCGTGGTGGGTCCCGCGCAAGCCTGCGACAGATCGGGACGGGGGTCCGGCTTTGCCGGCGGACTCTGGGCGCCCAGGCACGCCTGCGCGGCAAAAATCGCCATAAATGCGCCCATAACTGCTGGAGTGACGGCGCTTTTTGGCCAACTCGCGCTCGACATGACCGCCTTTCCCAAATGTCCGCCGCCCAAAAAAGCTTAGTTCAGTCCCGGGATGGAAGAAAGCAGCCTCTCCCCGTATCCCGGCGCGATCCCGCCCGCGTGCTTGCCCTGAGGACAGGATTCGCGCTACCACGGCAGCGCAATATGCGGTCCCGTCGGTCACGACGCCGACCGCCGAAAACCATAAGAAACGACCACATGGGGACATCATGGCACGCAGTAAAATTGCGCTCGTCGGCTCGGGCAACATCGGCGGCACCCTTGCTCACCTGATCGGACTGAAGGAACTTGGCGACGTTGTCATGTTCGACATCGCCGAGGGCATTCCCCAGGGCAAAAGCCTCGACATGGCCGAATCCACCCCCGTCGAATGCGTCAACGCGTCCTATGTCGGCGGAAACGATTACTCGGTCATCAAGGGCGCCGATGTGGTGATCGTCACCGCCGGCGTGCCGCGCAAGGCCGGCATGAGCCGCGACGACCTTTTGACGATCAACCTCAAAGTCATGGGCCAGGTCGGCGCCGGCATCAAGAAGTATGCGAAGAATGCCTTCGTCATCTGCATCACCAACCCACTCGACGCCATGGTCTGGGCGCTGCGCGAGTTTTCGGGCCTGCCGCACAACATGGTCGTCGGCATGGCTGGCGTGCTCGACTCAGCGCGCTTCCGCTACTTCCTCGCCGAGGAATTCAAAGTGTCGGTGGAAGACGTCACCGCGTTTGTCCTTGGTGGACATGGCGACACCATGGTGCCGCTCGTCCGCTATTCCACCGTCGCCGGCATCCCGCTGCCGGATTTGGTCAAGATGGGTTGGACGACGCAGGAGCGCCTCGACAAGATTGTCCAGCGCACCCGTGACGGCGGGGCCGAGATTGTTGGATTGCTCAAGACCGGCTCGGCATTTTACGCGCCGGCGGCGTCGGGCATTCAGATGGCCGAGGCCTACCTCAAGGACAAGAAGCGCGTGCTGCCGTGCGCTGCTTACATCAACGGCCAATACGGCGAAAAGGATCTCTATGTCGGCGTGCCGACCATAATCGGCGCGGGCGGTGTCGAGCGGATTGTTGAAATCACGCTCAATAAGGCCGAACAGAAAATGTTCGACAACTCGGTCGCGGCCGTGCGCGGCCTAGTTGCCGCATGCAAGAACATCGACAAGAACCTGAAGTAAGAACCTGACAGGACTTCAATGAACATTCATGAGTATCAAGCCAAGCAGCTTCTGAAGAAGTTCGGCGTGCCCATTCTCGCGGGCGGCGTTGCCTACACCGCCGAAGAAGCTGAAAAGATCGCGGAAGGGCTTAAGGCCGGCGTGTTTGTCGTGAAATCGCAGATTCACGCCGGAGGCCGGGGCAAAGGTAAGTTCAAGGAGGCCGCTGCCGGCGGCAAGGGCGGCGTGCGCGTCGTCAAATCGGTTGCTGAGGTGAAGGAAAACGCTCGGCAGATGATCGGCAATACCCTCGTCACCCACCAATCGGGCCCAGACGGCAAAAAGGTGAAGAGGGTTTATATCGAGGCCGGCTGCAATATTGCCCGCGAACTTTATCTCGCGATCCTGGTCGATCGCGGAACGTCGCGGGTCACGATCATGGCCTCGACCGAAGGCGGCGTGAATATCGAGGACGTTGCCCACGACTCTCCCGAGAAGATCGTATTTCAGGGCATCGACCCGGCCACCGGGATTCAAGGCTTCCACTGCCGCAAGATCGCGTTTGCGCTCGGCCTCAAGGATAATCAAGTCAAATCCTGCACCAAGCTTTTGATGGCGCTTTATCGCGCCTTCATGGAAACCGACGCCTCGATGCTGGAAATCAACCCGTTGGTGGTTACGAGCGAAGGCGAGGTCTTGCCGCTCGATGCCAAGATGAACTTCGATTCCAACGCGCTCTACCGTCATCCGGACATCGTCGAGCTACGCGATGAGGATGAAGAAGATCCGATGGAGCTGGAGGCTTCCAAGCACGACCTCAACTACATCAAGCTCGATGGCTCGATCGGCTGCATGGTCAACGGCGCCGGCCTGGCCATGGCGACCATGGATATCATCAAGCTCTATGGCGCTGCGCCCGCCAACTTCCTCGACGTCGGCGGTGGCGCGACCAAGGAGCGGGTTACCACGGCTTTCAAGATCATCCTCTCGGACCCCAACGTCGAAGGTATCCTGGTGAATATCTTCGGCGGGATCATGCGTTGTGACGTGATCGCCGAAGGCGTTGTTTCGGCGGCGCGCGAAATCAGCCTCAACGTGCCGCTGGTCGTCCGCCTTGAAGGTACCAACGTCGAGTTGGGTAAGAAAATCATGGCCGATTCCGGCCTGCCGATCATTTCCGCGGATAACCTCGCCGACGCCGCTAAAAAAGTGGTCAAGGCCGTGAAGGAGGCCGCGTAGATGGCCGTTCTCGTCAATAAGAAGACCAAAGTCATTTGCCAGGGATTTACCGGCAGCCAAGGCACATTCCACTCCGAGCAGGCGATTGCTTACGGCACCCAGATAGTCGGCGGTGTGACGCCCGGCAAGGGCGGCACCACCCACCTCGATCTGCCGGTGTTCGACACCGTCGCTAGCGCCAAGAAAGCAACCGGTTGCGACGCGTCGGTGATCTACGTACCGCCGCCGTTCGCGGCCGACGCCATCCTCGAGGCCATCGATGCCGAGCTGACGCTGGCAGTCTGCATCACCGAAGGCATTCCGGTGCTCGACATGGTGCGGGTGAAGCGCGCGTTACAAGGTTCCAAGACCCGGCTCATCGGGCCCAATTGCCCCGGGATCATCACGCCCGGCGAATGCAAAATCGGCATCATGCCCGGTCACATCCATTTGCGCGGCAAGATCGGGATTGTCTCGCGGTCGGGCACGCTGACCTATGAGGCTGTTGCGCAGACCACCGCCGCCGGTTTGGGTCAAACCACGTGCATCGGCATCGGCGGCGACCCCGTCAACGGCACCAACTTCATCGACTGCCTGGATCTGTTCCTCAATGATGACGAGACCCAGGGCATTATCATGATCGGCGAAATCGGCGGCACCGCTGAGGAAGACGCCGCGGCATTTTACAAAGCGGCGAAGAAGAAAAAACCCATTGTCGGTTTTGTCGCCGGTTCAACCGCTCCTCCGGGACGGCGCATGGGGCATGCCGGCGCCATCATTTCGGGTGGCAAGGGCACCGCCGCGGCCAAGTTTGAAGCCATGAAAGATGCCGGCTTCCTTCTGGCCGATTCGCCAGCGTCCCTAGGGTCGACAATGCTCAAGGCCATGAAGGGCTAACGTTTTTTTCAAGTGATGACGATGTGCAAAGGACCGGTGATCGCCGCGGCGCTTCTCATG